>JAZFUZ010000159.1:0-17555 GCA_036447475.1 Lysobacterales bacterium | reverse complement strand
GGTTATCCACATTCAATTTACGCGCACACAGGCCAGCGAGGACCCGATGGGTAACTTTGGTCACATTGACGTCTCGCGCATGCATGTTGAGGATAAAAACATAGCGTTTTTTTGAAGTCAACAACTTTTTTCTGCATTGTCACATTGAAAACCACCAGATCGTTCCAAGGATACCATGCACAAAATACATTACCTGGTGGAATGTGACATCGACGGCAGACAATAAAATAGCCGGCAATGAAACCGGGAAGTCGATTCCCAGGCAGTAAATCCATAAAAGCGGACCTTGGAGCGGTCCAAATGCTCGGATCAGGTGTCCTGAAATAGTTGTATAGAGGTTGAACCAGGGTCAATCCGACCCCCCTGCATCAGCTTTTCAAGCTCTTTGCTTTCATCCAATGTTTCACTTTGATTCCCAGAAATATGCCAAATAAAATCAATGCTAGCATTGATAATTCATAGAATATAACGATCGGATAAAGGGATTGGTCGCGGCTCATCGCAACGTTTATTGTTGTTCCTAGTGGGTACAGCGCCAAACCAACAAGATAGAAATACCGTCGCTGATAATCTACAACAACAACTGAAACTGAGCATAAAAACAAAACAATTGGGATTACATCTGCCTCGAGCACGGTATGGAGAAAATAGACCATGATCACTGAAGCGACTAATACACCAATACCTAATATTTGATTCATCTATTAGCTCCCGCAAACTGCTATTGCAGCCGCAACATATTCTCTTGCAACGTCCATCTATAGTCAGAGGCTCAGTCGTACGGCCAACATTGTCCAACCCCCTGGGGTCCGAGAATATTAACGGATTTGCATTGACGTAAATATAGGTATTCAAACCCCCATCCAGCCCAATCGGATCAGAGGTGATGTATCTGCCTGTCGTTGGATCGTAGTACCTGAAGTAGTTGTAATGTCTTTTTTTTATTGAGCTTTGGTTTCTTCGCAGGCCATTATCGCTTCTTCGATTCTGACTGCTGCAGAGTCCTCCATCTGGGAATATGGGACAGGTGAATTTTCGTTCCTGCTTGCCATTAAGAGCAGATAACTCCGCTGCGAATCTTTAGCCCCATTACAGGAACCAGCATACGCCAAGTAGATGGTCAAATCAGCATAGTTCTGTGGTGTGTGATAGCCCAATTCAATTTGATGAGCAATACACCCTGTTACAGCTTCATACTTCTCCTCCTCCAACAAAGCAAGGATCAAGTTATCCATTGCAATCAAGTCATCCGCCGATGTTCCAAAGGCGGCGCATGACGATGACAGCGAGTCTTCACTTTGGCCAGAATTAGGTCCAGCACAACTCAAATTCCCTGAGAGGAAAACCAGCAAAATTGCTATCGTCTGAAGGATGCTAGGACCACTATGCTTGTTCATGATCAAATTCCCTGGCTGCTTGCCACGGAACCTTCAACACAAAACTCTGTAAAGATTCCGTGATCTGTCCTTTGCACATCCTGCGTTCTACCACATGGGCTCTGTTTGTTGAACGTAATCCAACTGCCAAAAATACACAGCACACCTGGAGAAAGATACTTGGCAGAAACACAGAACTTGAAGCAGTCTTTTTCAGCAGGACAATTATTGGAGCCTTCACCACTCGATCTTCTACGCTCCAGCTGTTCAAGAGCATCGTTGATCGCAATTTGCGCCCTTTTGCTGCAGAGTTGACGAATCCCATTTTTGACTAAGCCGTTTAAGCCCGGCAGGTTTGGTGGTAGCGTGAATCCAACTCGAAGCCCCAGTGGATCAACATCCTTCATGGGGTTTTCAAGAACATAACCATAGGTATTGATTCCGCCCCTCAACCCAATCGGATCACTCTCAATGTACCGTCCTATCTCCGGATCGTAATACCTGAAGTAGTTGTAATGCAGCCCTGATTCCGCATCGTAATACTGACCGGGAAACCTCAGATTCAAGGTGAAGTTATCAGAATCACCATCCGGGTCTTGATCGGGTGCTGAATCCCCAAACGGTGTGCTTGCCCAACGCCACACCACGGTTTGATGATCATCTGTCACTCGGCGCGGAGTCCCCAGATGATCAAAGTGGATGAAATTGGTCATTTCGGTCAGTGTCTTGATGGGTTCATTAAGCTGAACCCAGCGAATCGCATCTGCTGTAAATTTCTTGTTGCCAGAACTGACTTCGACGTAATCCTGACCATCCGTGCTGTAGTATGAGCCAAGCAACTGCCATTGGCCCCCACCCGTTTTATGACTTTTCGTGACGGTATCTGTCTCACCCTTTCCGTAGCGAATTGTGTAATTAACGTTTGCCGACTGATTTTTCTTGTCCACCCACCATGCATACACTTGATAATTGACGCCGGGCGGTGTGGCAGTCCAGCGATAGCTACGGTCGGCAGCCTTACCGGCCAACAGATAGTCTGTCCCATAATCCTTCGTGCTGGTTTTGGTTCGCCATGAACCTGTGCTCGAAGTTCCCGGTTCGCCATTATCGACGATCAACGCTGCACCGGGTGGAATGACCGTTTCTGTGCTGCGCGTGATGACTGCGACAGGCTGACCATTGAGGTACACGTAGTCCTTAAATTCCCCGTCTGGAATGGCTGAATATTCACCGAGAAGTTCACCCGATGGTCCATAGATGTAGTGAACCTCACCACCACCGTTTATTTTGCTGACCCTTCGTCCCCGGCCATCGTATTGGTAGCCCATGATAAGGGCATCGCCAGATGCATCTCGCATCGATATCCGGGAAAGTCGATTGTGGTCTGCGTAGGTGTATAAAAGACCGTATCCACCGGCGTCAATTTTTTCGCTACGGTTGCCTGCGGCATCGCGTGTGAAGGTCCAGCCGTTCTGCGTTGTCAAGCGGTTGGATTGTGGTTTGTAGGTGTAGTGATCATCCACGATCCCGCTCAAGTAGCGCGTGCGATTGCCGTTGGCATCGTATTCGAATGATTCATCATAGTCACCTTGAGCCGTTTCAAGGCGGTAGAGATCATCGTAGGTGAAGGTCTGATTGTCCGAACCGTTAGATTGATCGGCGATGGTCAGAATATTTCCCACTGGGTCGTAGCCCAACAGCCAGTCCAGCCCGGGACCCGATTGCAATTGGGCCAATTGGTAGTCCTGATCAAACGTCGCTGAGTAGGCTAATCCGTTGCCGTAGGTGAAGGAAGTTACCGGACCAAACGGTTCGTACCGGACATTGCTGACCAGTGTTTCCGACACTGTATTGACGGTTTTATCAACTGCTGTGATTCGACCTGCGGCATCAAGAGCGTAGTCGACCACCATCCCGCTGGGATAAGTGATCTTATGCAATCGATCGGCAGCGTTGTAGGCATACGACGTGATGTACTGATGGAGCCCTATGCTGCGGCTTTCGCTGCTTAGATTGCCCCGTGCATCGTAGGTGTAATCTACCGTTCCAACGGCATCGGTCATGCTGCTTAGACGACCCTTACCGTTGGTGCCCACATCATAGGTAAAGCTTACATCCAGTGTACTATCCGGGTAGGAAATATCGGTTAACCGGTTGAGCGTATCGTAAAAATATTCGCTGCGGATACCTCTCCCATCAGTGGCCGCTGTCCTGTTTCCCGCAGCGTCATATTCATAGCTTTCGGTGCCAGTATCCGGGCTATCCAATTGAGTCTGATTGTCCAGACCGTCATAGCCGTACTGAGTGACATTGCCCAGTGGATCGGTAACGCTGATCAGATTGTCGCTGTCGTCATAATTCATCACGGCTTCACCCAGGATTGAATCAATGGTTTTTGCCAGACGGTCAAGGGCATCGTATTCAAAGGACGTGCTGTTCAGATTGGCATCCACTCTACTGGTCCGATTGCCATTGTTGTCGTAACCGTATCGGGTTTGGTCATTGTTGCCGTCAATGAGCTTAACGAGCCGGTTGAGGGAATCGAAACCCCGGCTTAACTGACGACGCAGAACATCGCTGTCGTCATAGGTTTTTTCAGAGCTTCGATTACCCGCGGCATCCAGCGTGTATTCGACTCGGTTGTTGAAGTTATCTGCAATGGCTGTAAGGCGATGAACAGCATCGTATTGGAAGTTGATGTAGCTGCCATCTGCTTGTGTTACACGAGTTAAATTTCCGGCCTTGTCGTAGGTAAACGAAGTTGTTTTGCCATCCGTCGTGGTCGAATTCTTCCAACCACGCGCATGATAGGTAATTGATGTAATAACGCCATTGGCATCCGACATTTCAAGCAGCCGCCCATTACCGTCGTATTTCAGATAATCAGTCCGGTGCCCCAATGGATTGATAACAGCCTTCAGATCGCCAGCCAGATAGTCACCACCGGCATGATCAAAAGTGTAGTACTCGTAATTTGTGACGTCCATAACATCGGTGCGTGGACCATCGACGCTTTTCAGCTTACCCATCAATGGTTCGATTATGGGAGCTTCGAAATAGGTATACACCCACACGCGAGTCCTCAGCGTTACCGTATCGGTTTCCATCTGCGTTAAAATTTGACCGCGAGGATTGTAGGTATAATTCGTTGTCTTCTCTCCGCGAACCGTCTGGGTAGGCTTTCTTAAAAACACGTCCCAGTTGTAATGGATCTCATATTGCTCCGGGGTCCCGACGGCATAAGTGATTTTTTGGATCAGATTATCTGCTGTGTAATCGTAATCCGTCGTATTGCCCTCAAAATCCGCGACAATGTCCTTGTTCCCCCGTTCGTCATAGGTTGTCGATTTGGTGGAATTACCACATGCACCACAGGGGCCGCTTACTGTGTCAAATTTGGCAATTCCATGTGTATTCTCAAAGCTGTGGTCTACTGAATTCTGGAAGGGGCCTGACGTTGTAGTTGTATCATCTGGGTTGTAGGTAATGGTAGTACGTTCTGTGGATGACTGAAGGTCACCGTAGGTGCTCAAAACTGCACGACCGGTCGCATCATACGCCCAGCTTCTGATGCGGTTTCCTTTTTCATCGGTTTCACCGGTGAGCGCATGGGGGAAATTCGTATCCTCATAATGATAGGTCTTGACCGACCCATCAGGATTTTCTACCTGAGTCAGATTGTCGTTCTGATCGTATGTATAGGACCATGTTGAGCCATCGTTGCTGCTGATTTGATAGACCAGTCCGTCAACGCTGTAGGAATAATTTAAGCTCCGACCTGAAGCGGTTGTGACAGCGCTTAGCTGTGAATTTGTGTAGCTAAACTGAAGGTATTCACCCAGGTCGTTGTCTATCGATAGCAAGTTTCCATCAAAATCGTAAGTCTCCGTGGAATCATTTTCCCGGTAGGTGAATCGATCGATCTGACCATTAGTGTAAGCAACGTCTAGCCGGCCTTTGGCATCCAGAGGAGGTTTTGGAAGTGAGTTTTCAACTCGCCAATAATTAACTGAACCATCGTCCCTTGTCACTGCTACCGAAGCATTTGAAGAATCTCCGGAAAATGTGTGGTTGATCTTGCGTGAGTAACTTTTACGCCATCCCATCCCAAAGGAATGAAGATTTTCATCTTTGCTGTTGTAGTGACGAACAAGCTCTAAACCACCGGGCAAAGAGGCGTCCTGTTGGCGATGATATTTATTGCCGGTTGCGATGTTGATGGGGTTTCCAGCGGACAAGCCACATTGGGGTAGCCCGTGGTTCTTTTCTTCAATTATTTCATAGGGACCAATCGGCTCCCTCACAAAATACTTGCTTCCGGTTATTGAATTACCCAAATTAAGTGGTGGATACCCCGGACATATTATGACGTAATCCGCCTCATAACCCTCGATGAAAGCGCTGATGTAGTAATCATCCAAAACATCGCCGTTACAAGCGATTGGAATAGAATATGTGTTTACGGAACGAAACTCTGACGTTCTCTCAATGACGCATCCTGTAGCCATTTCCTGGCGTACTTGCCATTCTTCAGAGCCGGCTTCGGCGCAGTCTTGAAATGGAATGTCTTGGTCTGGAAAGTCATCAATATTCCAGTAGTTTGGGCTGGACGGCATCGTTTGCACTGCACCGCAGTACGTTCTCCATGGGAGCCACACGACCGCATCCGGGTCTGGTTGGGGCGTCCTAAAGGAGCCGCAATAATATCGAGCCGCTACCGATTCAATCCAGAATTCTGTAGCAACTAAGGTGTGAAAAAGAAATACTGTTGAGACTGCGATTGTGAGTGTTTTTAATCCGCGAAAACTATTCATGACTTCCCCCAGTCAGTCAGGGTCAGTCAGGTTTATAGCTTCAAATCTTTATTTGGAAGAGTGCGCGGATCTGTCTTCCTTTTTACAAATAACTAAAATCAAATCCTTTTGCAAATCACTTAGCGAACATCGTTCAAGCTTGACGTTTCGAGAGCGTCGGAACTGTATAATTATTCGGGAAAAAGAAATTTGACATCCAGGGCAAATAAATAAATTTCAATTTTTGAATCCAAGTGGCAACAAGAGGGTGCTAACGCATATAGGCATCCTTAGATTCGCAGACGGCAAGATTGCAGAAATGTGGGTCGAATGGGATAAGCTGAGTGCTTTGACTCAATTGGGGCACTGGCCGCCGCCTTCATAACCGCAGGATGTCGATACAGAGTTTTCTCTATCCCTATACTGGAAATATTTTCGCTGTTGGCGAAATGGGAAACAAAAAAGGCTCACTTTAATGCAAGCCTTTGATAAATATGGTGGTGATGGGTGGGCTTGAACCACCGACCTCAGCATTATGAGTGCCGCGCTCTAACCAGCTGAGCTACATCACCGAAATCGAGCCCGCATTCTACACCAGGCTCCTGGGGAAGCGGGGCGCAAATTCTCTATTCCCCAGCGGCGAATGTCAACCCGTAAATACCCGAAATTCCAGAAAAAGCCAATAGCTGCACCCTAAAATCGGTAACCATAAGCCGCAAGGAATCGGTCATTGATTTCATCCAGGGTCGGATTGTGATTCTGGCACCCCTGGTGGGCAATTTTGATGGCGCCCATGACCGAGCCTATCCGGCACATCGTAATGAGGTCGAGGTCGTTCAAAAGGCCGTACAGCAGGCCGGACCTGAAGGCGTCACCGCAGCCGGTGGGATCTTTGATTTCATCGGCTCTGACCACGCTGATTTCCCGCTCCCCATCTCGTGTCCGGATCACAGATCCCTCGGGCCCGCGGGTTACGATCAGTGCTTCTACCTGTTTTGCTATGGTTTCCCCATTCTGGCCGGTGCGCTCCTTGAGCAGCTGGAATTCGTAGTCGTTGACGACGACGTATCGGGCTTCCCGGATAAACTGTGCCAGTTCCTCGCCGTTGAACAGAGTCATGCCCTGTCCGGGATCGAAAATGTGCGGAATTCCCTGTTTGACGAAATCCTGGCTGTGCTGAATCATCGCTAGTTTGCTGTCCGGTGCCACCATGCCGATCCGGATGTCCCGCGTATTCTCTATCTTATTCAGGTAGCTGTGCTGCATGGCCCCGGGGTGGAAGGCGGTGATCTGGTTATCGTCTATGTCCGTGGTTATAAATGCCTGGGGTGTAAATTCACCTTTCATGTGCCTGACGTAGCGACGGGATATCCCCAGCTCATCCAGGTGTTTTTCATAGGGGGCGAAGTCGTCGCCCACGGTGGCCATTGGAAATGGCTCGCCTCCAAGCAGCTTCAGGTTATAGGAGATATTGCCGGCCACTCCGCCAAATTCCCGTCGCATCTCGGGAACCAGGAAGGCCACATTCAGCATGTGTACCTTGTCCGGAAGAATATGCTTCCTGAACTGATCGGGGAACACCATGATGGTGTCATAAGCCAGTGAACCACAGATAAGCGCGGACATGTTTTCCTCGTTAACGGGTATACAATCGTGCGCATTTTACTGGATTTGATTGGGGGCAGGGGAATTGTCATTTATTCATCGCCGTCAATGTGATATATCAGATCGGGGCCGATGACATATATCAGCACAGGGGTAAGCTGTGCATAAAACCCCGGAAAGCGCATAAACACTGGACTTCAGATGGATTCCAACTTGCGGGGAACGGCGCTGCCTGATACATTATTCAGCCCAACCATCTCGTGGTTCAACGGATTTCTGACATCATGGTTTTCAAGACTCTTCGCGGCCTGTTTTCCAACGATCTGTCGATCGACCTGGGAACGGCCAATACACTGATCTTTGTGCGGGGCCAGGGCATTGTATTAAATGAGCCCTCGGTGGTTGCCGTGCGTATGGATCGTGGCCCCGGTGGGCCGCAACATGTGGCGGCGGTTGGGACCTCGGCCAAGCAAATGCTGGGCCGGACCCCGGGCAATATCCGCACGGTTCGACCTTTGAAAGACGGTGTAATCGCCGACTTCAACATGACCGAAGCGATGTTGCAGCATTTCATTCGTAAGGTGCATACCTCGCGGTTTTTGCGCCCCAGTCCGCGGGTGCTGGTGTGTGTGCCCTGCAACTCGACCCAGGTGGAACGCAAAGCCATCAAGGAGTCGGCTGAGGGTGCCGGCGCCCGCGAGGTTTTCCTGGTGGAAGAGCCCATGGCAGCCGCTATCGGCGCCGGCATACCGGTACACGAAGCTCGCGGCTCCATGGTGCTGGATATCGGTGGCGGCACCTCCGAGGTCGCGATCATCTCTCTCAACGGCCTGGTATATTCCAACTCGGTCCGGGTGGGGGGTGACCAGTTCGATGAGGCCATCATCAACTATGTCCGCCGGAATTTCGGCACGCTGATCGGTGAGATGACGGCCGAGCGGATCAAGATCGAGATTGGCTGTGCCTGGCCAGACGAGGAACCCGAAACGATGGAAGTTACCGGAAGAAATCTGGCCGAAGGGGTGCCACGAACTATCACCATCTCGAGCAATGACGTGCTGGAGGCTATGAACGAGAGCCTCTCCAGCATCCTGGTGGCGGTCAAGACCGCGCTCGAACAGACCCCGCCCGAGCTTTGCGCAGATGTCGCCGAGACAGGCATTGTCCTGACCGGCGGCGGTGCCTTGATGCGCGGTATGGACCGACTCATCAGTGAAGAGACGGGGTTGCCCGTGTTCCCTGCTGATGATCCAATGACATGTGTGGCCAGGGGCGGTGGGCGCGCACTCGAACTGATGGATCAGAGTAGCGACGATTTCTTCACTACAAACTAGTAGCAAACCAGGAGCCGGTCGGATTATCTGCAGTCGATCGTGTTAAATCCGACAGACTCCGAGGGCAAGTGTTAACAGGCCCTGGGGGCCGAAGGTCAGGTTTTGGTAACAGGAAGATCCGGAACAGACAGCAAATTTTTTGGGCCGGCGGCCCAGACGGTACGGCTGATGATCTATGGGCTATTGGCCGTTGTTTTGATGGCGATGGACCAGCGCGGACATTACGTGCCACGCATCCGCAGCCTGGCCCTGTACCTGGTCGAGCCGGTTTACCACCTGGTGGAGTGGCCAGCTCGTGCGGCGCGGAACGTGTTCGGACAATTTCAGTCCCGTCGATCGCTGCGTCACGACAATGAAGCCTTTAGACAACAATTGCTCAGGCAGCAAGGCGCACTGCAGCGTTTTGCAGCCCTGGTCGAGGAAAATCGGCGGCTTCGCTCCCTGATTGAAGCGGCGAAAGGGCAGACTTTTGAATTCCAGTTTGCCGAGTTGGTTGGCGTTGACCTCAATCCTTTTTCCCACAAGATTGTAGTCAACCGGGGCAGCCTCGATGGTGTACAGACTGGCCAGGCCGTGATCGATGGCGCTGGAGTCATGGGTCAGGTAGAAGACGTTCGTCTCCATTTTTCCACCATTCGATTGATTTCCGATCCCAATCACGCTTTGCCGGTGCAGATCAATCGAACCGGCTTGCGTACCGTTGCATTCGGTTCGGGTGAAACCGGTGCGCTCAGGATGCCCGGTGTTCCCCGGCAGGCCGATGTCCGTGAAGGCGACCTTGTTGTTACCTCTGGATTGGGACATCGTTTTCCGGCCGGATATCCGGTGGCCATCATCAGCCGCATCAACCGGCATGAAGGACAGACTTTTGTACTGGTGGAGGCCATGCCGCTGGCAGCACTGGACCGGGCCGAGGAAGTACTCCTGATCCGCACACCGAATGTGGCGCAAGAAGAACAAACTGGTGTTGAGGATGCAGTGGACGAGGAGGATGAGGAATGAGTCGTCGACGCGATGGTCTGGCTGTGATCCATGTGACCCTGCTTGTGGCTGTGGTGCTGACCCTGGTTTCCCTTCCCTCGGAATTGGCTGCCTTGCGTCCCTACTGGGTGGCGCTGGTGTTGATCTACTGGTGCCTTGAAACACAGGGCCTGGTCACGCTGGGAATGGCATTCAGTGTAGGGCTGGTACTCGATTTATTGACCGGAAGCCTGCTCGGAATGCACGCGATCAGCCTGGTCATCCTGATTTACTTGGTCACGCGCTTTCGGGCGAGACTGCGGTTTTTCCCGACCTGGCAACAGGCACTTTCGGTGTTCGCGCTGCTGTTAAATGACCGCATAATCCTGTTGTGGATCGTCAGTTTGCGTGGCGATCCCCTGCCGCCGCTTGGCTTCTGGTTGCCGCCCATCGTGGGGGCCTTGTTGTGGATTCCGGTTTTCCTGCTGCTCGATCGCTTCAGGAGCAACCTGCGCCGCCGTGCAGCATTACGACATTCCTAGCCCGCGTATTGCACGAAGGCGGATGATTAATTGACTATTGGTGAAGAAATTTAATAGCTTAATTTTAAAAATGATTGCCATGCGAAAAATACAGTTTGTCCTATCCGGTTTTGCACTGCATCCGGCTTCACATTTCGGCCGATCCTTCAAAAACTATAGCTATGGCTATGCTTGTTTGAAGGATCGACCAAACTGTATTGCCAGCTACACTGCAAATTCCGGATCCTTCGTGCAATATGCGGGCTAGTCCAGTGAACCGGAGCAAGCTGACATCCCTGAAACCCGGCCAGCCGTTGAAAGACCAGGTGCTGGAAGGCAGACTTTTTGCCAGGCGGGCAATGACGGCCTTCGGGTTGGTCCTGGCCACCATATTCCTGCTGAGTCTGCGTTATGTCTACCTGCAGGTCGTGAGCCACGACGAATTCTCGACCCGATCGACCAGCAACCGGGTAAGTATCGTTCCGGTCGTCCCCAATCGAGGTTTGATCTACGATCGGCGGGGGCGGTTGATTGCACAGAACCTGCCTGCCTACCGCCTGGAACTGGTGCCAGAGAAAGTCGATGACCTGGAGGGGACCATTCTTGCCCTGGGAGAAATCATCGGATTTCCTGAGGATGTGTTGGAGAAATTCCAGCGTGCACGGAAACAGCACCGTGTCTTTGACAGTGTACCGCTCAAGTTCAATCTCACCGAGGAGGAAGTTGCCCGGTTCGCGGTGGACCGTCATTATTTTCCCGGTGTGGAAGTCGTTCCCTACCTCGCGCGGCATTACCCCTACGGTGAATTACTCACTCATGTGTTGGGCTATGTGGGCAGGCTGGATGAAAATGACTTGCGGCGTGTTGACGCGGGCAACTACCGTGGCACCTCACACATTGGTAAAGTCGGAATCGAGCGTTATTACGAAGATGAACTGCACGGTGTCAGTGGTGTTGAAAAAATTGAGACCAATGTCCAGGGCCGCAGACTTCAGGTCCTGGATCGGCAGGACCCGGTTCATGGCGATGATCTGATCCTTGCGCTGGATGTATTGGTGCAACAAGCAGCATGGGATGCTCTGGGCGAGCGGGCCGGAGCCGTGGTCGCCGTGGATCCGAACGATGGGTTTGTCCTGGCCATGGTTAGCAAACCGTCTTTTGATGCCAATATTTTTGTGCACGGCATCAGCGGGCCGGACTACCGGGCCATTCTCAGCGCATCGGGTCGGCCTTTGTACAACCGCGCGCTCCAGGGTGGATACGGGCCGGGTTCCACGATTAAACCTTTTATCGGCTTAGCGGGCCTGGAGTTGGGGGTGGTTACACCGGACACGCGGGTATTGTCCACCGGAAAATATTTCCTGCCGGGCCAGGCGCGTCCGTATCATGACTGGAAACCCGGCGGGCACGGATGGGTCAATATATACGGCGCCCTGGAGCAATCGGTCAATACCTATTTTTACCAGTTGGCGCTGGACATCGGCATCGACAACCTGCATGACTACCTGTCACACTTTGGATTTGGGGACAGGACCGGGCTGGACCTGTTGGGTGAAAACCCCGGCGTGCTGCCATCGCGGCAATGGAAGCAGGAGCAATACGGACAGCCCTGGTACCCGGGTGAGACGATCATCGCCGGTATCGGTCAGGGTTTCAACGTCACCACGCCCCTGCAATTGGCCATGGCGCTTGCCACACTGGTCAACGGTGGCACCCGGTTTGCCCCCAGGCTGTTGTTTGCCTCCAAGAGCGCCGGTGATGGGCAGGCGCAAAGACTCAAAGCCCTGGTGGTGCAGCAGGTTCCTGTTCATGAGCCAGCCAACTGGGACATTGTGCGCGAAGGCATGAGGCGCGTTGTGCATGGCAAGAATGGCACCGCTCGCGTGATCAAGCCGGATTCGGGTTACCAGATTGCCGGCAAGAGCGGCACGGCGCAGGTGGTGGCACAGGAGGACGGGGAAAAGCGGAATCCAACGCAAAGGGCCTGGCGTTTTCGCCACCACGCCCTGTTCATCGCGTATGCTCCTTTTGCCAATCCGAGTATCGTGGTTGCCGTGGTTGTCGAACACGGCGGCGGAGGTTCCACCGAAGCTGCGCCGGTGGCGCGAGCCGTGATCGAGGCCTGGCTGAACCAGGTACCGGTGCGGTGAAGCGGATCCTGCCGGGCTGGGTCAAGTGGCCGCAGCTGGATTTCCCCCTGTTGTTTGCACTGCTGTTGTTGATGGGCTGTGGCTTGTTGGTGCTATACAGTGCCTCCGGGCAGGAAATGCCTTTGGTTTACCGCCAGGCTACGCGCATCGCAGTGGGTCTTGCAGCCATGTTGTTGCTGAGCCAGGTTCCCCCGCACATCCTCCGGCTCTGGGCGCCCTGGCTGTACGGGTTCGGATTGATTCTCCTGCTCACAACCTGGTTTTTCGGGGTTGGCAGGGGCGCCAGCCGCTGGCTGGACCTTGGCCTGTTCCGCTTCCAGCCGTCAGAGATCATGAAGCTGGCTATCCCGATGATGCTCGCCTGGTATCTGCACCCCCGCAGGTTGCCACCAAACTTGATCACCATGCTGGTTTCGATTGCCCTTGTGCTGGTGCCCGTCGTGCTGATAGCCCGCCAACCCGACCTGGGTACTTCACTGCTGGTGGCGTCCAGCGGCGGCCTGACGCTTTTCCTGGCCGGCCTGCAATGGCGGTTTATGCTGATGGCGGCTGGCCTGGCCGCAGCGGCTGCGCCCGCGCTGTGGTCCGTCATGCATGAATACCAGCGCAACCGGGTGCGGACATTTCTGGACCCTGAGTCAGACCCGCTGGGGAGCGGTTGGAATATTATCCAGTCAAAAATCGCCGTCGGGTCAGGCGGTGTACTGGGTAAGGGCTGGTTGAACGGTACTCAGTCAAACCTCGAATTCATACCCGAGCGCCAGACGGACTTTATCCTGGCCGTGCTGTGTGAGGAATTTGGTCTAGTGGGTGTGCTTGCGGTGTTCGCGGTCTATGTATTTATCACGGGCCGGGGTTTATATATTGCAAGCAATGCCAGGAACACTTATGCGCGTTTACTGGCCGGCAGCCTCAGTCTGACCTTTTTTGTCTACGTGCTGGTTAATGGCGGAATGGTGTCGGGAATTCTGCCGGTGGTGGGTGTTCCCTTGCCGTTGGTCAGCTATGGTGGAACATCCATCGTGACACTTTTAGCCGGTTTCGGCATGTTGATGTCCATTTACGGCCACCGGAATTTCCTCCGATAGCCTGCGTAATGCGGCTTAATAATACGGCTTAGGGAAAATCAGACTAAAATGCAGATTGCTGCACTTAAAGAAACACAATTGCTTATGCAACGGACTCTCACCCTGGCTCTGGTTCTGATACTGAGCACCTCCTGTCTGGCCCAACAGCACCCGGGAGCAGAAGAATTTGCGGCAAAAGTGGCAGCGGAGAGAGGGCTGAACCAGGCGGAGGTTCTGCAGTTACTGCAGAACGCACGTTTCAAACAATCCATCGTTGATGCAATGACCAGGCCGGCCGAGGCCAAGCCCTGGCACAAGTATCGGCCGATCTTCATTACCGACAAGCGCATCAATGAAGGTGTGGCGTTCTGGCGAAAGAACGAGACATTGATCAGCAAGGCGGCAGGGCGGTTTGCTGTCGATCCCCAGATCATCGTGGCAATCATTGGCGTGGAAACGTTTTATGGCCGCATCACCGGCAGCTATCGCGTCCTCGATGCACTGGCCACGCTGTCTTTCTATTATCCCGACACGGGCAATGACCGGTCCGGATTTTTTTCCAGTGAGCTGACCAATTTCATCCTGCTGGGGGAGGAAGAAGGCTTGCCGCTGAAGGAAGTCAAGGGGTCCTATGCCGGCGCGATGGGTCTGGGTCAATTCATGCCCAGCAGCTACCGGGAATACGCAGTGGATCTTGATGGTGATGGGCGCCGTGACCTGTGGAGTTCGATGGATGATGTGATTGGAAGTGTGGCCAATTACCTGCATCGCCATGGCTGGCAATACGGTGAGCCGGTCACTTTCCGGGCCGGGGTCCGTGATAATGCCAATATGGAGCTGATTTCCAGGCGCGATTTCAAGGTGAAAATGACCATCGATGAACTCGCGGTGGGTGGTTTTGAATCCACTGAACCCCTCAGTGGAGATACCCTGGCTGCCGTGGTACGGCTGGACGAATCGGCCGGCGAAAGTTACTGGCTCACGTTCAGGAACTTCTACGTCATTACGCGCTATAACCGCAGCCCCTTGTATGCGATGGCTGTGTTTGAACTGAGCGAAGCGCTCCAGTCAGGATTTGAAGGGTGACGAGCACACAGCGCATGCCAGTATTCCGGCCCCGGCTTGCCCATGCACGTCTGATCATGGTGGGATTGTTAGGCCTGTTACTGATCTCCTGTGCCGGTGGGCCGAAAAAAGAACCTGAACCGGGTGATGGCCCATCCACCCTCGACCTGAAAGCCGGTGATGTGATCGACGCGGTACCGCATGCTGGACCACTTGCGCGACACGGCAACCATTCTCCTTACGAGGTCTTCGGCAAGAAGTACACGGTGCTGCGAAGCAGCAGGGGCTATCACGAACAGGGCGTGGCTTCGTGGTACGGAAGCAAGTTCCACGGGCGCCGCACTTCCAGTGGTGAGGCCTACGACATGCACTTGGCCACGGCCGCGCATAAGTCCCTTCCGCTACCCACTTATGCCGAAGTCACCAACCTGGACAATGGCCGCAAAGTGATCGTCAAAATCAATGATCGCGGGCCATTCAAGAACGGCCGTCTGATTGACATGTCCTATGGTGCCGCACTGCGACTGGACATGATTGCCACGGGTACAGCACGGGTTGATGTGCGTGTGATTGATGTTTATTCCGGTTCTGAAGGGCAAGCCATCGCTGATGCCAGGGTTGATAATCGAGTGGATGCGGGGAATCGCCGGGAAACCTGGTTGCAAGCCGGGGCTTATGGCAAGCGGGAAGGGGCGGAGCAGCTGGCTGGCCAGTTACAGCAGGCAGACGTGTCCCCGGTCTCCATCCACAACATCGGCAATCTTTTCCGGGTCTGGCTCGGGCCCTATCTGAGCTCCGCCGAGTTAGAATCAGTAATCGTCCGGGTCATTGAACTTGGCTTCGAACGCCCGCATAGAGTGAAGCGCTGAGTACGCAGCCGGTCACAGGGCCTGCAACGCAGTGACCTGGCAAGTGTTTACAGGCCCTTAGCAAGGAAATAGTCTGAACATGAACAAAAATTTTCTCATTGCACTCATTTTGGCGGGATTTGTCACCCTGGCACATGCACAGACGCCGGTACCCAACAAGTCATTACCCAGCGCCGGCGCACGGCCCGTACCCGCCGCGCCACAGTTGGGCGCAAAAAGCTACCTGTTGATGGACTTCAACAGTGGGCGCATCCTGGTTGAGCAGAACGCGGACCTGCAGGTGGAGCCTGCCAGCATTACCAAGTTGATGACGTCCTACGTGGTGTTCAAGGAGCTTGCCGAGGGGAATATTACCCTGGGGGAAACAGCGGTGGTGAGTGAAAAGGCGTGGCGCACCGTCGGTTCACGCATGTTTATTGAGCCCGACATGCAGGTGAGTGTGGAAGACCTGATCAAGGGCATGGTGATCCAGTCAGGTAATGATGCCAGCGTGGCTTTGGCTGAGCACGTGGCGGGCAGCGAAGAGGCTTTTGCCGGCTTGATGAACTACTATTCTGAATTACTGGGCATGACCGGCACTTCTTTCATCAATTCCACCGGCCTTCCTGACCCGCAGCACTACACGACGGCGAGGGACGTTGTGCTGCTCAGCGCGGCCATCATCCGCGAATTTCCGGGATACTACGCGTGGTATTCAGAGAAGGAGTTCACGTTCAATAACATCCGGCAACACAATCGCAATACCCTGCTGTGGCGCGATCCGGCGATCGACGGCCTCAAGACCGGCCATACCAAGGCAGCCGGTTATTGCCTGGTCATAGCTGCCAAGCGTGATGGCATGCGGCTGATCAGCGCGGTCATGGGCTCTGTTTCGGAAACCAGTCGCGCCAGTGAAAGTCAGGCCCTGCTGAATTACGGCTTCCGTTTTTTTGAAACCGTGCAACTGTACCAGGCGGGGCAGGAGCTGGCGCGCGGCCATGTCTGGAAAGGGCTGACTGAAGAGGTCTCGCTCGGCCTGGAAGAGCCCCTGTTCGTTACCATTCCCCGGGGCCGTTACGATGACCTGGACGCACAGGTTGAAATGCAAGCTGAATTGAGTGCACCACTGGCAGCTGGCGTTACGGTCGGGAAAATCACCGTTCAGCTTGGTGAAGACCTGGTTGCAAGCCGCCGACTGGTGACACTCGGCGCTGTGGAGGAAGCAGGATTTTTTGGCAGATCCTGGGATAGTCTTCGCCTTTGGATTGACGGTTATTTCGAAGATGATGAATGAAAATGATGAATGAAAATGAAATGACTCTGCTGGAATTTCCCTGCCGTTTCCCGATCAAGGCAATGGGACGGCAGAGTGACGAATTCGAGGTGCTGGTAAGCGGGATCGTGACCACACATGCGCAATTGTGGCCGGATGAACCGATCCGGTCTACGCTCAGCAAGGCAGGAAATTTCGTTTCCGTGACCGCAGTGGTGGAAGCGCAGTCGAAAGCGCAGTTGGATGCCATTTACCAGGAACTGACCGATTGTGAACAGGTGCTGATGGCGCTCTGAACAGTACTGTTATTTATACCCACCTTTTTCACAATTCAGGCCAGTATCTGCGGCTGTAATTTGACCCCGGTTTTAGCCCAGGCAACCCCTGAACTACCGTCATCTTGGTCGCAAAGGCCGCTGAACGCGGCCTGCAGTTGATCCAGGCTGGAACCCGCTTCAAAGTCGAGGCACGGGTCTCGGATTCCCATACCGTGTATTCGGCACTCTTCATTGCTCTTACGGTTTGATCGGCAATGCGATCACGCCTTGCATTCCGGAAAGCAC
>JAZFUZ010000158.1:0-5247 GCA_036447475.1 Lysobacterales bacterium | reverse complement strand
TAATAGGTAGTGCAATTTCTTTAGATTTCAGCAACTGGCTGACTGTTTTCTTGAAAGCAGCCCTGGCAAAAAGCGGGGTGCCTTTGCTTAGCTTGATTTCAGGTTACCTGGCAATTTACAGCCTGGAAAAGTACGGTTATTTCAAGTTACTTGTAAACAAGGCCAAAAGGCTGCTTTGGCCTTTATTTTGGGTCTTGAATTCAAGTGTATTTACATTCACTTTCTTTAACAAAATGTATTTTCACTATTTTGCCGTACCTGAATTTTTCAAACTAAGTGGAAGCCTGTTTGTGACTTTCATCCTCCTGTCTGCAATGAGCGTATCGATCGCATTAAATTTATTGTGGTTTAAAGTAATTGCACCTGGCTTGCTGGCTATGTGGGGGTCTTTATTTTCTCAGTCCGAGGCATGAACCAGCGCTTCAGACACACTTCGCACGGGGATGACGGACAAGCCTTTGATGGACTTGCGCGGGGCGTTGGCTGCCGGAACCAGGGCGTGGTTAAAACCATGGCTGGCGGCTTCACGCAAGCGCTGTTCGCCGTCATGAACGGGGCGGACCTCACCGGATAATCCCACTTCACCAAAACAGATCATTTTTTGCCGCATCGGCTGGTCGCGGAAGCTTGAAAATAATGCCAGTAACGTGGGAAGGTCTGCCCCGGTTTCTGTGATTCTCATACCACCAACCACGTTTATGAAAACATCGTAGTCTGCCAGGGCTACACCACCTTGACGGTGCAGCACAGCAAGCATCATTGCAAGGCGATTGTGATCCAGCCCCAGCGCCACACGGCGTGGGTTGTTGAAGCGACTCTGATCAACCAGGGCCTGGACTTCGAGCAGTATGGGTCGTGTACCTTCGCGGACAACCGTGATGACACTGCCCGGTACCGGGTCTGAATGTCCCGAAAGGAAAATAGCCGACGGGTTCTTGACTTCCCTGAGTCCCTTGCCGGTCATGGCGAACATACCCAGTTCATTGACCGCACCGAATCGATTCTTGATGGCCCGAATCACCCGGTACCGACTTCCACTGTCGCTTTCGAAATACAGTACCGTGTCCACCATGTGCTCCAGCACCCTGGGTCCCGCCAGGGTGCCCTCCTTGGTGACATGGCCCACCAGGATGACACAACACCGGTTCTGTTTTGCCCAACGCACCAGGCTGGCCGCAGATTCCCGAATCTGGGCAACAGAACCAGGAGCTGACGCAAGGGTTTCTGAATAAACGGTCTGAATCGAATCGACAATCATCAGTCGGGGTTTTTCCGCCGCTGCGTGACCGATAATCTGTTCAACTGAGGTCTCGGTCAGACAACGAATTTTTGCCAGGGACAGACCAAGCCTCCGCCCACGCATGCCCAATTGTTCCAGCGACTCTTCACCGGTGATGTACAAGCTGGAATAACGACCAGCGAGCGCGGCCGCCAATTGCAACAACAATGTCGACTTACCGATACCCGGCTCTCCACCCAGCAGGATGACGGAGCCCGGGACAACCCCACCCCCCAGCACCCGATCAAGCTCTCCGATTCCGGTTGTCATGCGACTGACTCCAGAATGATCTACCGCAGCGAGGTCTTTAATGGTGTTGACCAACTGGCCAGAATAAGCGCTGAATCGTCCACTGGGACGAGGTTCCCGCCGGGTTTCAACGATGCAGTTCCACTCCCTGCATTCGGGGCACTGACCGGCCCATTTACCCAGCTGGGCTCCGCAGTTTTCACATTGATAGCTGTTTTTAGTCTTGGCCATTTCTGATTCCCGGGTCAGGGGACTCTTGTATCAGATCGCGCCCGTGACCACCAGCCCATATCGCAACCGGAACATTTTTCTTACAATAGTCATTAATCAAATGGTGAACAACATAAATGGAACGGCAACAAGAACAAGCGCTGATTGGTGAATCCCCGGTTTTTCTCGAGGTCCTGGAACATGTTTCCCGAGTCGCACAGTTAAACCGCCCGGTGTTGGTCGTTGGCGAGCGCGGCACAGGCAAGGAACTTATCGCCGCTCGCATTCATTACCTTTCACCGCGATGGGATCGTCCCTTCGTCAAGCTCAATTGCGCCGCACTGACCGAATCGCTACTTGAAACGGAATTATTTGGCCACGAAGCGGGCTCCTTCACCGGCGCCATCCGGCGACGCCTCGGACGCTTTGAACTGGCCAATGAGGGCAGCCTGTTCCTGGACGAGTTGGCGAGTACCTCGGACCGGGTGCAGGAAAAAGTACTGCGCGTCGTCGAATACGGTGAACTTGAAAGGGTCGGCGGAAATGACACCATCCGAACCGATGTCCGCATCATCGGGGCCACCAACAAAGATCTGCCAACCCTGGCCAAACAAGGAAAATTCCGCCCGGATTTACTGGATCGTCTCGCTTTTGACGTTATCACACTGCCGCCCCTGCGTGAACGCCGGGAGGATATTATGACCCTGGCCGAACACTTTGCCGTCAAGATGTCCAGTGAGCTGGGGTTGGATCTCTTCCGGGGATTCAGTGAATCTGCCCGCCGCCTGCTGCTGGACTATAATTGGCCTGGGAACGTCCGGGAAATCAAGAACGTGGTTGAAAGAGCTGTTTACTCTTCATTCGGCAATGACGAGCCCATTCTCCGGATTTCATTCGATCCGTTCGATTCACCCTGGCGGCCGGGGACACAGACCGAGGTACACGAATCCGGGATTTCCATGCCGGGCGAAGCTTATGATTTCAAAGAACACATCCAGCAACTCGAGAAGACATTACTTAAATCAGCGCTGCAAAAGTGTCGCTTCAACCAGAAAAGAACCGCGGATTTTCTTGGCATGACCTATCACCAGCTTCGCGGTTACCTGCGCAAATATGAATTGACCGACCAGGAAAACTGAAAAATCCAAACAAGATTTTCTTGCGGGCTAGTTGTGAGCAGTGGGATACGCGTGTTCCGGTGCGTAATTGACGAATCGCAGCCATTGACCCTGGAAAGTCAGAATAATCTTACCGGTCGGCCCATTGCGATGCTTGCCAATGATGATTTCAGCTTTGCCTTTTTCCGGTGTTTCTTCGTTATAGACTTCATCACGGTATATGAAAATAATCAAATCGGCATCCTGTTCAAGGGCACCGGATTCCCTGAGGTCAGCCATCTTCGGACGTTTATCGGGCCGTTGCTCCAGAGCGCGGTTCAGCTGAGACAGGGCCACTACCGGCACATTGAGTTCCTTGGCAATCGCTTTTAGCGATCGGGAAATCTCGGCAATTTCAGTCGCCCGGTTCTCCTTTGTGCCGGGAACTGACATCAACTGGATGTAGTCCACAACGATCAGGCCAATGTCGTGTTTGCGCTTCAGCCGTCTTGCTCGAGCCCTGAGCTCGGACGGGGACAAGGAAGGTGTTTCATCGATAAAGATGCGGCTTTTGTGCAGCAAATTCATCGCTGAGGTCAACTTGGGCCAGTCCAGGTCATCGAGGTTTCCGGTTCTCAGCTTCGTCTGGTCGATCTGACCCAGTGATGAAAACAATCGCATCACCAACTGAAGGGAGGACATTTCCATACTGAAAATGGCCACCGGCACATCGTGTTTGATCGCTGCATGCTCCGCGATATTCATCGCCAGCGTTGTTTTGCCCATCGCCGGTCGGCCGGCGATAATAATCAGATCGGATGGCTGCAGACCTGCGGTCTGCTTGTCGAATTCCTTGAATCCGGTAGGTATTCCCGTAATTTCGCCTTCAAATTCATGCAGCTCCTGGATTTTTTCAATCGCCTCTTTGATCGTCTCCTGGACGGTTACAAAATCCGACCCGGCTCGCATGCCCTGTTCTGCAATGGCAAAGACCCTGCGTTCCGCGGCTTCCATCAGTTCCTTGCTGTCGCGGCCATCCGATGCAAAAACACCAGAGGTGATTTCTGATCCGACATCAATCAGTTGTCGAAGAACTGACTTCTCGCGTACGATTTCTGCGTAGGCCTTGACATTGGCCGCACTGGGTGTGCTGGAGGTCAGTTGGTTAATGTAGGAGCCACCATCTATCTGGTCTGCCTTGCCGCGCGCTTCGAACCATTCCGTAACCGTCACTGCATCGCAAGGTTTACTCCGATCGTTTAATTCATGGATGGCTCGAAATATGAGGCGGTGATCTTCACGATAAAAATCGGCTTCGATGACTACATCGGCCACTTGGTCCCAAGCATGTGGAGACAAAAGCAGACCACCCAAAACCGCTTGTTCGCCCTCGATGGAATGGGGTGGAACCTTCAAGTTCTCGATGGTAGCGAGTTTGGGTGCGGCCATACCTTTGCAATATTACACCATTATTCCGGGTTCACGATGACCTTGATTCGCATTTCCACATCTGCATGCAGATGCAAAACAACTTCGTGTTCCCCTGTGTAGCGGATTGGACCTTCACCCATGATCACTTCAGCTTTGGAAACTTCATGCCCCAGGGAAGTAACCGCTTCAGCGATTTCGCGAGGGCCAATCGAGCCGTACAGCTTGCCTTCTTCACTGGCGTTCGCGGACAGGGTGATCTCCACATCAGCAAAGGAGGCACCGCGGCTTTGTGCAGTACCGAGTTTTTCCTGCGCCGTAGCTTCTAATTCAGTGCGACGAGCTTCAAACTCGGCAATATTTTGCGCTGTTGCCGGAATGGCCTTGCCGGTCGGCACCAGGTAATTCCTACCATAACCCGGTTTGACGTCCACTTTATCGCCCAACTCACCCAGTTTCAGTATTTTTTCAAGCAGAATCAATTCCATTTTATTTCTCCTGATTGATCAGCAGATCAATGGTTGTCGGTATATGGCAACAGCGACAGATACCGCGCATGCTTGATAGCCCGGGACAGCTGGCGCTGGTAACGTGCCTTGGTACCAGTAATTCTGCTCGGCACAATTTTGCCTGACTCACCAATGTATTGCTTCAGCATGTTGAGGTCTTTGTAATCAATTTCGGTAATACCTTCAGCTGTGAAGCGACAGAATTTTCTGCGTCTGAAATGACGTGCCATGTTGGTTCTCCTGTTCCTGATCAGGCGTCAGCGCTGGCTGCATCTGCCTTCTGTTTATCTGATTCATCGGAATCCTGCTCTGCCGCCGGCAAGGATGCTTCCAAAGGTGCTTCATCAACAGCCTCGGACGTTTCCTTGACTACTTCATTACCATCCTCGGCGGCGGGCTCTGAGCTTGTCTCGGCAGCGGGTGATTCTTCAACTTTTTCCGCTTTTACGGGAGCTTCACTTTTTCTTTCTTCCGT
>JAZFUZ010000157.1:0-5629 GCA_036447475.1 Lysobacterales bacterium | reverse complement strand
TCCCTTCGGGCGGGCCGTGAAGCAATCGTCCGCTGTGTTGCGCTTCTTGGCAAGGACGCGCCATTACCGGCAAAGCACGCCTTGCGGTCAACTGCTTCACGACCCGCTGAATCCTACAATATACGTGTGACAGTACACTAGCCCGCATAGTGAACCAGAGGGAATCGAATTTATCTTAAAATAAGAGGCGGGGCATGTTTCCCGCTTTTAATCGGGTAGAATGTTCTGAATTTGGTCGCGTTTGTTCAACAGAAGACAATTGCTTGGAGGGTATCGCAGTGGAGAAAAGAAAGTTCCTGGTTATCGTAGATCCGGCTCATGAGAGGCATCTCGCACTGGAGCGTATGCTGGATGTCATCCGCCAGAGGCGGGAGCGGGTGCTCGAGTTCCACCTGTTAATCGGGTTCGAAAGTGATGACAGGAGTGATCCCGATACTCCTGATGAAATCGTTCGTGGTAACGATTGGTTGAGGGAGTTGCTGCATCCCCTGGATGAATCTGGCGTGGATTACACCTCGGAACTTTTCTGGACTCGTAACTGGCGGGATTCTATCCTCAACGCTATAGATCGTTACGCTTGCGACACGATTATGTTGTGCGAGTCTTCGGCCAAAAACAAACGCGGGATAACAGATTCCAAATGGGAGTTGGTCCGGCGGGCCAAGTGTGACGTCGTTATCGTTGACAAAGATACGAAAGCGCCAATCGAATGTGTTTTGTCGGCAGTAAACATCCAGGCGACTGACCCCGTGCACAAGGCGTTGAACGAGAGGATCCTGGAGCGCGGAAAGTATCTTGCAGAATACTTTGCAGCCGATTTCCACGTCGTCAATGCGTACAGGGACAGTGAGGATTTTCCGGACCGTGAGCTTCTGGTAAGGATGACGGGCCTGCCACGCGAGAACATTCACCGGGATATGGGTAAGGCGCAGGATGTGATTGTCGGAATCGCAGAACAGGTGAAAGCCGACATGGTGATCCTGGGTATCAGCAACCGCAAGGGGCTGTATGCAGCATTCGGCGGTCATACCGTCGAAGGAGTCATGGAAAAAATTACGGTAGATGTTGTAGCGTTGACTTAGGGCCAGTTAACCGGCCCCGGGGAGTCTTCGCTCAGCCGATCGGTGGAAAATCGAAGAAGTGCCGGCAAAGCATGACGCCGAGAATGATGAACGCGATACCGCCGCTGCGGAGGTACAAGTTAAGCCATCGGTGCGGAATTTTTTGCAGCTGCGCCAGCGATGCGGGATAGACAAGGATGAGGCCGCCTTCCAGGGCCAGCAGCCAACTGAAGGCGCTAATGAAGATGGGCCAGGTTGTGGTCCAGTCGTTATAAGCAAAGCCACTGAACGTACCGGCTGTGAGCATCACCAGGGCCGTGGGCAGGCTGCGGTGAGGCTTGTGGGTCAGTTCGGATAAGAATTGAATCCATTGCCCGGGCTGGATCAGGTAGGACAGGCCCAGTACCGGCATGACCATGCAGAAGATGGCTTCAATGGTGGTTTTCATAGAGTCCTATCGATGATTGACGAAGTATTGCGAACTGATCTCAGTCCAGCGGCGCACCGTGCTCAGATAAGTCTTGAGAGATGCCCAGATCTTGCCGGCCATTTCATCATCGGCGGCCACTTCTTCAAGCACCTCGAGAGAAACCCGCTTGAATTCGGCCAGCACTTCATCGGGAAATGCGCGCAATTCGACACCATGCTCATTGATGAGCGTTTCCAGTGCGATGCCATTCCTGGCTTCGAAATTAGCATACATATCCAGTGAGGTGGCCTTGCATGCGGTTGCCACGATTTCCTGCAAATCCTCTGGAAGGGCTGTCCATGCTTCGGCATTCACCAGGCTTTCCAGGGCCGAGCCGGGTTCATGCCAGCCCGGGTAGTAGTAATACTTTGCTGCCCTGAAAAGACCGAAAGCAAGATCGTTCATAGGGCCGACCCATTCCGTTGCATCAATCGTGCCAGTTTGCAGCGCCGTAAACAGTTCTGCTCCCGGAATGTTGACCGGCGTGGCCCCCAATCGTTTGATGACTTCCGCTCCGATGCCGGGAATACGCATTTTCAGGCCATCAAGATCAGCGGTACTATTGATTTCCTTGTTAAACCAGCCCCCCATCTGCGTTCCCGAGTTACCGGTAGGGAAGGGGATGACTCCAAAGGGAGCGTAAGCTTCGCGATAAAGCTCAAGGCCGCCAGCGTAATAGAACCAGCCATTCATTTCGTTGCCTGTCAGTCCAAACGGTATGCCGGCAAGAAACAGCGCAGCTGGGATTTTGCCTTTCCAGTAGTAGGAGGCGCTATGGCCCATTTCGGCCGTGCCCCGTTGAACGGCGTCGAATACCTCGAAGGGTGGCACCAGTTCATTGCCGCCGTACACTTCCACCGTCAGGCGGCCGTTACTGAGTTTTCCGATGAGTTCCGCAACGTGGCTTGCCCCGGTGCCCAGTCCGGGGAAATCCCGCGGCCAGGTGGTGACCATTTTCCATTTCAGACCGTCAGTGATTGGTCCTGATGAATGCTTGGCGCAGTCTGTTGTTGCGGCTTTACTCCCACAGGCAGCAAGCAGGCCTGCAGTACCGGCCAGGCCTGCCGTTGTTACGAATTTTCTTCGATCCATGATTCTTTCTCAATATCACCTTGAAGAGTGCCAGGTTCAGGCGGGACACCATCTGGAGGCATCGACAGGCCAGCGGCTTTACGCGCATTCTACGCGAAATCAGGCACTGCGCCGTGGACAGCGCTGGATACTGTATCATTCTGTATCCCTACAATATTACCCTGAAGGGTACAGGCGTGAGTCTTAATTCAAACGATCCCGGTGAAATTGCCATGCAAATCGTCCGCCTCAGGGAGGAGCATCGCGACCTGGACCAGGCAATTGCCCGGCTGGTTAAGGATCCCACCCTGGACCAACTCCGCCTGACCCGCATGAAAAAGCGCAAACTAAAACTCAAAGACTGGATCGCCTACCTCGAGTCCAAGCTTATCCCAGACCTGGACGCCTGATGTTGATCCGCAGAAGGGGGCTTGCGCGCAAGATGGCGCGGCGGATGTCTTTGCTCAGGATGAATTTCGCGTCATCACTGAGTTGGTTGATCCGGTCGCCGAATAGCAGTTTTTCATCCGGGTTGATAGTGAGTGCACCGCTGTCCCTGAGAAGGCTGATAAACTGGCGAAAAAGATTGCGGTCGTAGAAGTCGGGAGCAGCGAATTCGCTCAGCTGGGAAATGCGCCGGGCTGTTTGCATGCACAGCTTTTCAAGTTCACTGCGGGCGAGAGTGCCGGAACCGTTTTTGGCCAGGACAGCGATCGTGATGTAGTAACGTTCAAAAGTCTGTATCAGGGCGTGTGCCATGATCCTCAGCTTCTGGGCTTCATGGCTGCTGCCTTCGGCGCGTTCCAACGTTTCCTGATCGGAGTCCTCGTGCAGCAGACCCTGCCGCCGGAGCCACTCGGTATGCTTGTCGATGGCCCGGAGGAAGCCCTCCTGGTCCCATGGCAGGAATAACTCCGCTTTGAGAAATGGGTAAACGGCCAGCGAAATCCGGTGAAGGTCCACTCTGGTAATGGTGCGGGTGTTGAGGAAACAACTGGCAACCAGCGACGGCAGAGCGACCAGGTGAGAAATATTATTGCGGAAATAAGTCTGCAGAACCGCTTGCTCAGGCTTGATGGCAATGATATCACCCAGCGGGTCCTCACGGACTTCTACGGCGCCAAGTTCGATGCCGTAGGAAATGATTTCTTCAGCAGATTTTTGGGTGTAGGTTATCCGCTCAGAGTAGGCACATCGTTCAAGCAGGTTGAGGTACAGGCCCAGAAGTTCCGCCAGGTCCTCTCTGCCCATGGCCTGTTTTTTCATGGGCAACAGGATGACGGACAGCAGGTTGATGGCGTTTACATGCGCCGCCTCGTTCATTCTGGTCATGATTTTCTGGCTGAGTTCATTGCTCAGCGGGTTCAGCCATGCAGGCTTCTGCTGATCTTCGCGAGTGCTTTCCCGCCATTCGGGTGAATGCCTGTCCAGAAGATCATCCAGGAATACCGGTTCGGCGAAGCTCACATGCACCTTTCCGTAACGTTGTTTCAGTACTCTGAATACTCTGAGGAGGTCTCCCAGCGATTCTGATTTCTTTTCCTGGCCGGACAACTCGGCGATATAGCTGTTACCTTCGACCAGGCGTTCATAACCCAGGTAAATCGGCTGGAACATGACCGGCCGGCTCGGGGACTTCAGGTAACCCCGTACGGTCATGGCGAGCATGCCCGCCTTGGGCTGCAACAGTCTGCCGGTACGGCTACGGGTACCCTCAATGAAATACTCGATCGATGTGCCGTTGGCCAGGATGCGGCTAAGATACTCGTGAAAGACCGCAGAGTAGAGCTTTTGTGTGCGAAAACTGCGGCGGAGGAAGAACCCACCACCCTTGCGAACAAGGCGTCCCAGGCCCGGGAGGTTCAGATTAATGCCGGCTGCAATGTGGGGCGGTACCAGGCCGTTGTTGTAGAGGGAATATGAGACCAGCAGGTAGTCGATGTGGCTGCGGTGACAGGGCACGTAAATGACTTCGTAATCCGGGGCCAGTTTCTGGAAACTGCGAAAATGCTGAAGCTCGACACCATCGTAAATTTTGTTCCAGAACCAAGCCAATGCAAACGATGCAATCCGCACGAAAGTGTAGGAGTAGTCGGCTGCGATTTCAAAGGCGTATTTTCGTGCCTGCTGGCGGGCTTTGTGCACCGTCGTCTTCTTTTTACGGGCACTTTCGGTGATCGCGGATTTAACGCCCTGACTGTTTAGAATCCGGTCAACGACGGTGCGCCGGTGGGAGAGGTCCGGACCGATGGCTGCGCTGCGGACTCGCCGGAAGTGAACCCGCAAAATGCGTGATACTTTGCGCAGGCTGCGAGATGCCCCCAAGCCTTCATCGGTCAGTTGGCGCAACGAAATGGGCGGGCTGTACTGCACCATCGTGCTTCTGCCGTTGATCAGCGAATTGATGAGGCGGTTGATGCGCCCCCCAATTTCCCAGGATTCCGTGAAGAATATCTTGGCCAGTCCGGTCTCCTTGTCCGGCGTGCGCCCAATCAACACCGTGACGGGAACCAGCTGGATCTCCGGCTCCTCTCCGCTGTTGACCCGATCAACCAGTCTCTCCAGGGTTTCGGAGTGGCTGCGTGGTGTGGTGTACCTGATGATCAGGCCCTTTTTTCTACGCAGGGCCAGGTAAGAGCGGGGCTCAGTTCTGGTTTGTTGCTGCAGCGGCCACAGGGGCTGGGGCAGACCCAGTTTCTCGCATGACTGGTCCAGTATGAGCAGGGAGGTAAGAGCATAGGAATCGATCACGTAACAAATTGGCTGATCCAGATCGATGTCCAGGTCTTCGAATGGTGACGGCAGTGTTTTTGTTTTCACCCACCAATGCAACACGGTCCGCAACAGCAAATACCAGCGCAGCTGCAGGGATACAAAAAACCCCAATTTGGGAAAATCGGTGCTCATCTGCAGCGCAAACTCCGGATCCTTCATGCAATATGCGGGTTAGAGATCATAATTGATCACACAAAAAAAATCCGGGCTGGTAATGCACCCGCCCGGAAATCCGGCAGAGCCGGAGAGGATC
>JAZFUZ010000156.1:0-15551 GCA_036447475.1 Lysobacterales bacterium | reverse complement strand
GGGTTTTCTGGGCGATGGCGCTGGCGGTCCTTCCGCTAACCCTGATGTTCGTCGGCGGCTTGAAAACGGTGCAGACAGCAACATTGATCGTGTCTTTACCGCTGATTTTTGTCGGGGTTCTGATGGCGGTGTCGCTGGTCAGGCAATTGCGTGCTGATCACGGTTGACTTCAGCTTATTCCGGTTTACGGAATTTCAGCGTGAACCGGTCCGTGTTGCCGGTGACTGTTTGCGGCCAACCTCGTAACGCAGTTCATCATCCGGGCGGAAATGTAGCGTGGCGTAGTCCACCAGTTCAAATCCCGCAGACTGGATTTCCTTGATGGCCAGGACCGGATCCATGCGCCGGCGGTTTTCGTCGTTATCGGCTTCCATGTGGCGGCGGGTGTGGTCAACCACGGCATAAATTCCACCGGGGTTGAGCGCTTCAAACGCCGCCTTGTTCATGGCCGCGCGGCCTTCCGCCGCGAAATTGTGGTAATTGCGGAAAGTCAGCACCATGTCGGCGCTTTGCACGCCCAGTTGATCAATCTCCATTACGTAAAACCGTGATCCTTCCGGCCGGTAAATTTTCACATCCTGGGCCACGATATTGATTTTTTCGAAGCCCGGTTTGCCGGCGAGGGATTCTTCCACCCGGCCGGTTCCCAGCGCCGCAAAAAATTCACCTTTTTCCGCCACTACCGGCGCCAGCAACTTGGTGTACCAGCCCCCACCCGGCAACAGTTCAACGATGCGCATGTCGTCACGTAAACCGAAAAACCGCAGGGTTTCCACCGGCATGCGGTTGCGGTCACGTTCAAGCTCGCGTTCGGTACGCACATCAGAGGCCATAGCCGCTTTCAGCTTTGCCTCGACTGCGGAAAAATCATCGGGTTTCAGCCATAGTTTTCCAGTTTTACTATCGGAAGATCTGCTGTCTGGACACGCACCCGTTCATAGAGCGTGTTGCGCTGGAATGGCAGGCGCTGACAAGAAAGAATGGTGCTTTCCAGAGTTCCAGGTTTCATTTCCTGTCCATGCCGGGCTCCTGCGGCGCGCGTGATGCTTTCATTCATCAGCGTGCCACCCAAATCATTGGCGCCGGCCTGCAAGCACAAGCGGGCGCCTTCCAGGCCCATCTTCACCCAGGATGTCTGAATGTTGCTGATATCAGGCGACAAAACAAGCCTTGATATGGCATGCATCAGAACAGCTTCACGCAAAGTCGGACCGCGCCGTGACTGCCCCCGACGGTAAATGGGCGCCTCATCGGCTACAAATGGTAAAGGTACAAATTCGGTGATACCACCGGAACGGCGTTGCTGTTCGAGGATGCGAAGCAGGTGAATGGCCCAGTGATGGTACTGGTCTACATGACCGAACATGATGGTAGAAGTGGTTGCCAGGCCCAGATCGTGGGCCGTCCCGATCACCTCCAGCCATTGTTGAGTATTGAGTTTGTCGGGGCAGATGATGGCCCGGATATCATCGCTGAGAATTTCTGCCGCCGTACCCGGAAGGGTCTTGAGGCCCACGTTTTTCAATTCGACCAGGAATTCCTCAATAGATAGACCCAACGATTCGGCGCCGTGCGTCACCTCGAGCGGTGAGAATGCATGGATATGTATGTCCGGGACCGCCGCTGTTACCGCCGCGCATATATCGATATAGGTCTGACCGGTAAAGGACGGGTGAATACCCCCTTGCATGCATACCTCGGTTGCCCCACGCTGCCAGGCCTCACTGGCGAGTTGGGCGACTTCGAGCGGACTTTTCAGGTAGGGGGCGTCACTCGCCGGCGTATTTTTTCTGCCCTTGGCAAAAGCGCAGAAATGACACCGGAAGGTGCAGATATTCGTGTAATTGATATTGCGGTTGATGACATAGCTGACGGTGTCGCCGCAGACTGATTTGCGCAACCGGTCCGCCGCCTGGCAGACCGCCATGAAATCACCGCCGCGGGCATTGAACAGGTGACTGATCTCCTTAACGCTGAGGGTGTTGTTGCCTGCCAGCGCTTGGTCCAGTATCGCACGGGTCTTTTTCGAAACCGGAGGGTGATGAAAAACAGCGCCTGGGGAGGGCGGATGAAGTTTGAAACCCTCCGGTATTTCCACCGACTGCCCGGTCAACCAGTTGTCCTCGCGCGCCAGGCCCGCCCCGTCGGATAACTTCAGCACGGCCCGCACCAAGCTACTGTCAAGCCACTCATCCGCCCTGAAAGTATAAGCCGGGTAGATCGTGAGTCTTTCCTGGAGCAACCTGCCCGCCGCTGCAGTTTCCTGCCGCAACGCATTGAATTGCGGCCAGGGTGATTCCGGGTTGACGTGATCCGGCGTCAGTGGAGACACGCCGCCCCAATCGTTGATCCCCGCGCTGATCAATGCACCGAGCCTGCCCGGACTCAAGTTCGGGGGTGCCTGAATACTCATTTCTGGCCCGAAAATAATCCGCGCCATGGCGATCGTCCACAGCAATTCGTTGGTGCCGGGTGGTGGAACTCTGGCCATCTTGGTATCGGCTTTGGGTACAAAATTCTGGACGATCACCTCCTGGATATGACCATACTCCCGGTGCAGGTTCCTGATGGCCAATAGCGAATCCAGTCTCTCCACATGAGTCTCACCAATACCGATCAGGATGCCAGTAGTGAACGGAACTTTTGCCTTGCCTGCGTCGCTAATGGTCTGCAGCCTAAGACGCGGGTTCTTATCGGGAGAGCCGTAATGAACCTGACCCTTTTCACACAATCGCTCGGCAACGTTTTCCAACATGATGCCCATCGACGCTGAAACGGACCGCAACATTGCGATTTCCCGGGGTGTCATGCAGCCGGCGTTGATATGCGGCAACAGTCCTGTTTCCTTCAGCACCCGGTCAGCGACATGAGCAAGGTATTCCAAAGTCGTCTCAAAACCCATTTTATCCAGCGCCTGGCGGGCTGCATCATGACGAAGTTCAGGTTTCTCACCCAGAGTAAACAAGGCCTCCTTGCAGCCCATGGCCCGGCCTTGACGGGCTATGGAAACAGCCTCATCTGCAGACATGTAAGCCGAGGCAAGATGTTTCGGAGTTGTGGCATAGGTACAGTAGTGGCAGAAATCACGGCACAATCTGGTCAGCGGGATGAATACTTTACGGGAGTAGGTGATGATGCCCCCGTGGCCCTGGTCCCGGATGTCACAGGCCAGATCACAAATGCCAGTCAGGTTGAGTCTGTCCACCAAGGCCAGAATATCCCCCCGTTCGGGCGGTTCATATTTTGTTGGATAGGGAACTTGTTGGTTAATTTTCATTGTTTAATCCTGCCTGAGCGGCCCGTTTCGATGCTGAAAACCTGCCCACTCATTGGCGTAAAAGTCTAAACCGCATATCCAGATAGAACTTCTTCAAGGTGCTGATTGATGCGTACAGCATGCTGATCTTCGAGGGCATGAAACGGTGTCAGGTCCGACAACAACGCGGACTGGAGACTCGCGTGTTCGCCGCGGTAAATCAATCCGATCGGGATACGGGACTGCTCTATCAGGCTATTCAAATCGAAAAATGCCTTGCCACGATCGTCATTGCGGTAGTCGGGATCGGCATCCAGGTCATACACCTTGTTCATCCACAGCGAATAGGTGTCGTCATAGGTGACACAAGGGGACAAGACTTCGATAAATGCCATCCCTTTCCCTTCTCGGGCGTGGTGCAGGCCCATCAGCATCAGCTCATTGAGCTGCTCTGAGCGGGTGGTAATGGCGCGCGCCAGGAACGTAGTGCTGCGAATGGACAGCCCCAGCATCATCGCATCCAGGGGATCTTCTTCCGGTGCGGCCAGGGGGATTTCCCGGGTCGGTGAATCCTGGCCCTTGGTCAGGCCATAAACGCCATTGTTCATCACCACGTACAGCAAATTTGCATTGCGCTTGAGGGCGTGCATCAAGTGCCCGCCGCCAATGGCGTAGCCGTCGCCGTCGCCGCCGGCGGCTATTACTGTGAGGTCGGGGTTGGCCAGGGAAACACCAATGGCCGTCGGCAGTACCCGACCGTGCATTGCGTGGTAGCCGTATGCACCAATGTTGTTCTGTACCGTGCCGGAGCAGCCGATACCGGCCAATACCAGGGTTTCGTGAAGTTCAATGCCGGCCGCCTTCAACGCGTACTGTAGCGCGCCCTGCACGCCGAAATGACCGCAGCCCGCACACCATATCGGCGGTCCCGTCTGGTAGGTTTTGGTCATGCCAATCGCTCCTTTTCCACAATCATCTTCACCAGCTCTGCGGTGGAAAATTGCAGGCCGTCGTATTTGAGGATGCTGATGATCTTGTCCGCCCGCGCCCCTTCACTTTTCAGCAATCCAGCCAGCTGGGCACCCTCGCTTTGTTCGACCACGTAAACGCGTTCATGCGAATTCACAAAGTCGATGGTGTCTTCAAGCACCGGCCACAACGTCCGTGGCCGGTGACAGTGTAAATGATACTCCTGTTCCGCCATGCGCTCTGCGGCCTCGCTTATCACGCTGCCCAGGATGCCCACACCAATGATGCCCACCGCTGAATTACGGTCCCCCCACTCCACCGCTTTGGGCAACAGTGGGCGCACTGTTTCTATCTTGCGGCTGCGTTTTTCCACCATCGCGACCCGCATCTCCGGCTCCGTTGTCACCTTGCCCCACTCATTGCGTTCGTTGCCGGTGACCAGGTTCATCGCGCCCCTGGTTCCCGGTACCGCCCACGGTGAAATACCGTCCTCGGTGATTTCGTAACGGCGGTACTCTTCCATCTGAGCTACATCGCTCTGGGTTACGCGCTTGCCTGGATCGATGCTGGCGCGGTCCAGGTCGAAGCGCGGAACCGTGAAGTTATCGTGGCAGACTGCGTCGAGGGCGAGAATGACCGGGCACTGTGCCCGCTGGGCCAGGTTCGTCGCCAGTACGCTGCCATAAAAGCACTCTTCCGGGGTGCCCGGAGCCAGTACAATGTGTGGATAATCACCATTACCTCCCCGTGTGAGCATGTTGACATCGCTCTGTTCCGGCTTGGTCGGCATCCCGGTGGATGGGCCGGCGCGCTGGCAGTCGATGATCACCACTGGAATTTCCGCCGAACCGCAATGACCGATGCTTTCCAGCATCAGTGCAATGCCCGGCCCGGAAGAAGCGGTCATGGCCCGGACCCCGGTCAGTGCGGCCCCGATGACCAGGTTGATCGACGCCAGTTCATCCTCGGCCTGCATCACCACGCCGCCTATGGCAGGCAGGTTCCGGCCCAGGAAATTCATTACATCGGTCGCCGGCGTGATGGGGTATCCGGCAAAAAAGCGCCCTCCTGCCGCCATGAAACCCATCGCCGCTGCATCGTTGCCCGATATGAAAATCCGTTCATTCTCCACTGCCCGCGATGGCAGTGTCAGGATAGAATTGCGGCCGCTGATACCGGCCTTGCCGGCAAAGGCCTGTCCTTCGCGAAGCGCCTTGATGTTCGGTTCGAGCTGGGCACGGGACAGCTTCTTGAAGTGCTTCCTGAGACAGCTTTCCACTTCTTCATCATGCAGGCCGATGATCCGCCCCAACAGCCCGAATCCCAGACTGTTCTTGAACAGGTCCCGGCGCAGGTCCCTGACGGACAGGCGGCTGAAGGGCACCGGTATCATCAACGCAGTTTCGGGTACCAGGCCCGGGGGCAACGTTTCACGTGAACTGTCGAATAGGATGATGCTGTTTGGCGCCAGCCTGTTTGAGGCTTTTTGCACGGCTTCGGTATCGAACGCGATCAGGATATCGATGTGGTCACCCAAATTACCGCGCCGCTCGATCGAGGCCCGCAAGAGGGCGGCCGCATGGCCGCCCTTGATGCGCGAGGCAATATCGCTGGTGCGGTAAATATGGTAACCACGGTGCAACAATGCCCTGGACAACAACGCGATGATGGTCAGGGATCCGTCTCCGCCCTGCCCGGCCACCATCACGGTCAGATCATCACGGACCTCTGCGCGCAGCAGATCCTTGTCCACTACAGAACTGATGTCATAAATGGCCGGCTTCATTGGCTACCGCCTTCTTCATCAATTTTCGGCGCACCCGGACCCGTGGTAAAAAAGGTCTTGGGACACAGGCTGCCCATGGCCACGCGCTCATCATGCGTGGGCATCAATGGGGGCAGCGGGCGGTTCTTTTTCTTGTTCGCCGACAAGCGGTTCATCAGGAATTCTCCCCTCGGCTCGTCGGACAACGGCCGGGTCTCCAGCCAGCCGTCAGTTAACGCGGCCTGGAATGCCTGGTGCCCGCGCTTGGTGCGGATCAGGGTGTAGGTCCATCCGTCAATTCCAATGCCGCCCGCCGCGATGTCCGCATTTTCAGCACCGTAGTCCAGGCAATACAGGCAGGCCGGCCGCGCCCATTCCCGGTATCTCTTCAGGCTGACCTTTTTGATTTCCTTGTTTTCCAACCGGATGATGACTCCGCCCTTGATGTTGATGTTTTCAATCGAAGAGGGATCCTCCCCGATGATTTCCGCAAGCTTGTCGATGCTTTCGTTGGAGAAGCTTTCGGAACAGAAAAGACCGAAGGTCAGAGTGATGTTTTTCCGGTACCAGGAACTTACACTGAACCGGATGCTGGAATTTTGCTGTAGCCGCACGCCATCGATCTGGCAGGGCACACCCACTACCGCGAGCGGTCCGATATCCTGTTGCATGGCCTCCAGAAGGGCCAACGTGTTGGGTGAATAGGTGTACCGCGATGCGGCGCAATTCAACACATCTTCGCGGGTCAGGGCCAGTTTGTGCAATCCGACCTGCCGGTTGTCGGGATAAACATCCCCCAGGATGGCACCCTTGATTGCACCCTTTTCCATCTGGTGCAGGATGATTGCGGAAACAATGCCGCCATCCTGGCATTTCTCCAGGATCCCGGGGTCGGTGGAACGCGCATACAGTCCGTAAGCATACGGCCCATAACCCTCATCGATCGAGGGCTCCTGCAGGTCGATGAATTCCTGCATGTCATTGTCCGCCGGACGCAATACCGGGCAGGCCTCCACGCAAAGCACACAGTCGACGCAGGCACTGGCCCTCGTCGCGACGGGTTTTTCGTCGATGTAGTCGAACACATCGACCGGGCAGATCGTCACGCAGGCGGCGCAACCCACGCATTTGCCGGGCTTGACCACCTCCTCCATCAGCAATTCGTAGGCCGGGAATCCTCCCCGGTTCAGCTCAGTTCTCCACGCAAACGCCCACTCATGCGGATCTGCCCCCTCATCAAGGAGGCGCCGGTAACGTTTGATCACCTGGCGGGAGATCGCATTGAGCTCTTCGTGTTTGCCCACCTTTTTTGCAGGCACGGTGGTCTTTTCAATCCAGGTATTGCTTAATTTCATCGTCTAATAAATATTTAAGTATTCCGCTCGCAAGAGCGCTACATATTTAGGGAACCTGGCGGATGCTTGTTGCCAAAATTCGACAGAAGCGAAAGATATTCGACTTTGGGAAAAGCAATCCAGGAAGGTCCAAGTCTTCGCAATGAAAGCGAAGTTTAACGGAGGTTTGTTCCATCATCCAGAGCTATTTGAACTAAATTCAAGAAATAAGGATGAGATCATGCCCCGCCAGTACATGAAATCGTTGATTTCACTGAAAACCTGCGAGAAGTTGTGCAAATACTTTATCCTTGCCTGCGGCAAGCTCCCCTGACAGAGGAGCGCTGCTCGAGATTGAAATATTAACATAAAATCAAGCTTGGCCATTCACCTGCTGAAGAATATTCCGCTGATCGAGGCCGGCGACGACCTTGCCGGCTTGATTGTTGACGACTTGCATGACGCCGGCATTGAACCCGTCGGGCGCGCGGGATGCAGCAACGGTTGGCGCGATCCACAGCCCCGGTCATTACCGGAATTTTCTCGGGCAGCTAGGAGCTTGTTAACAGGCCATAAGCCGGTACACACGCGATGCCGTATCGTGGAATAAGGCTGCCCGTTCCGAAGCCGAGTAGCCTTTAGTCAGCCGTTTAAAGGCATTCCATAGTACCGTGTAGGAGCATGAAGCCCGGTCAACCGGGAAATTACTTTCGAACATGCAGCGCTCAGGACCGAAATACTCGATGCAGGCCCGGTAATACGGCCCGATAGCATCGGCCAGTTCAGCCGAACCCGGCGGCACCTGGCGCTTGTGCCAACCGAATCCGGCCATCGTCAAGCAGCGTCCACCGAGTTTGATGAAAACGTTTGTGCAACGCGCAAGCCCGGCCATGTTGTCCTTCCAGCATGCGAACACCCCATCCCGGTTTTCAGCATACGGGCCGATGCCCAGCGGGCCTGCCATATGGTTGAGTACGATGGTGAGACCCGCATAGGTCTGCGCGAGATCCGTAAGCTCCGGGATTTGTGGGTGAAACAACCAGGCATCGAAACTCAGCCCGCTGCGTTCCAGGCAGGCCAGTCCTGCCCTGAATTGTGAACTCTGAAGAAGATGCCGCGGTGGGTTGGTGTGCGCGTTGTGCACCCGCTCACTGGCATCCCAGGCGCTGGCATGGCGTACACCGCGAAACCGCCCGCTCGCCTTCAGGTGTGCCTCAAGTACAGGCTGCACTTCCGATCCCAGGGAGAGGTCTGCAAAACCCACAATGCCCGCTGCCACTTGTGTCACCCCGGACCCGGTATTAACCGGTCCTGCAATCCCCTCAATGAATTCGGTTTCACCAACCGGCTGCAATTTGGCTGGTCCTTCGTTGCGGTAAAACTGCTGGCACTCCACGAACACCGTCTTGTCCACCCGGTGCCCGCCGCCGAGGTCCACGGCAAACTCATCGACCAGATAGCGGTTCCCCGGGTGATTCCAGATGTGGTGATGGGAGTCGCAAATCAGGAGCTCCGGCTCGATGGCCTCCTCGGTGGTCAGGGCCAGCCATTCTTCCCGGTCAGTCATTATTGGTCCGCTTTCATGCAATATGCGAGTTGGCTGCCGATACAGGACGAAACTGTGGGATGGTAATTTCCTCTGACCGCTGCTCGAAAATCACTTCAACCAGCATGCCGGTTGCGACTGACTCCGGATCGCATTCGACGATGTTGCTCATCATCGTGGGGCCTTCTTCGAGCTGGACCAGGGCGATGACATAAGGCACATCGTCGGCATAAGCCGCGGAGACCGCACGGCGACAGATCGTGAACGTGAGCACCCGCCCGCGCCCGGAAGACCGGGTCCACTCGAGGCTATTACCCATGCAGGCCGTACAGATAATCCGGGGGTAAAACTGCTGATGGCCGCATTTTGTACAGCTTTGTATCAGCAACTTGTGGTGACGGCAGCCTTCCCACCAGGCAGCCGTCTCTGGTCCGGGATGTGGCATGAACTTATGACCGGGGCCCGTCATCCGTTCCGCTCCCGGCCAAGGATCAGGGTTGCATGGCTTGACATGATGCCTCCCTGGCCATGCACCAGCGCGATCTCTGCGTTCCTGACCTGGCGAGCGCCGGCCCGGTGTCGCAGCTGCGTCACTGCTTCGGTCAGGGCAAACATGGCGCCTGGATTTCCCGGATGGCAGTGGGAAAGCAAGCCTCCGTTTGTGTTCATCGGTAGTGATCCCTCAAGGCCTGTTTCACCGGCTTCGACAAAGGCGCCGGCCTCACCCTTGTGGCAAAAACCAAGATCTTCCAACTCAATCAGCACCACGGGTGTAAAACAGTCGTAGATCTGGGCAACATCGATATCGTCGGGGCCCAGACCGGCCATGGTGTACGCTCGGCGACCCGATTCCACGGCAGCCGAAACCGTGAGGCTTCTTGCCTGGCTGATATGTTCGTGGCTATGCCCTTCGCCTGCGCCGAGGATATAGACCGGTTGGTGTGGAAAATCACCGGCCCGTTCGGCGGAAGTGAGGATAACGGCAGCTCCGCCATCCGAAACCAGGGAACAGTCCAGTAGGTGCAATGGGTCAGCGATCAGCCGCGAATTGAGCACGTCTTCAACCGAAATCAGCTCCCTCATCTGTGCATTAGGGTTCAATGCAGCGTGTTTTCGACCACTCACCGCAACAGCAGCGAGTTGCTCCGGGGTTGTGCCATAAGCATCCATGTGTGCTCGCGCTATCAATGCGTAGAACGCTGGAACAGTTGGGCCGTACGGGATTTCGAACTCAGGATGACCGGTCGAGGACTGTATTTTCATCGCCTGCTCACGTGACAGTCCGGTACGCAAGCTGTCAGCCATCGTGATAAGCACCGTCTCGCATACACCGCTTGCAATGGCCGTCGCTGCATGTTGCAGACTCGAGAAAGTCGTCCCGCCGCCTGCGTTGGTGCTTACGCAATAACGGGGAAAGATCTGCAGGTATTCGGCGATTGCCTCGGCATGATACAGGTATGGCTCAGCCATCGAATTACAGGTTACCAAGCCATCGATCTGGTCTTTTGCAATCCCGGCATCGGCCATGACACGTCGCGCGGCATCTACACACAGTGCGGTGGCGCCGAGGTGAGGCACTTTTCCCACTTCAGTTTCAGCAGCACCGACGATGGCCACCTTTCCACGCAGTGAATCCATGTCTGCTCCTGATCAGGCCACCGGGAAGCGAACCGTGGCCTTTCCCGGCGTGATTACCTCATTCGCCTCGTTCATGATGTGTAGACCCAGTCTGACTTCACCCGTCTCAGGATCTGAAGAAAGAACTTTACCGCCGGATCGTAACTCGTCGCCGGTGAAAGCCGCCTTGCGGTTCGAGTACTCGAACGAAATCAGGTCACCCTCTTCATCCAGCCAGTCCAGCACACACTGAGTCAGCCAGTCACCCATCAGCGGACCGGCGACAACCAGGCCGGCATAGCCTTCAATTTCGGTGGCATAGGGGTAATCGAAGTGGATGCGGTGTGCATTCCAGAGCGCTGCGTTATACAAAAAAAGCTGGATATTATCGCAGCTGTACTGCCTCCCGGGCAGTAAGTCTCCGGGCCTTACCGTTACAATTCTCGACCTGTTGTTCAACGCAGAATCCTGGTTATTTTTTCAGTAAGAATCATTTCTCCGGATTCGCTCTCAACCCGGGTGGTGATTTCGTAAAATATCAGCGGACCCTCAGAGCCCTTTTTTTCATAAATAGCAGTCAAAGTACGGTTGGCTACCAGCACGTCACCCGGAAAAATAGGCCGCTGGTAATCAATTTTCCAGCCTCCGGCCATGGCTCGCTTGAGGGGAAATTCAGGCAGCAAAGAATCTACAAAAACACCATCAGGAGACAATTGATCCATTTCCACGACATCCCAGAATAGTGCAATGTGGAACATTGGGGGCGCCTCGTCACCCGCCAGGAATTTTTCCTGGCAATGTCCCGTTGCAACGGAATACTTACGAATATCCCGACGCGTGACCAATTCTTTCTTTGGTGCTGCCGATTTACCGATATTTGACAGCAACTCAGGGGTGAGCAATGTGCTCATGTTTGCCTCTTCCCAGTCAAAAGGGAACATCCAGCTTGCGTTCATCGAAGCTGAATACAGTCCGAATCAGGAGTTCATGGATCGCCAGTTTGTCTGATGGGTACACTGTTTGCCCGCTACATAAGTGTAAGTAGAGAATCAATCCTGCTGACGAAAACCCGCCAGGTTCAGCATTTCGTCATAAAAAAGTCCGCGCGCCCGCGGCAAACCAAGTCGCTCGTCGAAATACGCGGCGGTGCGTAAGCCGATCAGCATGGCGTAGGAGATTTCCGCGTAGCTCTTGGCTCTTGAAGGGCCACAAGGTGACTGCTCGAACAGCTCGCTCAGGTAGGTCTTGCAGAAGCGATCCAGCTCTGCTTTTTCATCGCGCAGCTGACTGTCGTGCACCGCTACTCCAAAACACTCGAGCATGAAACCGATTTCAGAGCGGGTGATGCCCTTACCAGCGAAAAAAAGGTCTGCCAGTAGTTCAAACTGACGCTCAGGGGCTTCCTTCCGAAAGCTCTCAATACGCTCAACAATGGTCTGCGCGACGTTGCCGAAGTAATGCTCAAGCAGTGTATCCTTGCCCGAAAAATAATAAAGCAGGTGACTGGCGGTCATTCCCGCCGACCGCGCCACGTCACGCAATGTGGTTTTCGCGTAGCCCTTGGAGATGATGCAATCATGGAAAGCGACCAGGATTCGCGCGCGACGTTTGACACCGCGAGCGCTTGGCAATGCGGCAGACTGTTTTGAATGAGTGTTTGAGACCATCGGAGTCTTACTTCCCGATTACAACTTGCATGACTCTCCTCCGTCAATTACGAAAACGCTGCCGGTAACAAAGTTGGACTTAGCGGATGCCAGATAACAGATTAGCGGTCCGATTTCACCGGCTTCGCCCATTCTTCGAGCTGGAATTTTGCCCAGGCGTCGTTTGAGTATATCCGGCGAATCCAGTACCAGCCGCTGTGCGTCCGTTTCGAATGCGCCAGGTGCAATTGCGTTGACCTGAACTCCTTTGTTGGCCCATTCGGCTGCCAGCGCCTTGGTGAACTGAAGCAGTGCACCCTTGGATGACGAGTAAGCCACCAGCATCGCTTTGCCGAGGATACCAGAAGTTGATGCGATGTTGATGATCTTTCCCGAGCCTTGTGCAACCAGGTGCTGACCCGCTGCGCGGGTCAGGGTCGCCGGCGCTTTCAGGTTGACCGCCATTACTTCATCCCAGACCTGGTCATCCTGTTCGAGGAAAAAGCCGGCTGGTGCAATTCCCGCATTATTGACGACAATGTCCAACTGGCCGAACACGTCGATTGCCTGATCGGGCAGTTTCGCTACGGCCTGCGCATCCTTCATGTCACACTGTCTGGCCCGGATATGACCCGGCGCCAGCGTTTCCAGTTTTTTCAGTTCATCCAGTGACCGGGCCACAGCCAGCACCCGCACACCCTCCTCGACCAACGCGAGCACTGCCGCCTGGCCAAGCCCCCTGCTCGCGCCGGTAACAATGGCGACTTGTCCCTCGAGGTGGAGATCAATCATTTATTTGCCCTGGCGATCACTTGACTTCTTCTGTCAGTTGACGAGCTATGCCAAGACGCAACACTTCGGACGCACCCTCGTAGATTCGCATGGGGCGGGCTTGGCGGTACAGGCGTTCAATTTTGGAATTCCTGATCAGGCCAAACCGCCCCATCATTTGCACACAGCGGTCAACAACCCGGGATGCTGCTTCAGTGGCGGCCAGCTTCGCCATCGAGGAGTAATTCAGGGATGCTGCAGGATCATCGACCGCCAGCAAGGCAGCCCGGTAGGTAAGCAGCCGGGTCATTTCAACCTCGGTCCAGCAGTCTGCGAGCATTTGTGCCACCGGCCCCAGCCGGGCCAGCGGCCGGCCGAATTGAACCCGTGTCCGGGTATGGCGGACGGCCTCTTCCAACGCGGCCTGCGCTAAGCCGACAGCAGCCCCCGCAACCGAGACACGGAAGACCCCCAGCGTAGCAAGCACCAGGTCCAGACCCTGTCCGTGATCGCCCAGGCGAGCATTCGCTGGTAGCAGGACATCGTCAAAATGCACATCGCCCAGTACGTGCGGTGCAATTAATTCCGGTGTGGGTGTCACCGACACACCGGGTGCATCTGCGGGCACCAGCACCATGGAGTATCCGGACTCCTCGCGGGCAAAAACAACATAGAATGCTGCGGCACCTGCGTTGGAAATAAAGGATTTGGTTCCGCGCAGCAGCAGCCCGTCTGCCGTGGGCAGGAGTTCAGTGGTGACGGATTTCAAATCTGAACCGGCATTCGGTTCAGTCAGAGCCAGCGCAGCCAGGGCCTCACCAGTGGCAACCTTCGGCAACCATGATGCACGTTGTTGTGGCGAACCGGACACGGTGATGGCATAGCTACCGATGCCCTGCAGAGCGAACATCGAATCGGCATGGGCCGAGGTGGCCATCAGGACTTCCCGCACCAGGCAAATAGCCAGTGGATCGAGTCGCTCAGATCGCCCGCCGTACTCCGCGGGAACCATGAGTCCGCTGAGTCCGCTTTCCCTGAGAGCGGTGAGCACACCGGGATGGATTTCACTCATCTCATCAGCTTCGGCGGCAATGGGCTCGATCGCCTGGGCGAAATCCCGGGCCTGCTGCTGAATCTCCAGGTAGGGCGCGTCAAGTTCAAAGTTCATGCAAGAGATTCCTTTCTGCGTTTTTATTGAATATTGATAAGCTGTTAATCCGGTTGAACATTATTGCTTTTTTGCCCGCCCCTCAAACTGTGGCTTGCGCTTCTCCATGAAGGCTGATGCACCCTCAATCATGTCAGCTGAACCGATCGCCTGCATCAGCATACCGAGTCCGCTCAGGTAATTGTCACGGCACTGGTTCCACCAGACATTCGAACTGATCTTGGCGATCTCGAGATAGCGGGGACTCATGTTGAGCAATTCGTCAGCCCATTTGGTGACTTCCTCCTGCAACTGGTCATCCGGGACGACGGCATTGATCAGACCCATATCCAGCGCTTCTTGCGCCGGGTATCGCCGGCACATGAATGCGATCTCCTTGGCGCGCTTCTCTCCTACACTCATGGCCAGGAAATTGGTTCCACCCAGTACCGGTGCACTGCCGACCTTTACGCCGGTTTGCCCGAAGGTAGCTCCTGCCGCAGCGATGGCCAGGTCGCAAGCGACGACCAACTCGTTACCTCCGCCGGCGGCGGCCCCATTTACTGCGGCAATGACAGGACGCGGACTGGTTCGGATCGCCTCGTAAACTTTTAGCGACCCGTAGAACATGCTCCTAAGGGCATCCGGGTCCGGAGCGCTCAGGTCGGCGAGATAACCGCCCGCGCAAAAAGCGCGGCCGGTTCCGGTCAAAACGATTACGCCGGCATCCGCCGCGTTTTCAATCGCCCCGATAAGGGTCTGCGCCATCTCCGCATCGTAAGCGTTCATGCGGTCCGGCCGATTCAGGCGAATCCATTCAAGCTCGCCTATGCGCTCAACTTTTATATCTGCCATTATCACCTCTATTAATTTTCGTGCTTTCCAGCCGGGGATATTAAAACAAATGAACCCAAAGAAAGTCCACCGCAGACGCCCTGGCAAAATACTTGACAATCCTTTATATATTGTGGAAACATTGAACTAAGTTCAAGTATTGATAACCGTATTGAACACTGTTCTGAAGAATTACACAACAATAGCAAGAATCGACTGACAAATTTTTGAGTTTACACACTACTGTGGGTGAAGAGATGAATCGTATAAATGACATGAAATGCTTGAGTAAATTGAGTTTGGTCACCGGTTTTGCAGCGGTTTTTTGTTTATTGATTTCGACGTTTGCGCTTGCGCAGGATGATGAAAATCTTGTCTTGGAGGAAGTCATTGTGACAGCGAGAAAGCATGCGGAGAACCTACAAGAAGTGGGTTTATCAGTGAGTGCGTTGAGTAAGGCTGATTTAGATCGGCGTTTTGATGTCGATCTCCAGACATTACAGAACGCTGCTCCTAATCTCATTATTAGTGATATTCAGCAAGGTCCGGGTAGTCCTGCGGCGATATCGATAAGGGGTATCGGCACAACCGACGTCGAGAAAAACTTCGATCCGACGGTAGGCGTAGTTATTGATGGAGTATTCATCGGAGTTAATTCAGGCGCGA
>JAZFUZ010000155.1:0-5681 GCA_036447475.1 Lysobacterales bacterium | reverse complement strand
AGGTCCGGATGTTGATCTTGGGTCCCTCCCCATATCGACGTGCTGGCCCGAAGATGCCGCTCCCCTGATTTCCTTTGCAATGGTAATAACACGCGGCCCCAATAAACCACGGGTCAACCTGGCCATCTACCGTCAACAGCTGATCGGCAGGAACAAGTTGATTATGCGCTGGTTGCCCCACCGGGGCGGTGCTCAGGATTTTCGTGAATTCCAGTTGAAGCATCCAGACAAACCGTTTCCAATTGCAGTTGTTATTGGCGCCGACCCGGCGAGCTTACTGGCCGCGGTAACACCCATTCCGGACACCCTGTCCGAATACCAGTTTGCCGGCTTACTGCGCGGCCGCAGAAGCCGAATCGTCGAATCTACTCTGACCGGCCTACCCATCCCACAAAGCGCCGAAATCGTGCTCGAAGGACACATCAAGGCGGGCGAAATGGCCACTGAAGGTCCCTTTGCCGACCATACCGGCTACTACAATTCGGCCGCCGACTTCCCGGTATTTACCGTGGAGCGCATCAGTCAACGCGAAAATCCAGTCTACCTGACAACTTATTTGGGCAAGCCGGGAGAGGATGAAGCCTCGATCATGGCCTCGGCCCTGAACGAGATGTTCATACCGCTGTTACAGGCGCAGTTTCCGGAAGTCGTGGATTTCTACCTGCCGCCGGAGGCCTGCTCCTACCGCGTAGCCATAGTCAGCATCCGTAAGCAGTATCCGGGCCATGCACGCCGGATCATGTTCGGCATCTGGTCCTGGTTGCGACAGTTCACCTATACCAAGACCATCATCGTCATTGATGACGACATCGATGCACGCAACTGGAAAGAAGTGATCTGGGCCATATCCACCCGGGCCGATCCGGTGCGCGATACCGTGCTGGTCGAAAACACCCCCATCGACTACCTGGATTTCGCCAGCCCCAAACCCGGGCTGGGTGGCAAAATGGGCATCGACGCCACCAACAAAATAGCATCGGAAACCGATCGCGACTGGGGCAGGGTCGCCAGCATGGACAGTGCCACCAAAGAACAGGTCGAGCACATCGCTCAGGCTTTGGGTTTATGAGCAGTGTTTAGCGGTCGCCCGATCCGCCCTCCACCTCAAAACCATCCTCGTCCAGCACCGTGATTGACATGCCCAGCGCTTCGAGTTCCGGGCGAATGGCGGTTTCATCGCCTACCACCACGATGGCCATGTTGCCGGGCTGGATCAGCCGGCCGGCTAATTCGTTGAGCGCTTCTTGGTCCGTTTCCCGCAAGATGTTGTTTTGCTGAGTACGATAATTCAGCGGTAAATCATAGCGCAGTATATTGGCCAGCAGGCTCAGCTTACGCCCGGGAGTTTCGTACCGCAGTGCGTCGCGCTGACCGATAGCGCTACGCATGTAATCGTACTCTTCCCTGGTCATGCCCTCGGCCGCGTACGTTTCAAGCTCGTTGATCAGCTCGATGACCGAGGCGCCAGTCGCTTCCTTGTTCACCTCGCTGGAGAAACGGAAACTGCCGAATTCTTTGCCTCCCTGGAAGCGGCTGTGCGCACCGTAGGTGTACCCTTTGTCTTCGCGCAGGTTCAGGTTGATGCGGCTGTTGAATGTACCGCCCAGCGTGAAGTTCATCAGGCCGGCTTTGTAGAAATCACCCAGCGCGTCGTACTTGATCGAGGGCTGCGCGGTGCGCAAGCTGGACTGCGCGGCACCCTCCTTGTTGACCAGGTATATTCTGCGGCCGGTGATCTCGGGCAGTTCGGCAATGACCTCGCGGTAGACTTCCGAGGTCTCCTGTTCAGCAAAGCCCTGCAGCGCCGCGATGGTATCAGCTTGCACCAAGCTGGTACTGACCATGATGCCGGTGAGATGTGCCGGAATATGGGCAGCGTAATAAGTTTTAACGTCATCCAGCGTGATGTTCTCCACGGTGCTGGGCAGGCCACCCATCGGGTAGGAAAGTGGATGATCAGGCCCGTAAAGCACGGCATTTATCGCCCGATTCGCCAGGCCCTGGGGCGTCTTGCGGCTGTGCATCAGCTGTTCGATGGTTTTTGACTTGATGCGATCGAAATCTTGCTGAGTGAAAGCTGGCTTCAGCACACGTTCCAGCATCAGCTCCATGGCCTTATCCAGGTGCTTGCTCAGGGTGTTGACCGTGACCGTCGTCGCATATACGCCTGCACTTATAGAAACGCTCGCTCCGATACGTTCGAGTTCCTCGACAAATTCAGCGGCGGTGTGCTCGGTGGTCGCCTCAGCCATCAATGAAGTGGTCAGCGAGGTCAGCCCGGCCATGCCGGCTGGCTCATCCCGCTGGCCCATCTCGAAAAAGGCACGTACCGTGACGGTGGGTGTTTCCTCGTTGGGCACAGCCAGCACCCGCACATTGTTGGCCAGCGATGTGTCCCAGATGGCCGGAAGCGCGACACTGGGGTTGATGCCCGGCGTGGGTTTCTGACTGCGGTCAAAGTTATCTGCCACCGGACGCAACGACAGGTTGGCGCCTTCATCTGGGAAACTCTGGGGGATGTCGCGCTCGGGCGCCGCAAAATTCTGTTCGGCAGCGGCCAGTTGAGCAGCGCCATTGGGCACAATGCTCAGGATCACGGCATGCTTGGCCTGGATGTATTTATGGAACACACGCTTGACGTCCTCGGGCTGCACACCCAGGTAACGCTCGATTTCGGCGCCGATTCCTGCAGGGCTGCCCTGGTAGGTTTGGAAGGCGGCCAGAGTTGAAACCTTGCCGCTGACACTCTGCAGACCAAATACACGCTGCGATTCGAATTGTGCCTTGAATTTCTGCAGATCGTCTGTACTGACTTCACGTTCAGAAAATTCTGCAATGGTTTCGCGGATAGCGGTTTCCATTTCAGCCAGTGTCTCGCCGGAACTGGGGTTCTGGATGACGATGAAGTACATTTCACAGGCTAGCTCGCGACAACTGTGCTGCACGAATGCCTGTACAGCGCGACCGGTCTGCACCAGGGCCTGGTAAAGCAGCGAGGCCTGGCCCTGACCCATGATCTGGGCTGCGGCATCCAGCGCCGCTTCATCCCCGTGGGCCAGGTAGGAGGTCGGGATCAGCAGCGCGATTGTCGGCAGGTGGATATTGTCTTCCAGGGTAATGTAACGGTCTGCGTCCAACTCCGCTGGCTGTTTGGGCAGGTTCTCCACGTCGGGGCCGGCCGGAATCGAGCCGAAATATTTCTTGACCAACCGCAGTGTTTCCATCGGATCAATATCGCCACCGATGGTCAGGGCCGCATTGTTCGGCCCATACCAGCGCAGGAAAAAGCGCTTGAGGTCGGTGACATCGGCCCGGTTCAGGTCTTCGATCCAACCGATCACCGGCCAAGAATACGGGTGACCTTCCGGATACAAGGCCTTGTTCAGGGTTTCGAAGACCCGCCCATAGGGCTGGTTGTCCACGCGCTGGCCGCGCTCATTCTTGACCGTCTCGCGCTGAATCTCGAATTTCTCCTGAGTCACCGCAGCCAGCAGCAGACCCATGCGATCAGCCTCCAGCCACAAGGCGGTTTCGAGCTGGTTGACCGGCAGTGTCTGGAAATAGTTGGTACGGTCCGAGTTGGTGCTGCCATTCATCGAGCCACCGGCATTGGAGATGATCTTGATATGCTCACCATCGCCCACGTTTTCCGAACCCTGGAACATCATGTGCTCGAAGAAGTGTGCGAACCCGGAACGGCCCACCTGTTCGCGGTTGGCGCCAACATGGTAGGTCACGTCCACGTGCACCAGCGGATCGGAATGATCCTCGTGCAGGATCACGGTCAGGCCATTGTCCAGCTTGTACCTGGTGTAGGGGATGGAAATACCGCTGTCATCACCCCTGAATTCATCCACCAACATGAAGCCATCCGGCAGGGCCGGGGCCCTGGCGGATGTGTCAGAATGAGGTGCAGCCTCTTCGTGGTCGGTATTGCAGGCAGCAAGAACCAGCAGCAAAGAAAGAAAAATCAGTTTTTTCATTTGGGTTTCCCATGGAGTGCCGAGATAATCGGGGACTCTATCACAGAGCGGTAAATAATTGGCCTGCCAATTTTGGGGTAGTGGATGGCCAGACTGCGTCCTTAAATTGCGGGAGTATGTTCTCTCAAACAGGTATAAACGAAATAGGTCCCGATCACCAAAGAGTATTGATCCAGGGTCATTTGAAAATGCCGAAATAAATCACGTAAAACCACGAAAACAAGCCATGGAAAATCGCCCAGCCAAGGGATTGATTCACATTGAACGATATCGCCATGGCCAGGGCTGAACCAAAACTGGCACCGTGCCAGCCGACTTTTTGTATAACCACCTGTCGCATAAATTACTCCTTGCTGCAAAACATCCGCTTATCATAAAGAATTGAAGCTGCAGATCGCTTTATAATCCGTTCATGCCCTCCTCTTCTTCCCCCTCTTTTTCACTATCTGGCTGGGTCGATCCACCGCTAATCAATATTGCGCCCCAGGACCGCGAAGCGCATGTGCGTTACTGCAGCTATTTTGCCGACGGCTTACTCGACCGCTACCCGGAGTGGGCGGAAGACCTGGACCAACACCAGCCTCCGGGGGCGAAAACATTGCATGCGGTGATCACACAAGCGGGGCTGGATGCTGGCCTGAGACGCTTCCGCAACCAGCAGATGCTGCGCATTATATGGCGTGATCTGTGCGGACTGGCCACGCTGGCTGAAACGTTCTGTGACCTCACCAATCTGGCGGAGCTCTGCCTGCAAACCGCAATCGACGAGCATCGGTGCCGTCTGCAGGAAAAATACGGCAAGCCGCGAAACAAGGACGGCAGCGAGCAGCGTCTGTTCGTAATCGGTATGGGTAAATTGGGTGGTGGTGAGCTCAACTTGTCCTCGGACATTGACGTGATGTTCTGCTACCCGCAAACCGGTCAATGTGATGGCCACCGAAACCTCGCGAACGACCAGTACTTCACCCGCCTGGCACGCGCGGTGATTGCCAGCCTGTCAGACCTGACCGAAGACGGTTTCTGTTTTCGTGTTGATACACGCTTGCGCCCATTTGGCGACTCCGGCCCGCTGACATCCAGCATGGCTTCCATGGAGCAATATTACCAGCGCGAAGGTCGTGACTGGGAGCGTTACGCGCTGGTCAAGGCCAGGCCGGTCGCCGGCGACCTGGCGGCAGGGGCACAACTCCTGGAAAACCTGCAGCCCTTTATCTACCGCCGCTACATTGATTTTGGTTCAGTCAATGCCCTGCAGGAAATGCACGCCAATGTGCGCGAGGACGCGCGGCGCAAAGATCGCATGGACGATATCAAGCGGGGGCCGGGTGGTATCCGTGAAATCGAGTTCCTGGCCCAGTGCTTTCAAATTCTTCGCGGGGGCCGTGAACCGGGCCTGCAAACGCCCTCGCTTGACCAGGCGCTGAAACAGATTGAAAGCCTGGAATTAATGAGCCGGGAAATGGTTGCCGAGGTGCGCCGGGATTACGTGTTCCTGCGCCGGCTGGAAAACCGGATCCAGGCCCTGCGCGATCAGCAGACCCATCGCCTGCCCCCCGGTGAAGATCTCGATCGAATCACACGGGCCATGGGTGAGAAAACTCGTGACGCCCTGACCGCGTTTTTGTCCGGTGTCAGGCAGCAGGTTTCTGATCGTTTCGAAGGAATTTTTCCATCCCGCCCGGCCCTCAAAGAAAACGA
>JAZFUZ010000154.1:0-19642 GCA_036447475.1 Lysobacterales bacterium | reverse complement strand
GGTACAGCAAATCGAAACAATGAAAAAATCAGCCCGCATGGCGTCAGCCTGCTAGGGAGCGTAAAGACGGTTAATCAGGTTATCCAGGCAGTATTGACCGGCCCTGTTCAGCGCGTTTTCTTCTCTGCCCTGTACCACGTTCTGGATAAAAACCAGGATCGCCGCCATCACCAGCGCCAGCAGGGTAGTACTGAAGGCAACGCCCAGCCTCTCCGTCACCTGGTAGAGCATGTCGGGGCTTTCCACGTTGGCGCGGTCGCCGGCGTAGTTCAGCGCCATCATGATGCCAATGACCGTTCCGATGAACCCCAGCGTTGGAATCAGCCAGGTAATGTAGCGGATGATGTTGTAGCGAAGGTCGATTTCATGCAGAAACAGTTCCAGGCTCGAATTGAGCAGGGAATTGGTCTGATCGGCGGAGTGGCTGAGGTTGAATCCGAGCACACAGCGCTCGATCAGGCGAGGCACAAAACAGACTTCACGGTACTTGCTGTTGCGCACCTTCTGGTAGATGGGTGTAATGTCATCACCCGGGCGAAGAACGGTTTCCTCGTCCTCTGGAAGGTAGTTCCGGTTGAGCTGGCTTTCCTCCCGACGGCCCGCACGCCAGCGGATCGAAAGCTCGCCCAGGCCAACAAAAAACGCCAGCCACAGGAAGTTCTGCACCGTAATGGGCCAGCTTGAACGGTTGAGGTCCAGCATGATGGTAGCGGCTTGCGGCGGCAGAAGCCGGGCCAGCAGGGCAATGGCGATGATGGCGGTAACCAGGCTGACAGGGAGAGTAATGTTTCGCATAGACCAGAAGTTCCTCAATCGATAGGTGGCGGCTACCTGCATTCTTCAATTTTTCCGGTAATCGGGTTGCGCCTGGGTTTTTCCAGAACTATTTTTTGCCTGGGGAGTCCGGCAAACGATTGTTCGAACACCAACGGTTTGCCCCGAACGGTCCAACCTTCGCGCAAGCGCACCCTTACTTTGTTGCCGAAAGCTTCAATCAAGTGGTCGAGTGGTACTTCTTTTTCGCCAAAACGAATGCGGTCCGCAGCTCCCAGGCCAACCTTCCTGATGCGTATCCAGCGGCCGTTCCGATGCAGGAAAGTTCCATTGCCGGAGTTGCTGTCGTGGACGGCGAGGTAGCCTTCTTCGGTAACATGAATGCTGGCATGGTTGCGTGACACTGAGACATGATCCAGCACGATGTCACATTCGCTGCCACGGCCGATGGTTTTCTTTTTCATCAACCAGCGCGCCCTGTGCTCTGAAGCATTTGCGGGTGCCTGACATGATGCTGGATGCAGTTGTTTAAGGTCACCAATTTCATGAAGCAATGTTATCCGGTGTGTTCCAGAAACTATGATACATTGTTAATCTTTAACGGGTGGTTACCCCGCGGTATGAGATAAGTAAAAGACCATGGTTTTTCGCCGTAAAAAGTCTTCAGTGGGAACCTCAGCAAGCCTGCCGTGTCCACGAGGCCGGGAAAACACCGGCAACCGACCGGTTAGCCCGGTATCTGCAGTAGAAAACCCGTTGGCACGCCGATTCCGTATGGACGAGGAGCCTGACACGATAGACCTGGAACCTGAGGACGGGTTCCGTGATACCGCTGATCGGGAACAAGACGTGTCCACTACGCGCATCCTTGCTGGTGATGTTGGGGATGCAACCGCGGCTGAAAACCAGGCACTGAAGAACCCGGTTTCGGGTTTCCTTGCCATCATTTCCGGTCCGGGACGCGGCAGCGTAGTCATGCTCCGCTACGGTAAAAATTCAATCGGACGCGATGTTTCACAGCGAATTTCACTGGATCACGGGGACTGCCGGATATCCCGCGAGAATCATTGCACTGTCACCTACGATCCCGTAAGCAGGAAGTTTTATCTGCAACCTGGCGACGGGAGCAAGCTCACTTATCTTGAAGGTCTGCCTGTGCTGGCGATAAAGCAACTGGTTGCGGGGAATCAAATCCGTGTGGGTAACACAGAGCTGCGCTTCGTACCCCTGTGTGGCAAAGATTTCGACTGGACCGAATAATAGGGGCTAATTTGCAAGGGCCATAAAGCCACCGGAATTGGCCCTGGCCAGTGATTCCATGAACTCCACCGTCCCGCGGTATTTGAAGTAATCTCCCACGGTGACGGCATGAATTTCCAGTGCTCTGGAATTGGACACCGTAATGCTGCGCACCAGCCGGCCCGGTGACAGGCCGTTATTGAAAGCCGGGTTGGGTAATCCATCGCTGATCAGGATTATGGCTTCAGCGGGGCTGGAGAAGGCCTCGCTGAAGGCATTCAGCAAGGATGATGAACCTTTGAATTTACGGCCAAGGCTTTGCAGGAAGCCCATGGCTTTGGAGCGGTTCCTGGCCGTCATGCTGGCCAGGCCGCCACCCGCCGGCCAACGGTAGTACTTCGGCCCGGAATCCAATTGCTGGAAGCCGAGAATGCCAAATTTGTAGCCGGTTTGCAGCGAACCCATCGCCCGGATGACGGTGCGCCTGACGAGGGCTTCATGGCCTGCAAGATAACTGTTCATGTCCACCAGGAACAGGATTCGCTTCTTGTCGGTTTTCAGGCCCAGAAACCGAAACGTGACCTGGTTGCTGCCTTCCTGGTCCGCAGTGATAACGGGACTGGGCGGAGGTGGTGGCGGTTGGTCGTGCCTGGCCTGTTGTTCGGCCTCGAGGATTTCCAGCTCGCTGGATACGCTGTCCTGTTCCGCCTGTATCTCATCAAACCGGGTCCGGGCCGCTTGCAATGCTTTGAGAATATCCTTTTTGCCCTGTTCGGTCTCCTTGAGCAGGGCTTGTGTCCTGCCGGCGAGTTCCTCGAGAAATTCCAGGTCGCCCTGCGCACGAACTTCTTTCTGGTAGTCCGGCATGAGGACGATCGCGATGATGATGAACGCACCCATGGCGGATGCGAACAGGTCGACCGCCGACAGGGAAAAGATTTCGAAGTTACGACGACGAATCCTCATCGGGATACCCCCACGAAGTCGCCGCCATTTTGTTTCGCCAGTTCCTGCAGAAACATAACCAATCCACGATTCTGCGTGTAGTCGCCAATGGCGACCGTGTGAATTTCCTTGCGCTCAAACCGGTTTAGATTTGCAATATCCTGGATAATGAATGCCGGAGAATTGTCCGGCTCACCATCACTCATCAGGATGATTGATTCGGCGGAATATTGCAGGGCGGACATCAGGGCGTAATGGGTGGGTGTTGAACCCGAGAAGCGGCGTGCAAGGGATTCCGTGAATGCCCTCGCAACTTCCAGGTTTTCGGGTGTAGCCCGTACCAGGCCGGTTCCTTCCGGATAGTTCCACAGCACGGGGGAAGGATTCCCCTGGTATCCAATTATGGCGAATTCGTTCGTCTTATCCAGTGGTTCGAGTACCTCCAGCACGGATTTGATCATCAAAGAGGAATAGGAAAGCATGCTACCGGACATGTCGATGACGATCACGAATGACTTGGCCTCTGTGACCAGCCCGAGGATGGAAAATTCGACCCCCGTAGTCAGCGCTTCCGGCTCCGGCTCTTCAACAATCTCCTCGACCGGTTCGGGTGCTGGTACTGGCATTTCCGCGAGTTGGGTCTTGATGCCAGCCATTTGATTCCGGATGCGCGATATTTGGGCTTCGATGCCCCGGTTTACAAGGTCGAGTTCCTGCAACTCACTTTGAGCAACGCGCTGGTCGGCAAGCAAAGCCTCGATTTCCCCGGCAGCCAGCCGGCGCTGCTGCATAATGTCTTCAGTTCTGGAATACGCGGCGTCACTGCCGGCGTTACGGTAATAGGGAAAGAGCAACATCACCAACAAAATGAAAGCACCCAGGGCCGAAGCAAACAGGTCGATCGCAGATGTGCTGAAAACGGTAGTATTTCGGTCAGGAGTTCGCAAGTGTTAACAGGCCCTCGGGCCAAAGTTTAGTGCAAGCTACCAAAAAGTGGTTGGAGGGGCAACATTAGTTTGACGGAGTACAAAATAGTGCACTATGCAGGCTTGCGCGCAAGAAGCCAGGGGCACAATGACAAAAAACACTAACAGGCCAAGTACGGTTCAACCGGTAGCAGACCGGACCCTGGGAGGGCTGCTTCTTGTTCTGTTGAGTTTGTTGTTCACGCAGGGCCCGGTTTTTGCAGCGCCGCCGGTCGAAGTGTCTCCGGACAGACCCGCAGAATACATGATCTATCAATACCCGGGAGTCGCACTGCTGATCAGGATTGATGCAGCCGGGATCGAATTCGAATCCCAAGTATTCGGGCCGGAACAGACCCTGGTGATGGCCTCCAGGATTCCAGGCAGACGCCTGGGGCCGGTCTATCAATTGATTGAAGCGGTCGAGGAGCCACGTCAGCTGATCATACAGGTGAGGCCACAAGAGCTAAGCCAACGGTCACGAATCAGCATGGAACTGGTTCAGCTGACCGGGAAAGACAGGAACAGCACCGCTCAGCTAAAGGCGTTTCGCCTGCTTTCACTTGCTGCTGAATCGACGCAAGCCAACGACACGACAACCTGGGCGATGAAGATCTACACCCTGAAGCGCGCGGCACAGGCATTTGATACTTTGGGTTGGGAAGAGTTGCGTTTGTGGTCGGAATATTATGCGGCCCATCTCGTATTCTTCAAACTGCACGATTATCTTTCCACCATGGAATTCGCCAGGCAAGTGGAGACAGCAGCGGGCAAGGCAGGTATGGGGATCGTGGAACTGGCGGCACTGCAACTAGGAGCTGCGGCGTTGATGGAGTATGTCGCTGCCAGTTCGGGCCAATCCGCTGCCGCCAGCCTCGATGAAGTCCATCGGATTTACCAGCGCGCAGCAGGGATGGCAGATGGCCTGGGTTTGCAGCTGGAAAGGAGCCGGGCAATATTCAATAACGGACTTGCCTGGGAACAACAAGAAAACCTGGTGCGAGCGCTCGAGCAATACGAACTGGCATTGAGCATTGCGGTATCAGAAGGAAATGCTGAACTCGGGAACCTGGCCCGGAATAAGGTTGCCTTCGTTTATGCAACGCAGGGTAGTCTTTCCGGTGCCATAGAAATGCTGGACCAGGTCGGCAATCAGGGTGAGGATGAATTGGAAAGCCTGCGCCAGGCGGAAAGTCTTTTTGAGAAAGGGCGCCTGCTGGCTGAGAGCGGTTACTTTCCGCAGGCGGTCGAGGCGTTGATCCGGTCCTTGCAGTTGCAGCGGGCTGCTGGTTCAGGCAACCGGGCGGGGCCAACCGGTCTGCTTCTTGGCCAATCCTATTATGGTATGGGGCACATGAAGCAGGCGGTGACGGTGCTTCGGGAGGCCATCAAAAGTACAGCTGCCAGTGGTAATGCCCCACTACTGGGAGATGCGTTTAATACCCTGGCGGGCATCAGCCGATTTCAGCGTGACGCTGAACGCATGACTGAAGACCGCGAACAGCAGGCGGTTTTTCTGCTTTCCGAGCATGACCGGGCGAAATTCATTTTCGAACAGTCACTCGATGTCCTGGGGGTACACGGTAGCAGCCGTTTAGAAACTGCCTCATCCATGTTTAATCGCAGCCATCAGCAGGCGATTAAGGTCGGGGATAAGGTGCTGCAGCATCGCTCATTACTCTATCTGTGTACGCTCGCCTCATCGGCTGAGGCTGGCAGGGAGCAGACCTGTTCTCATCAGACTGTTCGTCAGTCTGTTGATTTCCTAGTATCTACAGGCATTCCAGCCTACACGCTGGAAGCAAAATGGTTGTGGTCAAAAAACCTTCGTACCGAAGGATGGCTTTCGCAAGCGATTGTGCAGTTGTCGCAACTGGTTGAAGATATTCGTTTTTTTCGCTCCGTCCTGCCGGGCATTCTGGGTGCTTGGTACTGGGAGAACCGGGAAGAAGTTTACGGGGACTATATGTCCATGGTGTTGCAGCGCTCAGCTGTCAATGATCGGGAGTTTGCAGATGGGCGGCAGACTTTGCTCGCTCTGGACAGGCTGAGGGCAATTGAAAGTCCTGGCGGTTCCTGGACAGATTCCGCTATCGGCCCTGATGGGCAGGATGCAAGCGGTCGAATTCGTTCTTTGTTGGCGAAAAAACGGCAGACTCCGGAGCATACAGTCCCAACTGCAGAAACGTTGGAAATCAATCAATGGTTACGCTTGGCCCGGGATCGTTTTGCCGCGACCGATGAGGTGCTTGATGTAAGCGGCCTGGACAAGCTGCTCAGGCAAATGGATGTCGGCACAGCCCTGTTGAGCTACTATTTTTCGGGCAACAAAGTTTATGCCCTGCTTGGCCGGAATGAGGGTGTGCTCCTGTTGGAGTTGCGCTCTGCGCCGGAAATCAAAAGGAAGCTGGATGAAGTACGGTCCTCAATGGGTAAACAGGATGGTTTTACGCTGAACCCCAGCCTGGAATTACTCGGCAAGCTGCTGCTTGCGCCGATTGAATCATTGTTGCCGGAGCTCGTTTATCTGATGCCAACAGGTCCCCTGAATGGGTTTCCGTTTGATCTGCTGCGCCGCCAAGGTCGGTACCTGGCCGAGAACCACCGGGTCATCAACATCATGTCGCCGGCTGCGGTGAATAAAGTGGCTGTGCCTGTTAATACCGCTGGTCTGGACCTGTTTTTCCTGGCAGGAGAACCTGATATCAGGCGGGATGTTTTTGATTATGAGCAAAAATCATCTGCTGAGATTCATGTAATTACAGACATCTTTGTCGGACCGTCCCTGCATATTGTGCAGGGATCTGCCCTGGGACGTGATGAATTCGAGGACGGGCGATTCGCAACGGCGGACATCATTCACCTGGCGATTCCAGGTACTGTCAACCTGGGGTTTCCTGACCGGTCCCGGTTGATGCTGTCGGGACCAGCACACCAGCCGGCCAGTAAGTTCCTCGAGCCCGGTGATATTCGCAAAAACAAATTCCAGGCGAGCCTGGTGGTGCTCAGTGGTCTTAACATCGAAGGAACGGAAAGGTTAAATTTGGGACACCAGCTGGGTTTTGTTTCCGACTTCCTGGTATCGGGTGTGCCGCTTGTTGTCACCAGCCTGTGGCGGATTTCGGACGCGGAGCGTGCGAGGTTCTTTGCAGGGTTTTACAGGAACCTGGAAAGCAATCCGGATGCTGTTGCCGCACTAGCCAAGACCAGGAGAGCTTTTCTCACCGCGAGTGGTCCGGCAGATTACATTCAGTGGGGTGGGTTTCAGATTTACATCAATTGATGGCTGGCCGCGCCCTAAGACTCAATATTAAGGCTCAACCCTTCGAAATAACGTCTTCCAGTTGATCCCGTTTACGTTTTTTGAATTCGGGTGCATCCTGTGTCAACAATTCAGCACGCCTGATTTCGCTGTCGACGTATTTGATCCACTGGCGGGCAGTTCTCGCTGAGCGTTTGTCCCGGTTGGCGCGCTCAAAAGCCCGGCGGGCCTGAGAGAGGCGCTGCTGATTGAACAAGGCCATGCCGAGCATGATATTGGCCTGGTCGTTCCGTTTCAGGCCACCCAGTTTCTGACCTTTTTTGATGGCTGATACGGCATCATTCCATTGCTCCAGGTTAATGTGGGACTGGGCGAGGCGAACGTATAATTCACCAGTCTTAGACATTGCTGCCGCCAACTTCAACGGTGGGATGGCTTTCTGGTCTTCCCTGGACTGATACCAGGACTGGGACAGCAACCTCAGGTTCCGTTCGCTGGCTTCCACCACTTTCTTGTCGATCTCTGTCTGCAGCAAGACCGCAGCCTTGTAGGGCAGACCGTGCATCAGGTAGAGATTGGCCAGATTGGTCACGTTCGAGGCGCTGTTCAGCAACCCTTTTTCATACAGGACTTCGGTCAGGGCCAGTTGTTTTTTGGTGTTACCCTGCTCGCTGTAGATGCCGGCGAGCGTGAGGATGTAGGTGTCTTTTGGGTAATAGGCAATCAGTTCTTTTACCACTTTGAGCATGTTGTCGTAATCATTTCTCTCGAAGTAGATCACGCGCAGCAGGAGCAGCCAGTTTTCCTTCGGTGGGCGACCCTGGTTACGGTACATATCGATGGCGGTTTTGATCGGGTTCAAGGCTTCGTTATAGCGTTCCATCTGGAACAGTGCCTGCCCTTTCAGCATAAAAATGTCGGCACTTGGCTCTGCTAGCGAATCCATTAACCGTTGGATGGTGACCAGCGCCGCTGTGTAATCCTCTTGCATGAACTGGAGTTGCGCCATGGTCTTGAGCGTGCTGAGTGCAAGAGCTTCCGGCAATTCAGGCTGGGCCAAAACCTTTTCGTATGACCTGATGGCTTCTGTGTAGCGCTCCTGCAGGTAGTAAGAATAGCCCTCGAGGTTAAAAATCTGGGCTCGCTCATAAGCGCTTAGCTTGGATTTGCCTGTGCCCATTTTTTTGATCAGTTGATGTGCTTCTGCATAGGACTTGGCTTCGACCAATTCCTGGATTTCCGTCAGCTTTTCGTACACCTTCTGACTCATGGCAACCGTTTGCTTGGTTTTCCGTTCCTTACCCTTAGCCTTCTGGGCCAGGGCCTGGCTGGATACGGCCACCAGACAGAGGCTCACGAAGCCCGCAACTATTAAATTTATTTTGAAATTATTCATGCTGATCGATTAACCGCTATTCCAGAATTTCATAAGTGAACTTGTTTTGCACGCCGGATACCTCCACCGCCACGCCGTCGATCACCCGGGGTTTGTATTTGAATTTCAATGAAGCCTGGAGCGATGCGCGGTGGAACAGTGAACTGGTGCATTGATTTTCGACAACCACCGGTCCCTTAATCGTGCCCAGGCTTGTCACCGTATACTGGATAACGCAATACCCCTCGAGGCCACGTTGAAGCGCACGTGCCGGATAGATGGGTGCCACTTTGACGATTGGCAGGTAGTCGCCTTCACCAACACCGAGGCTAAAGCCACCGGACATCTCAATGTCTGTTTGCACCGGCACTACAGAGATTGCAATCTTCTCCGCGGAAGGATCCAGGCTTTCCAGCTTTGGCGTGGGAGGTTGCGGTGGCGGCGCATCGGGCGGTGGCGGCTTTTTGGGTTTGAGTTGCCTGCGCTGGATGGATTCGTCTCGTTTGAGCCGGATAAAATCAAGCAGGGCTCCGGAAGTGCTTTCGTTCAAACTCCGGTCCGCTGTTGCGATCAGGTATTGCATCATCCAGAACAGACCCGCTGTAATCACCAGTCCGAGCGTCAGGCCAATGGCAAGCCGGACCATATCCCCGGTTTTGCTTAGCGATAGTGTTTCAAGAATTGTGGCCGACATGGCTTGCCTCTTTAAAGTTCATTGGTCGCGATCGAGATATTGTATACGCCTGCTTGGCGCGCAGCATCCATGACTTGGATCAGGGTGTCTGTTTTGGATTCCTTATCCGCCTGGATGACGACGGAACCTTGGGGGTTCTCGGCGTGAAGGCGTTCAATGTTTGGTCGAACCGAGCGGATATCGATCTGGCGCCGGTCGATCCAGATGTCATTGTTCGGACCAATTGCTATCAGAATATTGGCTTTTTCCGCTTTGACGGCCGTGGCCGCATCAGGGCGGTTAACGTCGATGCCGGCTTCTTTGACAAAGGTTGCTGTTACGATAAAGAAAATGAGCATGATGAACACCACGTCCAGCATGGGCGTGATGTTGATTTCCGACTCTTCATCTTCAATTTGTTGGGCTAAAAGCTGCCGCATATTATTTCTCCTTCAACAGCATGCCGGACCCGCGAAGGTCAGCCATGCTCAATAAACAGTTCGTCTGCAATGAAGTCCCGTTCACGCCGGGCCTTGGTTTCCAGATAGGTGCTCATGGCAACACCCGATAATGCCGCCACCATGCCCGCCATCGTCGGCACCGTGGCCTTTGCTACTCCGGAAGCCATAGATCGTGGATTTCCTGAGCCGGAAATGGCCATTACTTCAAACACCTCAATCATGCCCGTCACGGTGCCCAGTAAGCCCAGTAGCGGGCAGAGTGCAACACAGGTCTTGATCAGTGAGAGGTTACGCTCGGCATTGGCTGATACCAGTGAAATGATCCGGGCCCGAATCGCATGCGCGTTCCATGATGAGTAATCGGTCCGTGCATCCCACAACTGGTGGGCGTTTCTGACCAGACGCTTGTGACCGGTGCGCATGTACACAATACGTTCAATAATCAGGAGCCACATGAACAGTGTAACCATGCCGATGACCTGGAGTACCGGGCCACCGAGCTCGATAAAATCCCTGATGGTTTCCAGGAACGGTAAGTAGTAAAAAAGAGCATCCATTGTCTGCTACTCTCAGGCGGCGCCGCGTTCGGCCCTTTCCGACAACATGCCAGCCGCTTCTTCTTGCAGGATCTGGGTCAGGCGCTTGGAGCGACTCTGTACCAGCGTGTGCAGGAATACCATTGGGATGGCGACAACAAGACCGAGTACCGTGGTGACCAGCGCGGTTGAAATACCACCGGCCATCAGTTTGGGATCACCCGCACCATAAAGGGTAATGGCCTGGAAGGTGACGATCATACCGGTTACGGTACCCAGCAGACCCAGCAACGGCGCGACCACTGAAATGATCTTTAGGAACGGCAGCCAGGCGTAGAAGTGTGGCGTCTCCTTCAGGATGGCTTCACCAAGCTTCAGTTCCAAACCTTCCACGTCTATTTCCGGGCTGTCGAGCGCGATCTTGATCACGCGACCGAGCGGGTTGTTGCCCGGCTGTTCCAGATTCTTCGCCTGGTTGTTGACCTTGGCACTGGTCGTAGCCAGCGAGGCCATTCTCCACAGCGCGATGAATAGGCCAATAATACCAATAACGATGATCACGTAGCCGACGACCTTACCTTGGGCAATACGTTCCATCAGGCTGGGTGACTGTACCAGCAAACTAAGCAGCTGGCCGCGGGTTGGATCAATAGCGAAGGAATGCAAACCGGACGTGGCCTCTGCAAGGTCTTCCGCGCGGCTGGTGTAACGGCTCTGCGGCTGACGCAGCAGTTCGATCAGGCGTTTGGTTTCAGGAACGTACTCCAGGTACTTGCCGTCGGAAACGACATTGAACAAGCCGACACGAAGCACCTCACGCTGCTCTTCCTTTCCATTGGTGTTAATCACCGTGGTCGGGATGCGAAGCACCTTGCCGGACTCGGTCATTTCGCGTTGCAGTTCAAACCAGATCCTCTCGATTTCTTCCATTGACGGCAGCCGGGTGGTCTGGCCCATCTTCTGTGCAAATGAGGTCAGCCATTCCGTACGCTCTGGGAACTGGATCTGGGTCAGTGATTCTTCGAAATTACCCCGGGCATCACCCGCGGCCTGTTGCAGTACACCGAACAGTTCTTTCAAGTCGCCAAGACGCTCCAGCAGCGCACGCTCCAACTCAATGAGTTGGACATCATTGGCTTCAAAGGCATTTTCCAGTTGCTTGGAGCGCTGTTCCTGCCGGCGCTGTTCCGCGTTCATATCCGCCAGCAACTGCTTCTGCCTGGCCCGGTCGCGCTGGAAATCTGCAATACGCTTCTTGTTCTCAGCGGCGTCTTTGACCCGGCCTTGTTTGACCTGCTGCAGCAACTCGTCGATGGAAACAGCCTGCACCGCAAAGGCGCTGCTGCCAAACCCGAGGGAGAGGGCGAATGTCAGGCATGCAATAAATACTGCCCTGCTGAAGCTTATCCTGGTGATCATAATGATGCCTCTGAAGCAGCGGCCACGGGTACAATCAGCAGATCAGGTGCAACCTGTTTGCGCGCTACTCTGATCCCATGCGCTACCTGTGTTTTATACTTTGCCGGAGGCAGTTCGACGAATGCCTCAACTGTTTTATCCCAGGCGCCGGTATGCTGCCCGCCTATAGACTGATAGGCCAGTGATATTCGGCCAATACGCAGGAAATCCACTTCCTGCTGTATCCCATTGATTTCCACCGAGCCCCGGTAGGCTTCAATCGTTCGACCGTAATCATTTTCGATTTGATAAGCTTCGACGACGCGCCGGAATTTCTCTGCGGCGGTAACATCAGACCGCTCCATCATGCCCCGCAGACGTTCCTGCCGACTCCGCCGTTCATCCATAAGGAAAGGTGTATCCAGTTCTATGAACTGTTCCAGGGAGTCGATCATGCGGGTCATCATCGGTATGATTTGGCGTTCGATGAGTGCCACGTTGGTCATGGACGTGGCCAGTTCCACTTTTTCTTGCTCCTGATAATCGATCTGTCGCTGCAGGAGACTGTTATAGACCAGCAGCCCATCGACCACCTTGGTGACGGTCTTATAGTCGGTAAGTAACTTGTCAGTCTGATTGGCTACCTGCTCAACGCGCCGTTGCTCAGCTGCACCTGCGTCAGCGCGTCTTTCGCCTTCCTGAGTGACCTGGTCTACGGTTGCTTGTGCAAACATGGACACTGAGAAGCCTGCGGTGACTAACGCTGTAATTAATGCAGTCATCAGTGCTTTCAATGTGAGCTTTCTATTTGTTTGTTTCATTAACATGCTGAATCTCGGTTTAGGAATGGGGTAGAATTTTTCTTGAGTGGTTCAGAATCGACAACTCTATAGGCGAGTATCGCATCAGTCAATTATTTAGCCGCAATTTTTAAGACAATTTAGTGTAACTACCAGATTTTTCACATTCTCGGTTCGCCTCAAGCGATGACCAGCTCCGACTTCCCTGTATAATCCGCCGCTTGATTATCCTCTTTTAGGACAAGTGACCGGTTTGCCAATTAATTCACTCCAATGCGTTTCCCACTGTTTTGCGGTCATTTTGCTGCTGCTTTCATCCACGCAAGGTCATGCTGGCACGCGCGATCTTGAAATCCTAGGCTGGGTTGAAAACGTGCTCCTGATCGGCCCGAAAATCAGCCTGAAGGCCAAACTCGATACCGGCGCGGAAACTTCATCTCTTGATGCGGAAATCATCAAGAAATTTCGTAAAAATGGAAAACGTTGGGTGCGGTTCCGGATTACCGATCGTCAAACTGGAAAAAAATACATCCTTGTCCGGCAGCGGGTCCGGACCATAGGAGTTATTCAGCACGATGGCAGCACGCAGACCCGCCCCGTGGTATTGATGAACGTGTGCATAGCACGCCGGTTGCTGGCAACAGAGGTCAGTCTGGTCGGTCGCAGTGAGTTCAACTATCCGCTTTTACTGGGACGCAACACGCTCAAATCTTTTGCACTGGTTGATCCCGGCAACACCTTTCTCAGCGACCCGGAATGTAACGGGTCTTGAGCAAGCACCGTCAATGGATTGTACTTTCCCTGCTGCTCCTGCTGCTGGGTGGACTGGTTTTCGCTTACAAAGTGGTACGGCTGGGTTTTCCGGTTACGCCCGACCGGACCAGTACAGCATGGACGGTCCAGGTCCGGTTGGAAATCCAGCCTGAAGACGGTCCCGTGCGGGCTGCACTGAAGTTGCCCAGCCGCTCCCGGGGCTTCACCATCAGCAGGGAGAATTTTATTTCTCGGGGCTTCGGCCTGACGCTGGATGAAGAAACGTTCAGACGGCAGGCACACTGGGCTGTCCGTGAGTTACACGAACCCAGGACCCTGTACTACCGGGCGACGGTCATACCCGAAACGAGGCAGCGAAGATTTGCCAGTTACCCCGGGGATCCACAGGCGCCACAACTGGAAGAACCCTTTGCCACCGCGCTGGCGGACATCGTCGCTAAAGTCAGGGAAGAATCCGCGGACACGGAATCATTTACCGCCTCGATTCTGTACCGGTTGAACAGTGCCGGCAGCGACGAGAACATCAATCTGTTTTTGTCGGAAATAGAAGAACCGCGTGAGCGGGTCAGTCTTGCCCAGACACTGCTGGCTGGAGCCGGGATTCCAAGCCTGCAGATTCACGGCGTGATGCTGCAGAACGAGGCTCAAAGAGCAGCGATCAGGACCCTGTTGGCGGTCTATGATGGCGAGGACTGGTTGCTGTTCGATCCAGAGACGGGTCGCCAGGGTCTGCCGGAAGGGTTCATGATCTGGTGGCGGGGCGATGAGCAGCTGGCGGTGGTGAGTGGCGCCCAGCTGCAGGATGTGCAGATTTCCATCAAACAAAGCTTTGAGAGTGCACTTGAACTCGCCTTCGAGCGGGTGGAACTGACAAATTCACGCATCGGCAAGATTTCGATACTGCAACTGCCGATTCAAACTCAGGCGGTTTACGAAGTGCTTCTGCTGGTGCCGTTTGGCATCCTGGTGATCGTTTTTCTCAGGAACTTTATCGGTTTCAATTCCTTTGGAACTTTTGCGCCGGTGCTGATTGCGCTGGCCTTTCGCGAGACTGAGTTGCTCAAGGGAATTCTTCTGTTCATTCTGATTGTTTCCCTGGGACTCGTTTTCCGGTTCTACCTTGAGCGGCTGCGGCTACTTCTGGTTCCGCGGCTTGCGGCTGTGGTGACCATCGTGGTGCTTCTGATGACTACGATCAGCATCATCAGTAACCAGTTGGGTGTTGAAACAGGTTTGTCCATATCTCTGTTCCCCATGGTTATTATCGCCATGGTCATCGAGCGAATGTCCGTGGTCTGGGAAGAGCGCGGAGCGTTGACAGCAATCAGGGAAGGATTCGGCAGTCTGATGATGGCGGCACTGGCGTTCCTGGTAATGTCAATGGATATCCTGGCTTACTGGGTGACCGTGTTCCCGGAAGTCAACCTGATCGTGCTGGGCATTATTATTGCGTCAGGGCGTTATACCGGGTTCCGGCTGACGGAATTGATTCGTTTCAGGCAATTTGCCAACGGGAAAATTTCTTGATCATGTTGGGCCGGGTCATGCGCTTGAAACGTGCTGGCGTTGTGGGTCTGAATTGCCGCAACGGTGATTACATTATGAAATACAATCACCGGCGCTTTTATCCGCTGGTGGATGACAAGGTGTTGTGTAAAAAGCGCCTGCAGGAGCAGGGGCTCGCTGTACCGGAGCTGATCGGGATCGTTCGTTGGATGCGGCAGGCTGCGCAAATCGATGAACTGCTCAGGGGCAACAGTGAGTTTGTTATCAAGCCCGCTCACGGTAGTGGGGGCGATGGTATCTTGTTAATTACCGACAGGAAATCAAATTATTTTGTCGATTCGGATGGCCTGCTGGTGCAGCATGCGGACCTGGAGCATCATCTGACCAACGTGATTGGCGGACTTTATTCGCTGGGTGGACAGCCTGATGTAGCGATGATCGAATCTCTGGTCCACTTCGATCCGGCATTCTCCGATTTGACCTATCACGGCGTGCCGGATATACGTGTCATCGTGTACCGGGGCTACCCCGTCATGGCCATGACCCGCCTGCCGACGCGGCAGTCTCATGGCAAAGCCAATCTCCACCGGGGTGCGATCGGTGTCGGGATCGACCTTGGCAGCGGTATTACCGTGGGTGGCGTTTCCGGTAATGATCCCGTGTCGGAACACCCAGATACCGGTTCGACCATTGCAGGATTCCGGATTCCGCACTGGAGGCGCATTGTCTCAATGGCCGCCAGATGCTATGAAGCAGTAAACTTGGGTTATCTGGGGGTCGATATCGTTCTGGACCGGGTCCTGGGGCCATTGATACTCGAGCTGAACGCACGGCCGGGCCTCAATATTCAGATTGCGAACCGCCGGGGCTTATGCAAGCGCCTGGATGCTGTTGACAAACTGGGCGCTCTGGGCCAGACCCACGAGCAACGGGTGGCGTGGGCCTGCAATGCTTTTGGAGAGCCGGAAACCGATTTGCTGATTCCAGCTCCCCAGGGCCTGCAACGCAGTGACCTGGCAAGTGTTAACCGGCCCTGGTAAATGACTGTCTCCCCGGTATGTTTAAAAATTTACATTCCATAGGCCCACACTAGCACCAGGGTCAGTATGATCCACAAACCAATGGCCAGTGGCAGACCAACGCGCACGAAATCGCTGAACTTGTAGCCAGCGGCATTCATGATAAGGATATTGGTCTGGTAGGCCATCGGTGTGACGAAACTGAGGTTGGCACCAAACAGCACGGCCAGCACGAAGGGCTCCAGCGGCATACCCAGTCGCTGGGCAATTCCGATGGCGATGGGTGTTCCGATCACTGCGGCAGCGTTGTTGGAAACGACATTGGTCAGGATGCCCATCATCAGCATCAAGCCGCCCAGCACGATGGATGGCGGCGCGCCGAAAGTAATGTAGACGAACAACTTCGCCAGGTAATCTGCGCCGCCGGTCTTAAGCAATGCAGCGCCCATGGCCAGTGATGAGACAATGATCAGGATAACCTGCGAGCTGAGCGCGTTCATGGCGTCTTTCCAGTTCAGACACCCGGTCACCATCAGCACCAGGAAACCCAGTATTGCGCTCACTTCAATGGGCATTACGTCCAGGGCGGCCAGTAGTACGACACCAAGGATGGTGGCCATGGCAATCGGAGCTTTGCGGGTTCTGGGCAACTGGATACTACCGTCCAGTATCAGGAAGTCCGCTGTTTCCTTGAGTTGGGACAGGTTTTCCGGCGTGGATTGCACCAGCAATACATCGCCCGATCTCAATTGCACTTTATCCAGTCCGGGTGATTTGCGTTCCTGTGAACCTTCGAGACGGTTGAATGCAAGCAGCTGGAGGCCGTAGCGGGAACGCAGCCGGACATCACCGATGCGCACACCAACGAGCCTGGAAGCGGGTGTGATCACCACTTCGGCGATTTGTTGCCCATCGTGACTGAGGGGGTGCGCTGCGTCGACAGCATGATCACCGGAAAACAATGTGCCATTCAGGATTCTTGCGAATTCCCAGAGATTGCTCTGCGTGTCGCTGATCGCGATGCGGTCACCGTCTTTGAGTACAACGTCGGGGAGCGGATTAATAAACACGCCTTGTCCACGCTGAACTGTTTCCACCCTTATGCCTTCCCCGACCCGCAAGATGGCTTCCGCCAGCGTTTTTCCCACCACAGGGCTGCCCTTGTCCAGCCTGATCTGGGCTGTGTAGACGCGTGAAACTTTTCCACTCATCGGTGGCTGGCGTTCAGGGATCAACCGGGGTGCGACCAACCATAGGTAAATTACCGCAAAAAATCCGGCAATGACCGCGGGGCCAAGAAAATCAAACATGCTGAATTCATCCATGCCCATGTCCGCGGCCACGTTGACCACCAGCAAGTTGGTTGATGTGCCAATGGTGGTCGCCATGCCGCCCATGATGCTGGCAAATCCCATCGGAATCAGCGTTCCTGAAGGTGAAGCGCCGGTGCGCATCGAAACACCGATTAGTATGGGAAGCATCAGCACGACAATAGGGGTGTTATTAATGAAGGCGCTCAGTATTGCGGTGATCAGGATGGTAAATAACAAGGAAACGGTTGGAGCCCTGCGCCAAAGCCTGGCCAGGAAGCGGCCAACCGGTTCAAGTGCGCCGGTGCGGATCAGGCCTTGGCCGACCAGCATCAGTCCACAAACCGCAACCAGGGCCCTGTTGCCGAATCCAAGGAAGAAATCGCTGGCCTGCAGCACTTTGCCGTCTGCCTCGAACGGGAACAGCGTAAAGCCGACGGTGATGGTGACCAGCACCACCAAACTGGTTGTCTGTAGTGGAATGGTTTCACGGGTGAACAGGACCAGGGCCCCGATGATCAATATCATCACAGCCAGTGCATGCGTATTGGGGAGTGCGAGTTCCAGCATATTTATCCCGGTAATTTTATCCCAGTAAATTTACTTTGCGCCAATCAATTAGCAGTCTACCTGATAGCCGGTGTTAACCCATCGTTTCAGTTCTTCGCATTGCCGGGGGCTAAAAAGAACGCGATGGCATTGAGAAGCCAGGCGTAATCATCCAGGGCACTTCACACGACCGAAACCAGTGCACCGGGTCAGTCGGAGCTCTGGCATTTGGGCTTGCTACCCTTGATCCGCTGTCATATGCTGCCATTGCCTTTTAAAGAAACTGGTTTTACACGTCACAAATGCAGGCTGGATACCCCTTTATTGCCATTGACCCTGTCGTCTTTTCGCTGGGGCCTTTCGACGTGCACTGGTACGGGATCATGTATTTGCTGGCCTTCGCGTTTTTTTGGGCAGCTGGGAATTGGGTGGCCAGAAACAGGCCCTGGTGGGCCTGGAGCTCGCAGGACGTGGGCGACATCCTGTTCTACGGCATGGTTGGAGTGGTATTGGGCGGACGGCTTGGTTACGTATTTTTCTACAGTCTGGACAGCTTCGTGCAGGATCCTTTGTTCCTTTTTAAAATTACCCAGGGAGGCATGTCTTTTCATGGTGGCCTGATCGGTGTCATCGTAGCCATGTGGTGGTTTGGTCGGCGAACCCGAAGAACGTTCTGGCAAGTGGCAGACTTCGTTGCACCCCTGGTACCGGTCGGCCTGGGCCTGGGCAGAATCGGGAACTTTATCGGTGGGGAACTGTGGGGACGGGCCAGTGACGCACCCTGGGCCATGATATTTCCCAACTCCATTCAAGCGGGCGGGTGGCGATCTGAAGCACTCCGTACGGCCTGGGCGAACGGTTCGCTGGATCACCTTGCACGTCACCCCAGCCAGTTGTACCAAGCATTCGGGGAGGGTTTGCTGCTGTTCGCGCTGTTGGCGTTTTACGCCAGAAAACCGCGCCCTGCAGCTGCTGTTTCGGGGCTGTTCCTGGCCGCTTACGGATGTTTCCGTTTTGTGGCAGAATTCTTCCGTGAACCCGATGAACACATCGGTTATGTCACCGGTGGATGGTTGACCATGGGCATGGTTTTATCAGTACCGATGATCGCAGCCGGCGTTATTATCATGGCGTTTGCCTATCGTAGAACCGGGCGCAGGGTGGACTCCTCAGATTGATTTTTCCTGGATTTTTAGCACAATATTATACAAAAATATGCAAAATTATCTCAATCTCCTGCAGCATATTCTTGATCGGGGAAGCCGTAAATCAGATCGCACAGGGACAGGGACCATCAGCCTGTTCGGTTACCAAATGCGCTTCGACCTCAGCCAGGGGTTTCCTGCAGTGACTACCAAGAAGCTGCATCTCAAATCCATTGTTCACGAGTTGCTCTGGTTTCTGAGTGGTGACACCAATACCGGCTACCTGAATGACAATGGCGTCACCATCTGGGACAAGTGGGCCACTGATGAGGGCGAACTCGGGCCTGTATATGGTTCCCAGTGGCGAAACTGGATCACGCCGGATGGCCGGCACATTGACCAGATCACCCGGTTGCTTAGTGATTTACAGACCCGGCCGGATTCGCGTCGGCATATCGTTTCGGCATGGAATCCGGCTGTACTGCCCGATGAGTCCCGCAGCCCAGGGGAAAATGTGGCGGCCGGGCTGCAGGCCTTGCCCCCTTGTCACACGATGTTCCAGTTCCATGTGGCCAACGGACGCTTGAGCTGCCAGATGTATCAGCGCAGCGCAGATGTTTTCCTGGGGGTGCCGTTCAATATTGCATCCTACGCTTTGCTGACCATGATGATCGCGCAGGTATCCGCCCTGAAGCCAGGCGACTTTGTGCACACCTTCGGTGACGTGCACATTTACCTGAACCACCTGGAGCAAGTGCAAACCCAGTTGAGCCGTAAACCCTTTCCGTTGCCGGTGATGAAATTGAATCCGCAAAGGAAAGACCTGTTCGATTTCCGTTACGAGGATTTCGAACTGGTCAATTATCAATACCACCCCGCGATCAGGGCGCCAATAGCCGTGTAGGAAGCCA
>JAZFUZ010000153.1:0-22892 GCA_036447475.1 Lysobacterales bacterium | reverse complement strand
TTGTCAATGGCGTACTGGATCGCTTTCCGAACCAGCCGCCTCGAACCGAAGCGAGAAATCGGCTTGATGCCCAGGCCGGCGTCTTCGAAGAAGTCGACATTCATCTCTTCGCGCAAGAATTTGGCCAGCTTCTTATTTTCCGCTGAACCGCTCTTAAACTCGATTCCACAATACACATCTTCGGTGTTCTCCCGGAAAATGACTATGTCGACATCTTCAGGGTTCTTCATCGGTGATGGAACACCGTCGATGTATACAATCGGCCGAATGCAGGCATACAGATCCAGTTCCTGCCGCAGGGAGACGTTCAGCGAACGAAAGCCACCACCAATGGGCGTGGTCAATGGCCCCTTGATGGCAACGATCAGGTCCTTGATCGCGTCGAGGGTCTCGGCCGGAAAATAATCACCTTGGTAAATTCCCGCTGCTTTCTCACCCAGGTACAACTCTGCCCAGTGCACTTTCCGCCTGCCTCCATAAGCTTTCTCCACCGCCGCGTCCCAGATGCGCATGGCGGCACGGGTGATATCCGGGCCAATTCCATCGCCTTCCACAAAACCCAGTATGGGGTTGTCCGGCACCTGCAGACGGTCGTTACTGACGGTAATTTTTTGCCCGGATTCTGGAATCTTGATGTGACGGTAGCTCATTTGTAATCTTTTCCTTGTGCTGAGGGTTTTCGCAGACGCCCATTATACAAGCAGCGACATTTTCATCGTATGACAAAATTGCACCGGTGCCTGGATTCCGCCACAAATTAGCGCTTCTCGCCCATGCAGGATCGCAGCTGTGTGCGCTTTGGCCCTAGCCCGCCTCCTCTCGGCTTGCCGGGTCACCAAGTTGCAGATCCTGAAGTGACTGGCACGATTCCTGCTTATCTTTTTATAGATAAAACAAAGGAAGTAATCATGGGAAGTGGAAGTTGTGGAAATGTCCTTGCCGCACTGGCCAGTTTTTTCATACCGGGCCTGGGACAGTTGTTACAGGGCCGCTGGTTGCTGGCCGGATTCATGTTCGTGTTAACGGCACTGCTGTGGCTGATCCTGCTGGGCTGGATCATTCACCTTTGGTCCATCATCGATGCCGCCCTGTTCAAGCAGCCGGAACCCGTTGCTCAGCGTCATAACCGATATTACGGTTATGGTCACCGCCGGGTGTATTAAATTCAATTTTGCCAACGACTGCTCACAGGCGCTAAGATGAACTTGTCGGCACACGAAAAGGTAGCGATATGTTTTACAAACCCCTGCTAATCCCTCTACTGGCCCTGGTTTTGCTAACTTTTCTAGTCTGGGTTTACATGTATGTAACGCGATTCGGTGAGATCAAAAGAAAATCCATCGATCCGCAGACCCTGGATACACGGGTACACAGCCAGGCTTTGCTGACAGACTCTCCAGCCCAGGCAGATAATCTGAAAAACCTGTTTGAGCTGCCGGTCCTTTTCTATGTTGCGGTATTGCTGGCCCTGGTGTTGATGATCCAGGACCAGCTACTGGTGCAGCTAACCTGGGGCTACGTGGCATTGCGTTATGTACACAGCCTGATTCATTGCACGTACAACCGGGTCATGCACCGCTTCATCGCCTACGCGGCAAGTTGCCTGGTGCTCGCGCTCGTGTGGGCCAGGCTGGCTGCTTACGTGCTGATGCATTAAGAATGAAATCATGGGCGAAAGAAAGCGGTTGAAAGTAACGGTTGAAGGCGGCTGTCTGTGTGCTGCAGTCAGATTTTCCGTCAGGCTGCCCAGCAAGTGGTGTGCTCACTGCCATTGCAGCATGTGCCGGCGCGAGCACGGCGCCGGCTACGTCACCTGGGTGGGTTTTGAAAGTGATCACTTCAGGCTGCTCAGCGGAGACCACCAGCTAAGCTGGTACGAATCCTCACCCGGAGCCCGACGTGGTTTCTGCAGAACCTGCGGCAGCAGCATGCTGTTCGAATCAAATCGCTGGGCCGCTGAAACGCACGTGGCGCTTGCCTGCCTTGACGGGCCTATCGACCGTGAGCCGCAAGCTCACGCTTTCTATGCCTCGCACGTCAACTGGATGCCGGTGGACGAAGCGTTGCAGATTTTCAACGATTAGCGCACACAAGATCGTTTATGCGGTGCTCACCCACTTGATCGGCTGCTGGCCATGTTTCTGCAACCAGGTATTGGCCTTGGAGAAGTGGCGACAGCCAAAGAAGCCACGATGGGCTGACAGCGGTGACGGATGGGGGGCAGTCAATACCAGGTGGCGGTCGCGGTCAATGTGGCTGCCCTTTTTCATCGCATAACTGCCCCAGAGCATGAATACCAGGTCATCACGGCCTCCGTTCAGTGTGCTGATGATGCGGTCGGTAAAATGCTCCCAGCCTTTACCCTGATGAGCGCCAGCCTGTCCCCGCTCAACCGTGAGCACCGCATTGAGCAGGAGCACACCCTGGTCGGCCCAGTGTTGCAGATTGCCGCTGGGCGGGGGCTGGCTGCCCAGGTCCTGTTCTATTTCCTTGAAAATATTGACTAGGGATGGCGGAACAGTCACTCCATCCATCACGGAAAAACACAGGCCCTGAGCCTGCCCGGCACCATGGTAGGGATCCTGACCGAGAATTACGACCTTCACTTCCGCGAACGGGGTAGAATCCATCGCCTTGAAAATCTGCCCACCCGGAGGGTAAATCACTGCCCCGAATTTTTTCCGCTCGATCAGGAACTGCCGCAGGTTCTGCATATAAGTCTGCTCAAACTCTCCCGCCAACCGTGCTTTCCAGGAGGGTTCCAGTCGTATTTCTCTCGCTTCACTCATTAGCCCTGTAATCGCTGTTACTCCTTCAGGGTAATATTGCCATGAATGAATACTAAATCTTTAATTATGGCCATCATATCTTTAAACTCACCAACTCGACCTGTTTGGCAGTTTGCGCAGCATTGTCAAACCGGCCCCTGGAAAATACATTTCACGAGTACTCTATGACGATCAAAACAGATGTGGTAATTATTGGCGCCGGCCCCTGTGGCCTGTTCCAGATTTTTGAACTGGGCTTGCTGGGTATCAAGGCGCACGTGGTGGACTCGTTGAATCAACCCGGCGGTCAATGCTCCGAACTCTATCCCGACAAACCCATTTATGATATCCCGGCCCTGCCTGTATGCGGCGCACAAGAGCTGGTGGACCGCCTGATGGAGCAGATCAAGCCATTCAATCCCGAATTCCACATGGGCCAGGCCGTTTCCCGTCTGGAATATGGTGAAGATGGGAGGTTCTTGCTTGAAACTTCGACCGGCAGCCGATTCGACACGGCCACGGTCATCCTGGCAGCCGGCTTGGGTGCGTTCCAGCCCCGACGTCTGAGAGTCAAGGGAGCTGAAGCGTGGGAAGGCAGGAATATCCACTACTAGGTAAGCAACGCAGGTGCAGTGGCTGGAAAAGACCTGTTGATCCTGGGCGGCGGTGATTCCGCACTGGACTGGGCACTGGAACTTCATGCCAAGGCCAAAAGCATCACTCTGGTGCACCGCCGCGTCGATTACCGGGCACAACCCGCGTCAGTTGGCAAAATGAAGTCCCTGGCCGCAAGTGGCACACTCGAAGAATTTCAGGGTAATGTGCGGGCTGTGTTTGAAACCAACGGAAAATTCGGCGGCCTGGACATTGTTGATCCCGAAGGTGCGCAACACACAATCCACGCGGACGAAGTGTTCGTATTCTGGGGTCTCACCCCCAACCTGGGACCGATCGCGGACTGGGGTCTGGACCTGGACAAACGCCAGGTGAATGTAGACACTGAGAAATTTCAGACCAGCATACCCGGTATTTTTGCGGTCGGGGACATCAATACCTACCCCGGCAAGAAAAAGCTGATCCTGAGCGGATTTCACGAAGGGGCGCTCGCTGCCTTCGGTGTGCAGAAGCACATCCACCCGGAACAAAAAGTGCGTCTTCAATACACCACGACCAGCCCGATCATACACAAACGCCTGGGCATTGATAAATAATGATGCATTTTTTGGTGGAGATCTCAGCCTTCGCCAATGTCTTCATGCCACAGGCCGGGGTTTTTTGCAATGAACTCTGTCATCAGGCGAATGCACTCAGGATGCTGCAAAACAGAGATGTTCACAGCCCTTGATTCAAGAAGTTCTACTTCACCCTTGAAGGTCTGATTTTCCCCGATAACCACAGCTGGGATTCCATAGAGCAAAATGGCGCCGCTGCACATTGAGCAAGGCGACAGTGTCGTGTAGATCGTACACTCCCGATACACACTGGCTGGTTGCCGGCCAGCATTTTCCAGGGCGTCCATTTCACCGTGCAGAATCGCGCTACCGCGCTGGATCCTGCGGTTGTGGCCCCGGCCGATAATTTCGTCCTGGTAAACAAGTACCGAACCGATGGGTATCCCGCCTTCTGCCTGGCCCAGGCGGGCCTGCTCAATAGCTGCCAGCATGAATGAATTCATTAACTACCTGCCCTGTTTGAAGCAAACCCGTGCTTGTGAAGCTCAGGGTACCATTCAACTTTAGCAAGATGTACCCTGAACCTTAGCCCGCATTGTGCATAGACGTGGAGATAACACGATGAGCAGCCTGCTGATCAGGAACGGAACGATTGTAACGGCGACCGACCATTACCGGGCGGACGTCTATATCAAGGACGAAAAAATCACCGCCATCGCCGAAACGCTGGATGAAGGCGCCGAGCGCACGATTGATGCCGCTGGATGTTACCTGTTTCCCGGTGGTATCGACGCCCATACACATATGGAATTGCCCTTCATGGGAACCTTTGCCAGCGACACCTTCCATACCGGGACATTGGCCGGTTTGTACGGGGGCACGACCACGATCGTGGATTTCGCCATCCAGACCCAGGGTGAAAGCCTGGAATCCACCATTCAGGACTGGCACAGCAAGGCGGACGGTCACGCCGTGGGCGATTACGCTTTCCACTGTGCCGTAACCGACTTCAACGAGAAGACCCGTAAGGAAATCCCCTGCATCATCAACGAACACGGTATCAACTCTTTCAAGACATTCATGGCATACAAGGGCGCCCTGATGATCGATGATCGCCAGATGTTCGACCTGATGAAGGAACTGGTGAAGCACGGTGGCATCATCACCACCCATGCCGAAAACGGCGACATGATCGACCACCTGGTACAGAAATTCCTGGCCGAGGGAAAAACCGAGCCTCGCTACCACGCACTTTCGCGCCCACCGCTGTGTGAAGCTGAAGCCAGCGGTCGGGTGATCGACCTTGCTTACCAGGCACGATGCCCTCTGTACATCGTTCATATGACCTGTGAGGAATCACTGGCCCGCGTTAAAGCAGCCACTTTGCGCAACCAGAAGGTACACGCGGAAACCTGCTTGCAGTATCTGCTGCTGGATGATTCACTATATTTCCAGGATGGATTCGAGGGTGCCAAAGTCGTCATGAGCCCACCTCTGCGCCAGCCCAAGGACCAGGAAGCGCTGTGGGCTGCAATCAACCAGAACCTGGTACAGCACGTAGCCACCGATCACTGTCCATTTTGTTTGAATCAGAAGGAAATGGGCATCGATAATTTTTCGAAAATCCCCAACGGTGCACCCGGCATCGAGCATCGCATCGAACTGATGTACTCCGAAGGCGTACACCAGGGCCGTATTTCACTGAACAAGTTCGTGGACATCACATCAACCGGTGCTGCAAAAATCTTCGGATTGTTCCCGCACAAGGGAACCATAGCCGTGGGGTCCGACGCCGATATCATCGTCTTCGATCCGGAGGTGAAACACACCATTTCTGCCGATACGCACCACATGATGGTTGATTATTCCGTCTATGAAGGCTGGGAAGTCCAGGGTAAATGCCGAACTACCATCCTGCGAGGCACGGTTGCGGTGGATGATGGCATTGCCTGTATCGGCGAGGGCTTCGGCAAATATTTGCCGCGCAAACCGTTCAACCCAAGATACTAGTGTGGAGTAAACAACATGACAACAACCCTCAAGACCCAGGAGTCCGCAGCCATGCCTTCCCGCGCATCAAATGCGGCGCTGCTGGCTTCGCGCGCCCGGCACTTTCTGCCCAACGCGCACCACTACCACAACCAGGCATTGCAACTGGTAAAGGCCAAAGGCGAATACGTTTGGGATGAACAGGGTCAACGTTATCTGGATGCTATCGGCGGCATTGTCTGTATCTCGGCTGGTCACAACCACCCGAAGATCAAACAGAAAATCATGCAGATGTTTGAAGACGACGAAATCCAGCACACCAGTCTGCTGTACCTTTCGCGTCACGTAGTCGAACTGGCAGAAACCCTGGTCGGCGTTGCACCAGAAGGGCTTGATGTGGTCTCGTTTACCAACTCAGGTTCCGAGGCTAATGAACTGGCCTTTATGGCAGCCCGTCATTCCACCGGCGAAACCATCGTGATCAACCTGCGCCATGGCTATCATGGCGGAACCGCCGCAGTGCTCGCCCAGTGCGGCCACCACACCTGGCGCTACCGCGCACAACCAATTACCGCTACCACCAGTGCGATGGAGCCCTATTGCTACCGCTGTCCTTTCAACCTAAAACGGGAAAGCTGTGACCTCGAGTGCGCGAAAAATGTAGAGACTACCATCCAGACTTCCACCCACGGTAAAATCGCCGCGATGATCGTGGAACCCATCATGGGTGTCGGCGGTGTCATCGATCCGCCTGCTGAGTATTTTCACCGCGTGACGAAGATCGTCCACAATTACGGTGGCCGCTTCATTTCAGATGAAGTCCAGACCGGGGCCGGCCGTTGCGGTAATGAATTCCTGCTGTCAAAGGAACTGGGCATCGATGCCGACATGGTCACAATGGCCAAAGGTTTCGGCAATGGCGCTGCCATCGGAGCCGTTCTGATGAAGTCCGAAGACGCGGCTTCCTTTGCAGACAAGATGTATTTCAACACTTTTGGTGGCGATCCCATGCAGTCAGCGCAGGCCCTGGCCACCATGGACGTGATCGTGGAGGAAAGCCTCAGCGCCAACGCAATTGCCATGGGGCAGCGATTGCAAGATGGCATGCGGGAATTGATGAAAAACCACAGCCTGATCGGAGATGTCAGGGGCCGCGGTCTCTTGCTGGGGATGGAGCTGGTAGAAGACCGCGCCAGCAAGGAACACGCCACGAAAAAAACCGCGCTGTTCATGGACAAGTGTAAGGAGAAGGGCGTGCTCGTCGGCAAAGGCGGATTGTTCGGCAACGTGATAAGGCTTGCGCCTCCGCTGACCATCAACGCCGAACAAGTCGATGAACTGCTGGAAGTATTTGAAAGTTGCTTCGCTGAAATATCCTCGCAGGGCTTCACTTGAATAGAGACGTCGGTTAATCTGCGGTTCAGGCGGCTCTTCTTGGGTTTTGCTCGCCATGCATCAACCAGTCGGACGGATGCTGCGAATGATCGGTCGGGTCCTTGTCCCTGGCCTTTTTCATTGTTTTTCTAAAATGACCGGCATCCTGGCGGCTAAAATGAAATCACTGGAAGGGTATAATAGCGCCCCGTCAACGAATACAGAAAACCACCAGAACCATGTTGAGTCTGAACCAGGTCAGCCTGCGCCGTGGGCGCAAGCTACTTTTCGAAAATACCAGCTTCCAGCTGCATGCCGGGCAACGCCTGGGTCTGATTGGCGTCAACGGCAGCGGTAAATCTTCCCTGTTCTCGATGATACTGGGTGAATTAGAGCCAGATGATGGCGACCTGCAGATCAACGGTGCCGATGAAATCGCCCACGTGGCCCAGGAAAGCCCCAACCCAAAACAATCTGCCCTGGACTTCGTCCTGGACGGTGATCATGAATTACGGGAAGTTCAGGCTGCAATTACAGCAAAAGAGACCAGGGAAAAGGAACACGGCACAGCAGACGCCGGCCTGCACGTACTGTATGAAAAATTGGAAACCATCGATGGATTTACAGCGCAGACCAGGGCAGCACGCCTGCTGCATGGACTGGGTTTTTCCGATGACACGTTCCAACAAGCGGTCAGGGAGTTTTCCGGCGGATGGCGCATGCGTCTGAGCCTGGCGCAATCGCTCATGTGCCGCTCAGATATCCTGCTTTTAGATGAACCAACCAACCACCTCGACCTGCCCGCCATCCTTTGGCTCGAGCATTGGCTGAAACGTTACCCGGGCATTCTTCTGTTGATTTCCCATGACCGTGATTTTCTCGATATGGTTTGTACCCGGATTGCCCATATCGAAAACCGGCAAATACGCCTGTACCCCGGTAACTACAGCCAGTTTGAGAAACAACGCAGCGAACAACTGGCACAACGCCATTCTATGTATCAACGCCAGCAGAAAGAGATCAAACACATCCAGGCCTACGTGGATCGTTTCCGCTACAAAGCTTCCAAGGCCCGCCAGGCACAGAGCCGCCTGAAGATGCTGGAGCGCATGACGCTGATCGCACCTGCACACGTGGATTCACCCTTTCACTTCCATTTCATGGCGCCGAAAAAGCAACCACAGCAGCTCCTGAAACTGGAAAATGCTGAGCTTGGTTATGAAAATCCGGTACTCAGCGGTGTCCAGCTGAGCCTCGCTGCAGGTGACCGCATCGGTCTGTTGGGTGTAAACGGCGCCGGAAAATCTACCCTGGTCAAAGCCCTGGCCGACGGCAGTACCCTGCTCCAGGGCGAAAGGTTGTTGAGCAAGGAAACGAGAATCAGCTATTTTGCTCAGCATCAGCTGGACCAGCTGAGCCTGGACAAAAGCCCGATCGATCACCTTCGCGACCATTCGCCTGGTGAACGTGAATCAGATTTACGTGATTACCTTGGCCGCTTCGGCTTTGGCGGCGACATGATCTTCGAACCGGTGGCACTGTTTTCGGGCGGCGAAAAAGCTCGCCTGGTACTGGCCCTGATCATCCGCCAGCGACCCAATCTCCTGCTGCTCGATGAACCTACCAATCACCTGGACCTGGAGATGCGCCAGGCGCTCAGCATGGCATTGCTTGAGTACAGCGGTGCCCTCGTGGTGATCTCTCATGACCGGCATCTGCTTCGCAGCGTGTGCGATGAACTCCTTGTGGTCCACACCGGAACAGTCGAGCGCTTCAAGCAAACTCTGGATGATTACCCCGCATGGCTGAAAGAACAACAGATCCAATTAAACCTTGCAGCGACCCGGTCGAACCAAAAAAACATGGCAAGACTGCCCGGTAAAAAGCAGGCCAGGCAGCTGGAGGCCCAACGCCGACAACGCCTGAAACCCTTGCTCGACCGGGTACGCGACATTGAGCGACTCCTGGCGGCCAAGCGCATGGAACTTGAAATGCTGGAAAATCAACTGGTGGATGAAACACTTTACACCGACCCAGGCCGGAAGGAAGAACTGACCCGCCTGATCAAGCGACAGGGCGCAATAAAGGCCTCAATGAAAACAAGCGAATGGGAATGGCTGGAGGCCAGCGAGGCGCTGGAGAAAACATAGTCGTGCAATACGCGATTTTTCCACAGTCCTTCGGCCGCAAGCGGCCGCCTGCAATCGCACGCAAGCATGTTTATATGCTGCGGGTGCCCCGATAAAAAAACCCCGGGCAGGAATAATCCTGGCCCGGAGTTTTGCCGCCGGACTTGATCAGTCGTGGGCTTGAACTGCGGCACCTTGCAAAAGAATCATGTCCTTGTTCTTGTCGATGGTGCGGACACCGATGCCCTTGACGTTTACCAGTTCATCAGCGTGGGTAAATGGGCCATTGGCCTCGCGGTACTCAACGATTAGAGCAGCCTTGCTGGGACCGACGCCATTGAGGCTCGCGGCTATTTCCTCTGCCGAAGCGGTATTGACATTCACTGGTTCCGCAGCCCAGGCCAAGGACGCCAGCATGCAGGTGGCGAGTATCGTAAGTAAAAATTTCATATCGGTTTCCCTCTGTCTGTATTGATAATTCCAATTACCCGTGAGCAGGCCCCTTCCAATTGCAGGGACCAGCGTAGGCGGGAATTGAGCAGGGGGATAGTCGAAAACTGCTTGAGCATGTGTAGGAAAATCACTCTCTCAGGTTTTGAGAACACACTGGGTTTCAATACACTCGGACAAACAAGAGAACCCTCAACGGGAGCGGAAAATGAAAGCGAACCAGGACCTGATTGGAAAGACCATAAGCGGGGTCGTGGCTGTAACGGAGTCGGGTAAAAGTGTCCGAGAAATCTGGATGTTGCAGTTTTCAGATGGCACGCACGTGGAATTCGTATCGCCATCGGCGAGACGGTCTTTGCAGCGGTCTGTGCATAGTCGCAAAGCGATGATGAACCGGTCTTCAAACGAGCTCCAACTATCCCTGATCGTAGCCTGAAAACTTATCCACAAAGGCTGTGGATAACCCTGTGAGGAAAGTCCCGGCGCCACAGACGGCGGGCGAATCGTTCCAGTTTGATCAAAAATTGATCATATTAAAATAAACGTTTAAATACAGTAAGTTATAATTTTTCTAAATAAAGCCATAGGAGTGGATTGATGTCCAAGACGTGGCATAAAAACAATCAGTCACTTGTGTATAAATAATTCGAAACGAATCGAGGAAGTCGCTGTAACTTGTTGAAAAAATCATTGCAACAGGCAAATAAATGGTTTCAATTCACCTCATCAAATAAAGCTTTTGCAGTAAGCCGCTTGGCGGCGATTACTCCGGAAAAAACTCACTCACAAGCGGGCTTCTACAGATTTTCCAGTCCAGTTTCCAATACCCAGGCTTCCAACTGGTCCAGTATGTTCTGCGCTTCCGGCTCACCCTGCTTCAGTTCCCTTGCCTCGGCCATTTCCTGCCTGAAATCCCGGAGTGTAAAATGTGCGGCATCCTTCGCATCGATCAATCTCTTTTTGCGATCTTTCCTCCACAATTCTGCCTCTTCCATTGAAAGTGTATCGGGATAATTCCTTGCACGGTAACGGAACAGCATCAGTGGCAAGCGTCCATCCTGGAAGGACCAAGAATGACCGCCGAGTTTGCCCGCGGGCATCTCAAGAAGCTTTTTCATCAAGTGCTTGTCAGCCGATGAGAAAAACCCACCACTGTAAAGCATGAGGTCGGGATCGTCCGTTTCCTCGCGATCGGCGTATGCAGCAGAAAATACTTCCACCACTTTATGCCGGATCGATGCCAGGGATGCAATCAACCTGGCGGCATGCTCAGTGCAGCGATCCGGATCCAGCTGGATTCTTTGCAGATCCACACCCTTAAGTGCAGCGGCGGGCGCCACCATGGGCACATGATTACTGTGAATCGCCTTCAGCGGTATTCTCTCAACCTCTTCCGGCCTATCTGCAGCTGCAGTGAACACCCGCTGGTGAATCACTTCAGCAGGCTGTTCGATGAGCGGAGTGGGATCGGCCATCAGGTCAAACACAATGACTGATTTGGGCCGATCGGGCATCACCGCAAGCGGCAACACCAGCGTTGTACAGCCACGGGTGGCTGGTATTTTTGCAGACGTATGCAGCAGTGGCCTGGGATCAACCGGGTCCAGCAGGTTCATGACCTGCTTCTGATTCCGCAGACTCAGTCCCCAGTCAAACAGCCGCGGTTGGATTTTCCTGAACAATCTAGCGAGGTCGATGGTGGCCCGCACATCCGCCAGCGCATCGTGTGCACCTTCATGCGCTATATCATTCGCCACGCTCAGATCCTCGAGACGGAAACTGGGTTTGCCGGTTTCGTGCATCGGCCACTGGATTTGATCCGGGCGCAGCGCGTAATACATGCGTGCGAGATCAATCAGGTCCCAGCGGGTATTGGCATTTTTGTATTCGCGCTCATAGGGATCGTGCAGGTTACGGTACAGCAGGTTTCGTGTGACCGTGTCGTCGAAACGAATATTGTTATAACCCACACTGCAGGTACCGGGCTGCATCATCTCGTCCAGGATGTTCTGTGCAAACACGGCTTCAGCCACACCCTTTCGTCGCGCTTCCTGTGGTGTGATACCGGTAATCAGGCAGGCCATGGGATGCGGCAGCACATCGTCTGCCGGCGAGCAATACCATACCACCGGGTCACTGATGCAGTTAAGCCTGGCATCGGTTCGTTGTGCTGCAAACTGCGACGGACGGTCTGCCATCGGCCGTGCACCAAAGGTTTCATAGTCGTGCCAGAGAAATGAGGAGAGCATGTGGTGAGCAGGCTCTAGATTTTTTGTCGGCTTGCAAATGCGTGGGCAATAGTGGATTGGTCCGTATACTCGAGCTCTCCTCCCAGTGGGATTCCATGGGCAATGCGACTGATGGTAATGTCATGTTTTTTCGCCATGCGCTGCAGGTAAAATGCAGTCGCCTCACCCTCCACGGTCGGATTGGTCGCAATGATCATTTCTCCAGGGGGATGGTCTTTCAATCGTGCAGCCAGTTGTTCCAATCCCAACTCCGACGGGCCGATGCCATCCAGCGGCGATAAACGCCCCAACAGAACGAAATAACGGCCCTGATAAGCAGTGGCATTCTCAATGGCCATCACGTCACTGGGAGATTCCACGATGCATAACATGGATTGATCGCGCCGCTCATTGGCGCAAATCCGGCAGACTTCATTTTCCGTCAGATCACGGCAGATCCGGCAGCGGCCAATCCGTTCTATGGCGTCTTTCAGCACTGTGGACAGGTGAAGGCCACCGTCCCGGTCACGCTCCAGCAAGTGCAATGCCATCCTCTGAGCAGTCTTGGGGCCAACCCCGGGAAGGCAACGCAGTGCTTCAACCAACTGCTCAAGAAGTGAATCAGAGCTCATGCACTAGCCCGCATAGTGCACGAGTTGCCGGAATGGTCGGTTGATTTCACGAGTGCAGCCTGGTTGATCGCGCACAGAAGTATAGCCATCGCTATGGTTCAAGTGGGATCGGCCGGGATGTGCCGTGAAATCAGGCGACAAACCGGCAGCGGTCCATTTTGTATTTCTTATCAAACCTGAATTACTCTTACATACCATTGAAATTATTAAACAATCAAGTAAGGTCCAGCGATACTCGTGCACTATGCGGGCTAGTCCACCTGGTGCAATGAGGGGCTAGACGGGATACTGGCGTGATCAAAGGACCAGCCCGCATATGGCGCCATATGCGGGCCCATTTAAAAGGGTAGTTTCATGCCTGGAGGCAGCGGGATTCCGGCTGTCATTTCGGACATGCGTTCCTGCATGGCAGTAGCTACATGGTTCACCGCATCATTCACGGCTGCCGTCACGATGTCTTCAAGCATTTCCCGGTCGTCTAAAAGCGAAGGATCGATCTGGATTCTGCGTACGGCATGTTGGCCCGTCATGGTGACCTTGACCAGGCCACCACCGGCCTCACCGGACACCTCCAACCGAGCCAGTTCTTGCTGGGTTTTTTGCATTTCTTCCTGCATTTTCTGGGCCTGTTGCATCAAGCCCGCGAGCTTACCTTTCATTTGCTGCCTTAAAATTAATTGAATTGGAATTCCGGAATCTCATTGAAGCGGCTGAATCGAATGTTCGACAACACGGGCACCCAGTTGCTCTTTCAATGCCTTGACGGTCGGATCATCGTTGATGGCCTTTTCAGCTTCACTCCTGTTTTGAAGGTTCTTATGCTGATCCAGCGCTGCAGCGGTAATAAGCTCTGTGCTGTCGCTGTCAATCAGCTTTATGGCAACCGTATGACCTATTTTCCGGCTGATCGCCTGGCCCAGGCGATTGATACAGTTTTGGGAACCCAGGTGTTTGAGTGATGGTGTAATCACAAATTCCCAACGATCGACAGAGCGGGACTGCAATTGCACATTACGCGCCAATTCACGCACCTGGCCACTGATTTCCAGGTCACCCTGCAGCGACATCCAGTCAGCAGTTGCGGGAGATGATGTCTTGGCGGCTTGCGGGCGATCCACGGGCGGCATGCTGCACGGCGAAGAAAACAGCTCAGGCTCGTGCTGCCCATCTGCGTCCTGCTTCCCTGCTGGTCGTGTTACCGACCTGGCTGCGGCGGGCTTGGCTGGTGTCGATTGTCTGGTTTTCGAGGCCACCGGTTTGACCACCTTCAGGGCACCGGTCCCGGCGCCGCCTGATGCTGCGGAAACCGGCCTGAATGCCAGCATTCGCAACAAGGTCATCTCAAGACCTGTGCGGGGATCAGGCGCCAGGCCCAGTTCATCGCGCCCCTTGATGGCAATCTGATAGAACAATTGGGCATCTTCAGCGCAAATCAATTGACCCAGTTCAGCAATGGCATCCCAGTCGCTGCGTTCCGGGTCACGATACCCCGGCACACACTGCACCAGCGTCACCCGGTGCAGGACTTCGGCCAGGCTGAGCAGCACGGTTTCCAGGTCACGAGACTGCGCAACCAATTCTTCCACGATGGCCAACAATGCCTCCGCGTCACCACAGGCCAGTGCACTGATCATGGAACTTATGTGCGCATGGTCTACCAGGCCAAGCATGTTTTCGACGTCCGACAGGATCAGCTTTCCAGCGCCGTATGCAATGGCCTGGTCCAGCAAGCTGAGACCATCGCGCATGCTTCCATCCGCGGCCCGCGAAATACTGACCAGCGCCTGAGACTCAGCCTCAACACCCTCGGACTCGACGATCAGTTTCAGGAAGTTCCCGATCTGGTCTGGCAGCAACCGCCTCAGGTTGAAGCGCAGGCAACGTGACAGAATGGTCACTGGAATTTTATGCGGGTCGGTGGTCGCCAGCACGAACTTCACATGTGGTGGCGGCTCTTCCAGGGTCTTCAGCAGCGCGGTAAAGCTGTGGGGCGATAGCATATGCACTTCGTCGATGATGTACACCTTGTAGCGTCCGCGGGTGGGTGTGTAATGCGCCGATTCCAACAACTCGCGCATGTCGTCCACCCCGGTGCGCGAAGCAGCATCGATTTCCAGCATGTCGATGAAACGGCCCTGGTCAATATCAACGCAACTGGAACACTCGCCACAAGGCCTGGAAGTGACTCCGGTGTCACAGTTCAGACATTTGGCCAGGATCCGCGCAATGGTGGTCTTGCCAACCCCGCGTGTGCCGGTGAAAAGGAAAGCATGGTGGACACGATCCTGATCGAGCCCGTTAATCAGGGCCTGCGAAACGTGTTCCTGCCCAACCAGTTGATCGAAGGATTTAGGACGCCATTTTCGCGCCAGGACCTGGTAGCTCATAAAGTATTAAACGTAAGATTGCAGTTTAAGGAGTACATGACAACCCAACTATAACAGACACGCCTCACCAATATACGGGCTTAAATGGAGGTGACCCCTGCCCGCCACACCCCGGCGCCCGGGTCCATTGCTGCCGCTGCTCCCTTCCGGGTCTGACGGGGTTCACAATTTATCGTCGCGAGGGGGCCAACAGGGGCCACCACTGAACCGCTCCGGGTAATGCATCAAGCTCTTTATACCGGCGCGGGAACGGCATTGTGCCGCAAGCCTGTGGCCGGTGCAATACCTGGAAACAGGGGGATTGACAGCGGCGACTTCTGAACTGTCGCAGACAGGGTGAGCGTGCCGGTAATCCTGGTTGCCAAGCAGTTGGAGCGCTTGCTGGCCAAGTAGCATGACGCCCGTGTTGCAGCAGAATCACGACTGACAATACGGTAGAAGAACTGATCTATGCAACGGGTAAAACATAGAAATACACCGATATAAAATGACTGGCACTGCCCATCAAAACAAACAGGTGGAAGATGGCGTGATTGAATTTTATTTTTTTGATGCCGTATAAAATTGCACCGATTGTATAGGCTATTCCACCTGCAACAAGCCAAAACAGGCCATCTGAAGATAGATTGTTAAGCAGGGGTTTAATGGCGAAGACAACGATCCACCCCATGAACACATACATCAGGGTCGAAATTAAATTATATTTCCCGGTAAAAAACAGTTTTAGAATGATGCCGGTAAAAGCCATGCCCCAGGAAACACCAAAAAGCACCCAGCCGGTTGCGCCCTTCAGCGTAACCAGCGCAAAAGGAGTGTAGGTTCCAGCAATGAGAACATAAATAGTCGCGTGGTCGATGACGCGTAATCTTCGTCTTGATTCTGGTTTTTTAGCACTGTGGTAGAAAGTAGAAGCCGCGTACAAAGAAATCAAACTGGCTCCGAAAATGGCAAAACTTACAACATGCCAAACGTTTCCATGCAGATTTGCGTGCCTGACTAAAAGCAGCAAAGCAACAATGCTTAACATTAAACCAATCGCATGAGAAATGATGTTGATGTTTTCTTCTATTGGTGAATAAAATTTAATTCCTTTAATATTATTCATTTATATAGATTTCCAAGAATATTTCTAGGATATTTTTCGCGCACGAATACTGCGCCCTTTTACTTTACCGTTGGCCAAATAATCAAGCGCCTTGCGCACAGATTGTTGTTCGATTGCTATAAAGCTGGACAAATCAAAAATATCGATTTTCCCAATCTGGGAACCGGACAGACCCGCATCTCCGGTTAACGCACCTAACAAATCACCGGCGCGAATTTTATTTTTTCGCCCCGCATCGATCTGTATGGTGACCATCGGTGATTGCAAGGAAAAACCCGGGCGACGATCCAGGGATTCGTATACATCACAAATACACGCTTTCTTTTGGAACTGCTCAATCGCATGAACGCGCTGCTGTTCAGACTCGGTGAAAATACTCAAAGCAATCCCTTTTTTCCCTGCCCGGCCGGTGCGACCAATGCGATGAACATAAATCTCAGGATCACGCGGTAATTCATAATTAATCACTGCCGGCAGTGACTTAATGTCCAGGCCGCGTGCGGCCACATCGGTAGCAACCAGTACCGAACAACTGTTATTGGCAAATCGCACCAGGACCTGGTCGCGCTTGCGCTGATCCAAATCGCCATGAATGGCCAGCGCCTCGATCCGCTTTCCACGCAGAAAGCCGGCAACCTCGTCACATTGCTTTTTAGTATGACAAAACACCAGGGCACTGGCGGGCTGATAATGTTCAAACAAGGCTAACAGCGTGTTGTTGCGTTGATGTTTTTTCACCTGGTAAAACACTTGTTCGATGACTCCGGGCTTGTGTTCAGAATCAACGGTGACCGTCACTGGCTGGCGTTGAATAGAACGGCACATGCGCTTTATTGCGTCCGGATAGGTGGCCGAAAACAACAGGGTTTGGCGTGTTTTTGGGGTCCGGGCGATGATGTCGGTCATCACTTCATAAAAGCCCATATCCAACATCCTGTCAGCCTCGTCCAACACCAGTGTTTTTAACCCATCAAGCTTTAAAGTCGCTTTACGCAGATGATCCTGAATGCGTCCCGGTGTACCAACAACAATATGTGCTCCGTGCCCCAAGGATGCTTTTTGCGGGCTAAATGGCTTACCGCCACACAACAACACCAGCTTGATATTGGGCGTGCTGCGGGCCAGCCTGCGGAGCTCTTTACCCACCTGGTCGGCCAACTCCCGGGTTGGACACAACACCAGTGCCTGGACACCAAAAAACTTCGGATTGATCCGATGTAACAAGCCGATGCCAAAAGCCGCTGTTTTACCACTGCCCGTTTTTGCCTGGGCAATCAGATCTCGACCGTCCAATACATACGGTAAACTCTGAGCCTGAACAGGGGTCATTTTTTTATAGCCAAGTGAGTCCAGATTGGCAATTTGCGCGCTTGAAATGGGAAGGGAAGTAAAATGGTCGCTGGCCATGGTGATAATACCGATTAAATACAACGTCGTGATCAACGGCGTGACGTATTTCTGAACTTCGTCAATCGAATCGAACAGGTATTGTGCCAGCCAGGCAATAAACTCTGCAAATAAACCTTCTCGTCTCGCTTAATCGTCACTTAATATAGGAGCACTAGTGCCCGCTAACTGTTCTCTTACCTGCCTCGCCTCGAGGCGTTCATCTGCCAGGCGTTTTATCTCGGTTGCGCCATCCGGGATGCTATGTCCCAGGCGGAACACTTTTTGCTCACGCAATTCACGTACTTCATCGCGGAAGCGCCCGGGAGTGGCGAGCAGGCGCTCAATGGCCGCGGGCGCTTCGTCTAGCGACTCTGGAGACAGAATTTCACCCATAAGGTGTCGGATCGATGCTTCCACTGGTTCAATTCCCAGCTCTTTCCAGTTGGGATTGCGGATGCGGCGGGGGACATCGATAAACAGTACCGGCTTCTCCAGACCCATTGCGTATTCCATGGTTATGCCCGACCAGTCACTGACCAGGATGTCGGAACGGAGAATCGAATCGGTTTCATCCATGCGGTCGATATATTCAAACCGCTGGTGCGCTGCATAAGTGTCCCGCAGCGCGGCAATCACTTCCGGCGTCTGCCGCCTGCTCTGATGATGGGGCCGCATGATGACATGGTATCCCGCATTCAGCAATACGCCGATCAACTCCCTGCCGCAGGTATTAAAAATGGACGTATCACCCCAGGTCGGCGCAATCAGCACGGTTCGGTGATCGCCATCATGCTTTTCCATCCTGCAGACTTTGCCCAGTTCGATGACTTCCTCCAGTCGGGGGTGGCCATAATCAAACAAATGCTTGGCCGGCTGATGCTTAATTTCTTCGCGCTTTCGAATCTCCGCCACCTGGTGCGGCCCAGCGCAGAACAGGCTGTCGTAATGGTCGAAAGAATTCTCATTGTCGACCATGTGGGTACTGCCCATGCTGTGAAACAGATAAACGTAATGCACCGGGTGAAGGGAACGCTTCAGCTGAAAATTCCCCAGGTCCATCATCGTGAGAACAAAAATATCGGATTGGTTGACCTGGAAAAAAATGGTTCGGAAAAGACCATCAGGGAGGTAAATCGCGTGAAAATTTTCATGCACGTAACTGAACCCAGGGTCACTCCTGTCCGAGGTGACGTAACAGGTTTTACAGCCCAGATTTTGATTCACATATCCGATCAGTCCGGAGAACTGGTGCCAATCCTGTCCGGACTCGGAGTAGATCACAATATTGCGCCATTCCCATGGTAGCTGCTTGAACTGTCGCCAACCTCTCCAGCCATAAAATAAAGACATGAACATCGCCCCGTCGGTTTATTCCGGGGGTGCTTGCAATGATGAGCCTTTTTTTCTGTCCCGCCTGAAAAATGCCTTGATTCGGTACCAGTAGATTTTTAGCGCCAGCGCAATCGAAGCGAGAATGCCCACAATGGCCGACACCACCATGCTGCCGGTGCTGGGATCGAGATAGGCGAAAGCGCCCGGTGAAACCAGCAAAAGCATCAGCACGAGGCTGGACAAAAATGGGGGACTAGTCCGCATATTGCACCAGTATCACGGATGATGGCGCCGGACAGCTGCGACTGGACGCTGAGCTGGACCGAAAGCCATAGCCGTGGCTATGGATAGAGGGAAGATCAAGTCCAGACGTAGCTGGACAAGCCAGGACCGGGATAGGTCTCGGGCCGGGGACAAACTGTACTTCTGAAATAATAATAAAAAGAAACATATTCTTCACAATATTCAGCTATATATAAAGAGGCCAGAAACCGACTGGTACAATATGCGGACTAGCGTATTTTCCTTGTCTCATCAGGTTCAATCCCGCTCGCTGAACACGGCAATATTACCTCGAAGGAGCACTGCTGAATACCACATTTAGCGCCGCCAGCAGGCGTTCCATGTCGTAGTCCGTGATGTCTCCCATGGTAGAAATGCGAAACATTTCAGCTGCCAGGCCGCCCTGCCCGGCATAAATGACAAAACCGTGCTGTTTCAGTCCGTCATGAATATCCTGGTAACTCCTGTGCCGGGGCAACCGGTAGGATCGCAAGACACATGAGGACTCGCCGGACTCCAACATGGCTTCCACACCGTAGCGGCCCAGGGCCCTTTCCACCCGGTCAGCCAGCTTGTGGTAACGGGCATGCCGTGCCCTCCATCCACCCTGTTCTTTCAGCTCGACCAACGCCTGGTCCAGGGCCAGCAAGCTGTTGACCGGCGGCGTGAAGGGTGTTGATCCCTGGTCCTGCTGCCTGGCCCAGAGTGGTAAATGCAGGTACAGGCTGCGTGGCGGTTCCACTGCAGCCGCGATCGCTTCGCGGCGGGAAACCACGAAGCACAGTCCGGGCATGCCATGCAAACATTTATTGGCGGTTACCGCACAGGCAAGCAGCGCGGTCGAATCAAACGGAATGGCCTCGCCGCCGAAGCTGGACACTGAATCCAGCAACAGACTGATGCCGTGCTCCTCACACACACTGGCAAGCCTGGAAATATCGTTCAACCGGCCAGTGGTTGTTTCATGCTGCACAACGGCCAGGTGGCTGAACTCGCCGTCTGCCAGCAGCTGTGTCACGCGGTCAATATCGATCGGATCCATCCACTGGTGGACCACGGCCTGGTATTCGATGCCATGAATTTCCGCGATCCGGCTGATCCGCTCGCCATAAACACCGTTTTCCAGCACCAGCAGGCGGGCGTCGCGCGGCAACAGCGAACAGAGCATTGCCTCCAGGGCGGTCGTTCCGGAACCGCCAAGCAAAACCGCAGTCCAGTGCGACGGGTGGAGGCTATAAACATCGATCAAAGCGGTCCGCAACCGGTCCTGCAAGGCAGAAAATTCAGCTTCCCGATGGCACAGGTCGGTACTCACCGCTGCTTTTCGAACCTTTTCACTCAGGCTCACGGGGCCAGGATTTAGCAGGATTGATCTCATCTGTGAACGATGCAGTCTTGGGTATTCATACCAGGACCCGGTAACAAAGCCATAGGGCACACCCTGCCATGAAAATGGAATAAATCAATTCACCGTTGCGTATCAATGACTGGCGCGCACTCCACTCCGCTTCGGTATTCGCCTGCCACTTCAGGCTGGTGGGAAACATCGCCGGGATATTGCCGCTCCAGGCCCGCCAGTCATCGCCGAAGATGTCCTCGAGCTTGGTATCTTCATAGTGGATGGCCGCGGGGTAGTAAAAAAGGAAAAAGAAAAATACCACCAGGGCGACCACCCAGTTGCCACTGGCCAGGGTAAATCCGGCAAGAATCAGGAAATTGCCGAGGTAGAGCGGATGCCGCAGCAGTGAATACGCACCCGTGGTCGCCAGTTGCTTGTTCTTGCAGATCACGCCTGCGGCAAAAATTCGCCAGCCCTGACCCATCACGGCAAGCGCCAATCCGACGACGATCCGGCTTTCACCCGGCACTGCAAAAAGTGTACAGACCAGCAGCAGCAGGAAGCCGAAGCCCTGGCGCGAAGCTTCATGATAGCGCAAGCGATCCACCAGGCCCGCGAAGCCCTTCCGATTGTCCATTCTCACGGAACGGTTGTTTCCCATGCAAATGCTCCTCGCATCAGGCCATCGTGCAGGCAATTCGTTTGCATTGCAGCTGCCTATTGTAAGTGTGCCCGGCGCAGTAAACCAGACAGAAACAGACGGTTTGTTCACAGTTAACCCGCATTTTGCACGAGTTGCCGGAATTGTCGGTGAATAGAGGTGTGACCAAAAGAGTTAGAGATTTGCCCAGGGCACATCAACCTCCAGGTGGCGCATCAAACGCTGCTTCACTTCCACCGGGCCGACCCCGGGCCGGGGTAAATCTTCAGGGACGCCCGGCTTGATTTTCAATTGCTGCAGTGCCGGGCCATTGCGGCCCTGCAGAAACTGCTCCAGCGATTTCTTCGTCATGGCCTCGGTTGCTTCGCGGTAACCACAGGCCCCGGCCACACCGGCCAGGCTGATCGCATTGCTCACCGTGGACTGCCCTCCCGTAGACTCGTGTAAGCCGTTATCCAGAACCAAATGGTGAAAATTTTTGCCCCCGTAAGCACCCACGGTGGCCAGATTACCCATACGCATCAATACCGCACCGTCTCCATCGACTACCAGCACGCGTTTCTCCGCAAGAGTCAGCGACAATCCCAGCCCAAAGGACGAAGCACAACCCATTGAGCCTACCATGTACAGCTGGTTGGGCCGGTCAGCAATGGCGAATAATTCCCGTCCGGTAAAACCGGTAGTTGCTACAACAATGCTGTCAGATTCTGCCGTCTGCTCAATGACCGCGACCAGGGCCTGGCGGCGAGTCATCCCGGCCTCGCCAGTCACGCGCTCCACCGGCGGTCCAGGGGCGGACACAGCTTTCCATAGGCTTTGCAGGCTGACCGGGGTCACCGAGCCCTTGCGCATGATAAATGCGTAGGGCAGCCCGGTTTTGTCCATCTGCCAGGTGGCAACGGTGAGTGCGCTCTCTACGGAGCCTGCGTTGGGTGGAAACCAGTCCCAGGGAATCTGCAAATCATCCAGTATCCGGCCGGTGATCCGCCCCATCAATTCATGCTGGGGTTCATCGTTCAACCCGGGTTCTCCACGCAGGGTAATGAGCAGCAAAATTGGTATCCTGAACACCCAGTTCAGTGAGCTTAAAGGACTGATGGCGTTACCCAGGCCGGAGTTTTGCATCATGGCGACCGTTCTTTGTCCGGCCAGCGCAGCTCCGGTCGCGGTAGCCACGGCATCACCCTCATTTGCGGAGGAGATATACATCATGTCCGGGTCATCGATGATGCTGTTGATAAAGGGGGTCAGGTAAGAACAGGGCACACCGGCCCAGGTGTTGAAACCAAACTCCCGTGCAGGCTTGATAAAATCACCGGCTTGAATCATGGACTAAAACTCAGGAATTCCGGCCGTAGGAAAAATCACTTGCCCGCTGCAGATCTTGCAGACTATTGATGTCCATCCAGTGACCGGAGATGTACTGCACCTGGGGTGCGTGGCCATTTTCCACCAGGCGGTTGATCAGCTCCGGAACACTGCACTGTTCAAACCGCCCCTCACCACGCAGTTGCTCCAGTGCTTCGACCAGATGCGCGCTGCCCTCACCGCGGGCCCGCAACATGCCAATCCAGCGCCCGTCCGCTTTTCGGCCCTGCCAGTGATCAAGGCCACTGATCTGCTCCAGGCTTACTTTTTGCTGGTACATCGCCCGG
>JAZFUZ010000152.1:0-20543 GCA_036447475.1 Lysobacterales bacterium | reverse complement strand
GACCCGCAAACGGCAACTCGGCCTGCTCAAAGGCATTGAGGACCTGGTGTGGATCCAGGTCGACGAATTCGAGCGCATCCCGGTCATCGCCTACGAGGACATGGAACGCAGCAACGAGTAGAAAACTTCAGCCGTTCATTTCATGCGTTTTGAACTGGAACCGGACATGATCGCCGCCTTGCATGCAGGCGCCAGCCTGCTGATGGGCGTCGACCATGATCACTACCGGCACGACACAAAAGTCCCCGAAAAAATCCGCACTACTCTGCTGCAGGACCTGGATTGATCCATCAATTTCTAAGCCGGATTTACCCATTGCAGCCAAAATTGCGCACGGCTTACTGTTAGGTCACTTGAACGCAACTCGTAAGTGCAACTCTACAATTGGTTAGAAGGCAAGCTGCGGTAACATCGTGGCTTTTCTCACCACCAAGTAAGAGGAGCACAAATGAGCGGTTACACGCAGCTTACCCGAAAGGAACGATACCAAATTTACATCCTGAACAGAGACCATTGAAACCAGACGCAGATTGCTCTGCTGCTGCAAAACTCTGGAGTGACCTGCAATTCAGCCCACACTCCCGGCTTGGGGGCGATACATGTATTTTCACCATCAAACACTGGTGGCTATCGGTGAGCGATCCGGCTACAGCCGTGGCCTGGTAAGCTCGATATGCGAAAGTTTATTAACTTATGGCCGTCTTGACTGGCTTGCGGAAAACGCAGGCATCCAGGTCTTTTAGAATTCCATTTTCAATGTTGTAAATCCATCCATGCACGGACAGCTCCGTCCCTTTTCTCCAGGCTTTTTGCACAATAGTGGTATTACCAACGTTTACGACCTGTGCTTTGACGTTCAGCTCGCACAGCAAATCGAACTTCTCACGCTGTTTTAGTCCGCTTAATTTTTCGGCATTCAAACGGCTGACATCCTTGATAGGACCCAACCAATTATCGATCAGACCATACTCCTTATTGTCCATCGCCGCCCTGATGCCGCCGCAGCCATAGTGACCGCAGACAATGATGTGTTTTACCTCCAGCACTTCAACCGCAAACTGTATGACTGAAAGACAATTCAGGTCGGTGTGAATGACGAGATTTGCAATGTTGCGATGAACAAATACTTCCCCGGGCGGCAAATTCACGATCTGGTTTGCCGGCACCCGGCTGTCTGAACAGCCAATCCACAGATATTCAGGGGTCTGCTGCCTGGACAAACGTGGGAAAAAATCAGGGTCTTTTTCCTTGATCGCCTTCGCCCACGCCAAATTTCTGGCAAAAAGATTGTTTAAAGTTTTCATAACGTGAAAAGGATTCCCGAAATAAAAAGCATCTGTCCCGGTTGTTTCATGTGCGGTTCCTTTGCTTGACAGCGAATTTTTTGCACAGCCAGGATCATGCAGCATACGACTTTAATGTCGCTTTCTAAATGTCGTAACGTTGACTTGCGTCACTGCTATATGGATAACGACAACATAAGCAAGCTTAGTTGGACTTTTTCAGGGCCTTTGAGGCACCGCTCTTGCGCTGGAAGTTCGCTGTGTTGCAACGATCGGCAATCATGAACTGCCCGGGTTCAGTGCTGCTCAGGCAATGATTTCCGTGTGTGCGGAAATGATGCTGATTTAGGTCAACAATTCGGTAGATTCTACTGGATCACAACATCTTAACAGGTAGTCTTGTAGTCGTTTTTTTACCCCAGCAGGAGAGGGCAATGAGCCTGGCAAACGTAACATCCAAACAACAGACCAAAGCGCTGACGAACAGTACCCTGGCGTTTACGGTTTGTTTTGCCGTGTGGACCATTTTTTCCATCATTGGCATCAAGATCAAACAGGATCTGGGCTTGAACGATACCCAATTCGGTATCCTGGTGGCAACGCCGATCCTGACCGGCTCGCTGAGCCGTATTTTTCTTGGGATCTGGTCTGACCAGTACGGCGGGCGCATGGTCTTTACCATACAGATGCTGGCCACGGCCGTGGCTGCGTATATGCTGACATGGGTGTCCACCTACGGCATGTTCCTGGTCGCCGCGCTGGGTGTCGGCCTGGCCGGTGGCGGATTCTCCGTAGGTATCACCTATGTGTCCAAATGGTATCCCAAGGAACGCCAGGGCACTGCGCTGGGTATTTTCGGCATGGGTAACGTGGGTGCGGCGATCACCAACTTCGGCGCTCCCTTCCTGCTCATTGCCATGGGTGGCAGCTGGCAGGGTGTAGCACAAATTTACGCTGTGATAATGGGTATCACGGCCATCCTGTTCTATGTTTTCTCGCAAGATGACCCCGCCTTGCGCGAACGCAGGGAAAAAGGCATTAAACATGCGAGTTTCCGGGAACAGCTCGATCCGCTAAAGCATCTCCAGGTTTGGCGTTTCTCCTTGTATTACTTCTTCGTATTTGGTGCTTTTGTCGCCCTGGCGCTGTGGTTGCCTCGCTACTACGTGGGCACCTACGGTCTGGAGCTGAAAACGGCCGGCATGCTGGCAGCCTGTTATGCCCTGCCGGGCAGTATATTCCGTGCACTGGGCGGCTGGTTGTCGGATCGCGTCGGGGCGCGGCGCGTGATGTACTGGACTTTCTTCGCCAGCATTGTGTGCACCTTCATCCTGTCTTATCCCGCCACGGATTATGTGGTGGAGGGCATCCAGGGCCCGATCGCCTTCAAGATCGCCATTCCGCTGTGGTTTTTCGTGGGGACCACCATCGTCCTGGGCTTCTTCATGTCGCTGGGTAAGGCAGCCGTCTACAAACACATCCCCATGTATTACCCGGATAACGTCGGTTCGGTAGGCGGAATTGTCGGGCTGATCGGGGGACTCGGCGGATTCGTGCTGCCCATTACCTTCGGCATTATGAATGATTTAATCGGCGTATGGACCAGTTGTTTCATGTTGTTGACCGTCCTCACCACGATTGCCCTGATCTGGATGCATGTGTCCATCGGAATCATGGATAGAAAGCAGGACGCAGAATTTTACGGGCATCGCGACCTTCCGGAAATGGAAGCGCTGCACGGCCTGCAACTACAGACAAGATCGGGCAAAGATGTTGGTTGAATGCTCCACCGCTTATTGCCGGTGGCTTCGGGTACCGTCCGCGTTTGATTCTTGATGTCTGCTTAATGGCTGTATTGAATCTGCCTAGAGTTCAATGAATCGGGTGAGCGCAAAATGCAGAGACATTTCAAATTCACCGGTTACTCCATACTTTGGGGTCACACACCTCACCCCATGATTCATTGTTTCCGTCAGGCTGGATGTCGTAATCGAGCATGTGGTCGCCGTCGAAGATCCAGCGTGTGATAAAACGTTCGCCACGAACCACCATCGGCAACCAGAACTGATCGTCTTCCCACATCTGCCCGTACGGGATTTTATCCACCGGCACCCACAATGGTTTTGCTTCGCGCGATTCGGTGGGTACGCCGGCGAAATCCCGGGTGCGGTACACCCAGACGTGGATGGAATAGCCGTCAACGAACTGGAACCTGTGCTGGCCGCAATACTCCAGCTTGGATACTGTGATACCCAGCTCTTCCTGGCATTCGCGCACCGCGCAGACCTCGGGCGTTTCGCCGGGGTCCATCTTGCCGCCGGGTCCGTTGACCTTGCCCTTGCCCAGGCCGGTTTTTTTGTTGATCAGCAGAATCTCGCCGTCGCGAATAACGAACACCAGCGTGGCCAGATCCTTGCCCTGCCAGGTTTCCCAGTCAAGGTCCCCGAGCAGCTTGAAGGTGGCTTTCCTGACGGCGGGCTGTTGCACGACGGACTGCTTCACAACTTTGAGAGCCCGTCTTCGTTTTCGCCGATGAGCAGGCGCCGTTTGGCGACTCCCATATGGTTGGTAAAGACCGATTCGTCGCCCTCGGCAACGGCGCACACAAGTTCATCCAACACCCTACGGAAATGGTCGGTCACCTCCGCGGTCTTGTCATTCCCCTGCTGGATTTCATAGTACAAGTGCGGGTTTTCGGAAATGACCTGGGTCGCCACTTCCAGTTGCGCGTTAAAAGTTGAACTGGATATTTTTCTCAACAGCGGTACCGCTTCGCCGCTCTGGGCCAGGGTGCTGGCAAAAGCGATATTGACCAGGTGTGACAGCCCCAATACCCAGGCCATCACCTCGTCGTGCTCTTCGAGGCTCAGCTCAACACAGTCGGCCGCGGTATGGGCAAACAACTCCCGCGCTTCGCGAACAGCCTCCCGGTTGCCCACATCGACAAACAGGATGTGACGCCCGGACAAACCAATTTCATCCGGACCGAACATCGGGTGCACCGAGCACACGCGGCAACCGCTTTGGTGCAACGCATCCAGCCCTTCGCGCATCGGCCCCTTCAATGAAGCGATGTCGAACACCAGGCATTTTGGCCGCAACGCGGCCAGGCGCAGAAGAATGTCATTGCTGGGCCTCAAAGGGACTGCGATGACGATCAGCTCATAATCATCTACCACCGCTTCCCAATCACTAACCCGATTGAACGGGGCATCGCCAACGGCCGGATCGGCAACATCTACCCTGTAGCCCACCATATCGAGGTAGCGGGACATCCATACGCCCATCCGGCCCAGGCCGCCGATCACCAGCGCACGCTGCCCCTGACCATGAGCGGATTGGGTCAGCTTATGTGCTTCCTGCTTGCTGAGTGAATGGTGGATCAGGGTTTCAAGTACTTCGCGCGCCACCGCGGCGGGCAGGCCCCGGGATTCCGCACGCGCCATGCCGCGCTCGATGACTTCGCGCTCACGCTCATAGTGGCGCAGCGGCAAACCGGTTTTCAGCTTGTGTTCAGCGATGGTTGTCACCACTGCCTGTCGCTCGGCAATCAAGTCCACTATCCCCGTGTCGATCTTATCGAGCCGCTGGCGCAGCGCGAGAAGTTCAGCGGCGGTTAAAGGCGAATCACTTGACATGTGCTTTGCAGAACTTACGTTTGCCCACTTGCAGAATGCCTTTGAAACCGGCTTCGAGTTGCAATGAGCGCTCGCTGACTTTCTCTCCGTCAATGCGCACACCGCCTTGCTGGATCAACCGAAACGCTTCGGAATTGCTGGAGACCAGGCCACACTGCTTGAGTGCCGCCGCGATACCAATGTCATTTCCACCGGTCTCCAGGGTCTGTTCAGGAATGTCTTCGGGCATTTGTCCCTGTTGGAATCGTGCGATAAATGATTCGCGGGCCGCGACAGCAGCCCCGGCGTCATGAAAGCGCTCAATGATTTCCTCGCACAGCAAGAACTTGATATCGCGCGGATTGCGCCCGCCGTCCACCTCGGATTTAAGTGCCGCTAAATCTTCGTTGCTGCGGAAACTCAGCAGATCGAAATAACGCCACATCAACTCATCGGAGATAGACATCAGCTTGCCGAACATCTGTTCGGGCGGCTCTGTGATGCCCACGTAGTTATTCAGCGACTTGGACATTTTTTGCACACCGTCCAGACCTTCCAGCAGCGGCAGAGTAATGATGACCTGGGGTGGCTGGCCGTAATGCTGTTGCAGGTGACGCCCGACATGCAGGTTGAACTTCTGGTCCGTGCCGCCCATTTCGACATCGCACTTCAACGCCACCGAATCGTATCCCTGGGACAGGGGATAGAGAAATTCATGGATGGCGATTGGCTGCTTATTCCTGTAGCGAGTCTTGAAGTCATCGCGCTCCAGCATGCGTGCAACGGTATACTTGGCAGCCAACCGGATCATGCCCACCGAACCCAACTCGTTCAGCCATTCCGAGTTGAAGCGGATTTGTGTTTTTTCAGGATCCAGGATTTTGAATACCTGTTGCGCATAAGTATCAGCATTCTCCTTGACTTGCTCAGGGGTGAGTGGTTTGCGGGTGACATTTTTTCCGCTGGGATCGCCGATCAGGCCGGTAAAGTCCCCGATCAGGAAAATGATCGTATGTCCCAGATCCTGGAACTGGCGCATCTTATTGATAATGACCGTGTGGCCCAGGTGCAGATCCGGCGCCGTCGGATCAAAACCAACTTTTACCCGCAGGGGCCGGCCCAGCTTGAGGCGCTCTTCCAGCTCCTCGAGCTTGATAATTTCGTCTGTGCCGCGGGCAATCAGACCCAGCGCTTGTTGTAGATCGGTCATAGCAGCTTCCATCATCGCATCCGATGCATTCTATGGCTTTGCAGCCTGTGTCTCCACCTCGAATTTCAAACCACTCCAAAACAAGGTATCGATTGACCGCTGCCCTTGCGGTCAGTATGGTTGCGATGTCCGAACTAACCACGAAGCGCACGGTCAGGTCACCTCATGAAACAGGCTGGATTAATCCAAAAAATCCATCTTCGCATCGAAGATGACCGCCACTGGCTGACTCGTCGGAAACTGGCCGTTTTCGGCGCTACATTAGTCGTTATCGGCATCTCCATGGGGGCCTTCGAATCAGGCCAGGCACCACCTGACAACTCAGCCTACACCGAGATTATCGAGCTTATCTTGCCTGACCGTCTACCCGCTCAAGCGGCTAATCCGGGCAGTGCAGACGCAAGCCGCCTGGAACCATCACCCGGAGTGCCTGATGAGTGGGCGGTTGGCCAATGGGATGCCGTTGTCGTGCGTTCCGGCCAGACACTCGATACAATCTTCAGGCAGCAGGGTTTGCGCATTTCCCTGTTGCACAAAATCCTTGCCCTGAACGAGGACACACAGCGCCTGACCAAAATCCGCCCCGGCGAGACCTTCGAATTCCGCAAAGACAGCAACGGGGATTTGTTGCAGATGCGCTACCCGCTGGATCAAGCACGTTACCTGCTGGTGCGCGCTGAGAACGGTGCGCCGACAGCTGAAATTCAGCATCGCCAGATCATCGCACAAATCAACGAGGCGGAGGGCGTGATCAGCTCATCGCTGTTCCTGGCCGCCAGTAAGGCCGGCCTGAGCGACGCAATGATCATGAAACTGGCCAATATTTTTGGCTGGGACATCGATTTTGTGCTGGATATTCGCCAAGGCGACCGGTTCATGCTGGTTTATGAAAAACTCTTTGCCGAAGGCGAGTTTCTGCGTGACGGAAACATACTTGCTGCTACCTTTATCAACCAGGGAGAGCGATTCCAGGCTATTTTTTTCGAGGACGGTGAAATCTCCGATTTTTTCACACCTGATGGGCACAATATGCGTAAAGCCTTTTTGCGGGCTCCCCTGAATTTCTCCTACATCAGTTCCGGCTTCAATCGGCGACGCATGCACCCGGTCCTGAAACGCATACGCCCCCATAACGGCATCGATTATCACGCCCCGCGCGGAACCCCGGTATTCGCTGCCGGCGAGGGCACCGTCATTCGTTCCGACTATTCCAGCACGAACGGGCACCACGTGTTTATCAAACACGCCAACAGCATCCAGACAAAATACCTGCACTTCACCAGGCGAACAGTGAAAAAAGGCCAACGCGTAAAACAGGGCCAAACCATCGGCTATGTCGGCTCCACCGGGCTGGCGAACGGGCCGCATCTGCACTACGAATTCGTGGTGAACGGCGTGCACCGTAACCCCAGGACGGTAGCTTTACCCACAGTCAACCCGCTCGAGGGTGAGATGCTCAAAGCTTTCCAGACGCATGCAGTACCCATGTTGACGCAGCTGAACCGGCTCGAGTTCGCATCGCTGTATGCCAATCGTGAGTGAAGCATTTTTGTTCATTGGCATGATCTCGGGAACCAGCCGGGACGGGGTTGACACTGCACTGGTGAGCTTTGCAGGTGGCATGCCCCGATTACGCGACACACAGTGCTTGCCCTATCCGCCTGACCTGGCAGATGCACTGCAAGACATGATCGAAGCCGGGCAAAGGCCAAGCGCAAATGAGCTGGAGAAAGTGGATGATCGCCTGGCTGACTTCTTCGGTCAGGCGGTGCAGGCTTTGCTCGAAAAGGCGGGCATAGAATCATCAGCAGTCGCCGCCCTTGGCTCGCACGGACAGACGGTCTGGCACGATCCCGGTGGGGCCAACCCTGAGTCCATCCAAGTTGGCAACCCACAACGCATCGCAGACCAGACCGGTATCATGACCGTCGGAGACTTTCGCCGTGCCGATATCGAAGCCGGTGGCCAGGGTGGGCCGTTGGCGCCTCTCCTGCACCGCGCCCTGTTCCAACCAGACAACGGAACGCGCATTGTCCTCAACCTGGGCGGCATCGCCAATATCTCCATCCTGAACAGCAACGGTTCAGTCTCCGGATTCGATACGGGTCCGGCAAATTGCCTGCTGGATGCCTGGATCCGGGAACAGCGCGGAGAGCCGTATGACAAGGAAGGCGCCTGGAGCGCAGGCGGGAACGTCATCGAATTCCTGTTACAGAATCTGCTGACGGATCCCTGGTTCAAAATGCCAGCTCCAAAAAGCACCGGCGTGGAGCACTTCAACCTGCAGTGGCTGAAAAAACAGGAACTCGTAAATTCGATCGATCCACGCGACGTTCAGGCCACGCTGGCGCAACTGACCGCAAGCACCGTGGCTACCGCCATTGCTCCTTCCAGCCCGGCAGACATCCTGGTCTGTGGCGGCGGTGTTCACAACACGGACCTGCTCTACCGACTTGCGGACCTGCTGCCCGGCATACCCGTCCTCTCCACCGCAACCCAGGGGCTGGCCCCGGACTGGGTCGAAGCCGTTCTTTTCGCCTGGCTGGCGCGTGAACGCCTCGACGACAAGGCCCAGGATACGCGCAAAATTACCGGTGCCCACCAACCCGTGTTGCTCGGGAAAATCTACCAGCCCTGGGTGTAGTGTCCTGTATCAGCTCTCCTTCCAGGGCGCTACCTTGAACAGCATCAGCATGCCCGGCACTGCGACCACGGTACACAACAGGAAGAACTGCGTATAGCCCATGGCCTCGATCAGGAAACCGGTGCTGGCATTGGCAAAGGTGCGGGGCACGGCAATGAAGCTGGTGAACAGAGCGAACTGTGTGGCGGTGAAAGCAAGGCTGGTCTCACGCGCGATATAGGCTGTCAGCGCCACGGTACCGAGGCCAACACCCAGGTATTCGGCGCTGACCACCATGAACAGACCCACCGGGCTGTGGCCCACCACACTGAGCCATGCGAAGCCGGGTATCGTGATCAACTGCACCAATCCGAACACCCACAAAGCGCGGTTAATGCTGAGCTTCAGCATCGCGAGGCCACCGATGATCGCGCCTGCGATCACCGACCACAGAGCGGCCACCTTGGCTATGGAACCAATCTCGGTGAGGCTGAAACCCATGTCCAGATAAAACGGCGTGGCCAGTGCAGTGGCCATACTGTCGCCCAGCTTGTACAGGAACATGAAGGCGAGAATGGCGAACGCCGTGCCCACGCCGCCACGGGAAAAAAATTCGCGAAAAGGTTCGATCACGGCTTCACGCAGCGTATGCGGCGCCATTTTGTCATCGCTGACTTCACGGATCACCAGCGTGGTCAAAATACCGACCCCCATGAAGCTGGCCGTGATCCAATAAACAACAGGCCACGGCAGGTGATCGGACAGGATCAGCGCCAGGGAGCCTGGCACCAGCGACGCCAGGCGATAGGCGTTAACGAAAAAGGAGGTGCCGGTACCGAGCTCATCATCCGCCAGCAACTCCCGCCGGTACGCATCGATCACGATGTCCTGGCTGGCCGAGAACAAAGACACCGTGAACACCACCGCAACGATAGCGGTCAGCGACCGCGTCGGGTCGAACTGGCCCAATATGCCAATGGCGAAAAACAGCGCAAGCTGTGTGATCAAGGCCCAACTGCGGCGCCGGCCGAGAAACGGCAGAGAAAACCGGTCCATCAGCGGCGCCCACAGGAATTTCCAGGTATAGGGCAGCGACATCAGCGAAAAAAGCCCGATGGTGGCCAGGTCTACCTGGTGGCTGCGCAGCCAGGCCGGTACCAGTTGGATCAGCACATAGAGCGGCATGCCGGAAGTGAATCCGAGAAACACACAGACCACCATCCTGCGGTTCAGCAGGATTTCTTTCCAGTTGCGTCGCAGGTCTCCGCTCACCTTGAAGGAGTATTGCCTGCAATGTCGAATTCGTAGTCCATGATCAACGGTGCATGATCGGAGAATCGCTCGTCTTTGTAAATTTCAGCCCGGATGGCTTTCCGGGCAAGGGCGGGAGTTGTTACTTGATAGTCAATGCGCCACCCGGTGTTATTGTCCCAGGCCCTGCCACGGTTCGACCACCAAGTGTATCGCTCCTCGCGTGGATCAACCTGGCGGAAGGCGTCGGTCAGGCCCACAGGTCCGAACAATTCATCCATCCAGGCGCGCTCCTGGGGCAGGAAGCCCGAATTTTTCTGATTGCCTCGCCAGTTCTTAATATCGATATTTTTGTGCGCAATATTCCAGTCACCGCAAATGACGTAATGCCGTCCGTCTGCCGCCATTTCCGACAGCAGGGGCTGCAGGTAATCCATGGTTTGATATTTTACCTGCTGGCGCTCCTCCTTGGAGGAGCCGGAGGGCAGGTAGAGTGATACCACCGTCAGGCTGCCAATGTCCACTCGCAACCAGCGCCCTTCGCTATCGAGCACATCCCAACCGATACGGTGCTGTACCAGGTCCGGCTCATGGCGAGTATAAATGGCGACACCACTGTAGCCCTTTTTCTCCGCATCATGGTAATAGACGTGGTAGCCCCGTGGAGAAAATACCGGATCTTTCAGTTGGTGGCCCTGGGCTTTGGTTTCCTGGATGCACACTACATCGGCATCCTGCTTGCCCAGCCAGTCGAAAAAACCTTTCCTGGCCGCAGCCCGAATGCCATTGGCGTTTAGTGTGATGATGCGCATTGTGTATTTTCTCCTTTCTGAAGGACGGAAAATTGTGGGCAAGCATAACAAAAATTGCGACGGCTCCCTTGGACCCCAGGCTCCTTTTTGGGCATACTTTAAACTGGTGAAATGGATTCTGTAATGAAGGACTACAAAAACAGGTTCTTCAGGCTGGCGCTGAAGAAAGGCAACCTCAGCTTCGGGAGCTTCACTCTCAAGTCGGGGCGTGTCAGTCCTTATTTTTTCAATGCTGGCGGCTTCGATGATGGCGCCTCGCTGGCCGAACTGGCCGACTGCTACGCAGAATCCATTATTGATTCCGGATTGGCTTTCGACATGTTGTTCGGCCCGGCATACAAAGGCATCCCGATCGCCGCGGCAACTGCAGTGGTGTTAAACAACACACACGGCCGCAGTGTACCCTATGCGTTCAATCGCAAGGAAGCCAAGGACCATGGCGAAGGCGGTATGATCGTGGGGGCGCCATTGGCCGGTAGAGTCCTGATCATCGATGATGTGATCTCGGCCGGTACATCCGTCCGGGAATCTATTGGCATCATCACGGCTGCCGGCGCCGAGGCGGTCGGAATTGCCATCGCGCTCGACCGGCAGGAACGCGGCCGGGGTGAACTGTCGGCGGCCCAGGAAATCAATCGGAGTTATGGCATTACCTGCACGGCCATTGCCGGATTGGATGACCTGCTGTGTTTTCTTGCAGGTCCGGGTAACGATGAAATCGACCTCGCTGCCATACAACGATATCGTGAAGACTATGGGATATAAACACAAAGCCACACTCTTTTTTACATCACTCTTGTTATCAGCCGCACTACTGGTCGCCGGTTCTGCGATGGCGGCGAAAGTCTTTCGCTGGGTCGACGAAAACGGTGAAGTTCACTACAGCGAGACTCTGCCCCCTGGTTTCGAAGACAAAAAACACGATGAGCTGGATGCGCAGGGTATTGTCCGGGCCAGAGATCAGAGCCTGGTGCCGCCCCCTCCAAAATCCAAGACTGAGCACGACCTCAATGAATTGCCCCGGGACTCGTCCGGCATGAAGCGGCCAAAAGCCCCGTATTCAGAAGCGGAATTGAAGTGGCGAATGGATGCCTTTCTCCTCCTTCGCTACGACTCGGAGCAGGAAATCCAGGATGCCATGACGGTAGAGATCAACCAGCTTGAATATGACCGGCTGCTGCTGCAAACCTACCGTAAGAGCATGTTGGACGCATACCGCGGACAGATCAGGGAAGCAGCCACCCGGCAAAGATCCGGCGTGGAGGTTGATCCGGAGATCATCAAGTCAATCTCAAATTTACAGCTTCGCTTGAAAAGCAACAGGAAGTCCCTGGCCAACCTGCAGCTAAGGGAAGATGGGATCGTCGCAAATTTCGGTGCCGAGCTGGAGCGTTACCAAAACCTGACACATAACCGGCCCGAGGAACCCTGAGCCCACGCAGGCCCTGATGTACACGCGCTGCCCTTGCCATACCGTTCATCCAGTCAATGCCCTGGTACTGGCGCAGGTGCGAGGTAAATACCGCTGCGGCAAATGCAAGCAAATCAGTAATGCACTCGAATCCCTGTTTGATCAATGGCCGGACCCCGGTGACCACCCACCGGCGGCGGGTAAACTGCCGCTACTGGGATTCAAGCTGGACCTGGCGGCAGCGAAACAGGCCCGGCTATCGTCCGGGGAGGCCTCGTCAATTGCTGAAAAGGAAGGTGGAGCAGATCAGGGTGCGCAGCGCGGTAAAAAGACGCTGAGAGCTGCATGGATCGCCGCCGCGATTGCCCTGTTAATCCTCGTGACGGTCTATCTCGCAGAATTCTTCCAGCTTCCCTTGCTGGATTCCTCCGGTTTCGAGAACCTGCTGGTCAAGACAGCATTAAAGGAACCGTCGCCTACCACGCCCTGGCGTGATCTTGACCAGGTTCAGTTGCTAAGCCGCGACATGCGCAGCCACCCTACCCGGCCCGATACCCTGAGCCTGAGTCTGACCATCGTCAACCGAGCATCCCGTTCCCAGGCATTTCCCAAGCTGGAAGTCGACCTGCTGGACTCCAGCGGCCAGACCCTGGTCAGCCGCCTGTTCGAACCCGATGAGTATCTCGCAGAAGGCACTGACATCGAAACCGGTATGACACCACAGGCCTACCTCCATATAAGCCTGGACCTCGCCGACCCCGGGCACCAGGCGGTCGGTTTTGAACTGCATTTTCGATAAGACACATTTTTCATCACTGATGATCCACAAATGATTAAACAACTTTTTCAAGCAGCTTCTGATGTGGTAGGGTTAACGACTCCGGTCGATGCCATAAAAACAGGGCGAAATTCGCACCCGATGTCCAGAAAAAACCTTATTGAACCCGTCGCTGCGCAAGACTATTCAGTCCCGTTGAGACAGAATGTTCAGGCTGCTATCAGGCGCTATCTGGAGGATATGGGACCGTCCCAGCCCAGTTGTCTGTACCAGACGCTTTTGGCGGAAGTCGAGCCTCCACTGCTTGAAGAAGTTCTGCGTTATACCCACGGTAACCAGTCCAGAACTGCAAAAATCCTGGGCATCACACGCAACACGCTCAGAACCAAGTTGCACCGCTACGATATTCCGGCGAACAATGGTAAAAGCTGATCATGAAAGGGACCCCTGGGAAAGCGACCCCCGTGAAAGCACCCCCCTTCTCACCGCAACGGCTGGCATTGATCAGCGTCTCGGACAAAACCGGCATCATCGAATTCGCCGGCAGACTCAGTAAGCTGGGTTACGGATTACTGAGCACCGGTGGTACGGCAAAAGCTCTGGCGGGCGCCGGCTTGTCAGTGACCGAAGTTTCCGATCACACGGGCTCACCTGAAATCATGGGAGGACGCGTGAAAACGCTACATCCGCGGATCCACGGCGGCTTGTTGGGCAGAGCGGGCGAAGACGATGGGGTTATGAGGGATGAGGGCATTCCTCGCATCAACCTGGCGGTGATCAATCTTTATCCGTTCGAAGCGGTGACCAGCCAGCCGGACTGCAGTTTCGAGGATGCCATCGAGAACATTGATATCGGCGGGCCGGCGATGCTGCGCTCAGCCGCCAAGAACTTTGAATCCGTCGCAATTATTACCAGCCCGGAACAGTACAAGGCGGTGCTGGAACAACTCGAATCCGGTTGCGGTGAACTGGACCGCAATACTCGCTTCAAACTGGCGGTGGCGGCATTCAACCGGGTCGCGCAGTACGACGATGCCATCAGCAACTACCTGTCCGCACTCGAAGAAGACGGCAGCCTGGCCGCTTTTCCGGACCAGACCAACGGCTGTTTTGTGAAAGTCGCCGACCTCCGATATGGCGAGAATCCACACCAGCAAGCGGCCTGGTACCGTGATCTACAACCGGCGCAGGGCAGCCTGGCTGCAGCCCGCCAGCATCAGGGCAAGGAATTATCCTACAACAACATCGCCGATGCCGACGCGGCCTGGGAGTGCGTGCGCCAGTTCGATGAAACCGCCTGTGCCATCATCAAGCACGCCAATCCCTGCGGCGTGGCGGTGGCCCAAAACCCGGCGAGCGCATATGAGCTCGCATTTGCCACCGACAGCACATCCGCCTTCGGCGGAATTATTGCGTTCAACCGGCCGCTGGACGCCCCCACGGCGCTTAACATCATCAATCGCCAGTTCCTCGAGTTGCTGATCGCTCCGGCTTACGATGATGAAACACTGGCCGTGCTGTCGGCGAAGAAAAATGTCCGCGTACTGGAAGTCCCGCTAGGCAAACCGGTCGCACAGCAGGAAATCAAGCGTATCGGCAGCGGCCTGCTGATCCAGACCTCCGATCTTAAGACGCTGTCACGGGAGGACTGCCGGGTTGTTTCGCAGCGCCAACCGGACCAACAGGAATGGCTGGACTTGATGTTTGCCTGGAAGGTTGCGCGCATGGTCAAGTCCAACGCCATTGTTTACGCGACTGGTGGACGCACGGTGGGTATTGGCGCAGGACAGATGAGCCGAATTGATTCGGCCCGCATTGGCCACTGGAAGGCGGAAGATGCCGGCCTGCCAATCAACGGGGCCATTATGGCGTCGGATGCATTCTTTCCTTTCCGGGATGGAATCGACACCGCGGCAGAAGCCGGCATCGCTGCGGTTATACAACCCGGTGGCTCCATGCGGGACGAGGAAGTCATTGCAGCCGCTGATGAACACGGCATGGCCATGGTATTTACCGGCATCAGACACTTCAGGCACTAAATGAAAGTCCTCATCATCGGCAGCGGCGGCCGGGAACACGCATTGGCCTGGTGCGCGGCCAAATCCGCCGCAGTAGATATGGTTTTCGTGGCGCCCGGTAATGCCGGAACCGCCCGGGAAACCGGCGTTGAGAACATAGCCATTTCCTCGAACGACCTGAACGGCCTGCTGAATTTTGCCCGCGAAAAGGGTGTGGACCTGACCATCGTCGGGCCGGAAGACCCGTTGGTCAATGGCATTGTCGATCTTCTCAGTGATGCGGGCCTGGCCTGTTTCGGCCCTTCAGCAGCAGCAGCTCAGTTGGAGGGCTCCAAGGCTTTTGCGAAGGACTTCATGACGCGCCATGACATCCCCACGGCCGCCTATGGAAATTTTACCGGGGTTGAACCAGCGGTCCGGTTTATCCGCGAGCACGGTGCGCCCATCGTGGTGAAGGCGGACGGTCTGGCAGCCGGCAAGGGCGTAATCGTGGCGCAAACGACTGCTGAAGCGGAAGCCGCTGTGCAGAATATGCTGGCCGGCAATGCATTTGGCGATGCCGGGCACCGGGTGATCATCGAACAATACCTCGAAGGCGAAGAAGCGAGCTTTATCGTCATGGCCGACGGCAGGAATATTCTCCCCCTGGCCACATCGCAGGATCACAAAGCAGTCGGTGATGGCGACATTGGCGCCAATACCGGAGGCATGGGCGCCTATTCCCCAGCTCCGGTGGTGGACGAAAACATGCATCAAAGGGTGATGGCCGAAGTCATCAAACCCACCATCGAAGGCATGGCCGCCGACGGACACCCTTTCACCGGTATTCTCTATGCCGGTCTGATGATCTCGGCAGCGGGTGATCTACGGGTACTCGAATTCAACGTTCGTTTTGGCGATCCCGAAACCCAGCCCATCCTGATGCGCCTGCGGTCAGATTTGCCAGCACTCTGCCTGGCCGCTATTGAGGGCCGCCTGGGCCAGGAGAAAGCTCAGTGGGACGACCGCGCATGCCTCGGTGTGGTCATGGCTGCTGAGGGATATCCGGGCAGCTATGCGAAGGGTTTCCCCATCAGCGGGCTCGACGGTGAATTTCCGCAACACGTAAAAGTGTTCCAGGCCGGTACCGCCCTGGCCGCAAGCGGCATGGGCGAAAACGATCCGGCCACCTCCAGCCTTGCCATCAGCGCACAGAGCGAAGCAGATATTGTCACTTCCGGCGGCCGGGTGCTGTGCGTATGCGCGTTGGGAGAGACAGTCGCCGAGGCACAGCGTGAAGCATACCGCGCTTGCAGGCAGATTGTCTGGGAAGGCGCATTCACCCGCAGCGACATCGGATACCGCGCGATTGAGCGCGAACAACATCCATAGTGGATGTTTCCCACCTGCTCGATGAATTGAACGAGCCTCAACGTGAAGCGGTAACGTGCAGCGACAGTCATGTACTGGTCCTGGCCGGGGCCGGCAGCGGTAAAACCCGTGTACTGGTGCACCGCCTGGCCTGGCTGATCCAGGTCGAACACGTCTCACCGCTAGGCGTGCTGGCCGTCACCTTCACCAACAAGGCATCCGGGGAAATGAGGGAGCGCACTGGCCAGTTGCTCGGGTTCTCCACCCGGTCTTTGTGGATCGGCACTTTTCATGGCATTGCCCACCGCCTGCTGCGCATGCACTGCAGGGAAACAGGGCTGCCCGAAACATTCCAGATTCTGGATTCGGAGGATCAGCAACGCCTGTTGCGCCGGATCATCCGCGATGAGGGCATGGATGAGGCTCACTGGCCAGCCAGTCAGGCACAGTGGTTTATCAACGCCCGCAAAGACGAGGGCCAGAGACCGCACAATATCGAGCACCTCGACCACCCGGTCACTGCAACCTGGGTGCGCATCTATCAGCTTTACCAGGAACACTGCAAGCGCGGCGGCCTGGTCGACTTCGCCGAGCTGCTGCTCCGCGCCCACGAACTTTGGCTGGAACACCCCGGCGTGCTGGATCATTATCGTAAACGCCTCCAACACCTGCTGATCGATGAGTTTCAGGACACCAATGCCATCCAGTACGCCTGGCTTCGCATGTTGGCCGGAAACAGCGGCCGGATGTTCGTGGTCGGTGACGATGACCAGTCCATTTACGGCTGGCGTGGAGCCAAGGTGGAAAACGTCCATCATTTCGTACGTGATTTCCCGGACGTACGTACCGTGCGCCTGGAACAGAATTATCGCTCCACCGGCAACATCCTGGACGCCGCTAACGCCTTGATCGCCAATAACCAGTCCCGCATGGGCAAGAAGCTGTGGACGAACGGCCCGAGCGGCACACCCATCCGGATCTATTCCGCCTTCAATGAACAGGACGAGGCCCGCTTCGTGATCGAGTGCATCGGGCAATGGCTGGATGAAGGCCGGCGGGCCGACGACAGCGCCATACTCTACCGGACCTCGGCGCAATCACGCTTGTTCGAGGAATATTTGCTGCAAGCCAACATCCCTTACCGCGTGTATGGCGGCCAGCGGTTCTTCGAGCGCACCGAAGTCAAGGATGCCCTGGCGTACCTGCGCTTGCTGAATAATCCAAATGACGACGCCGCCCTGGAGCGGGTGGTCAACAAACCGGCTCGCGCCATCGGCGCGAAAACCCTTTCGATCATCCGCCTGCAGGCCAGGGAAAGTGGGTTGACCCTGTGGCAGGCTGCCGGTGAATGCGTTTCCCAGGGGAAATTTGCTGCCCGTGCGGGAACCGCCGTATCTGCTTTTATCCGGCTGATCGAGAACATGCGCGAGCGCATGCAGGACTGGACACTGGGCAAGCAGATGCAGCGCGTGATCGACGACAGCGGGCTGGTAGGACACTATGAGAAAGAACCACGCGAACGCATGGAAACCCGTATCGACAACCTGCGCGAACTGGTCAACGCGGCGGAAGCCTTTATCCTGCCGCAAGAGGATGCCGAAGCCGGGTTGAGCGAACTGCAGTCCTTTCTCAGTCACGCAGCCCTGGAAGCCGGTGAAACCCAGGGTGAAAGCTGGGACGATTGTGTACAATTGATGACGCTGCATTCCGCCAAGGGCTTGGAGTTCCCACTGGTGTTCATGGCCGGTATGGAAGACGGCCTGTTTCCTCACCGTCGCTCGCTGGAAGCATCCGGCGGCCAGTTGGAGGAAGAACGGCGCCTGTGCTACGTGGGCATGACCCGAGCCCGGGAGCAGTTGTACATCAGCTATGCTGAAACACGGCGTATGTACGGCTCCCAGAACCACTGCCGGCCGTCACGGTTTATCGACGAAATGCCATCGAAATTACTGGAAGAAATCCGCCCGCGAATTGCCGTTCACCGCCCTTATGTACCGGCGCGCCCAGCGGCTTCAGCAATGGGTGGGCAGGACTGGCCGTTCAGCCTGGGCCAGAATGTTACGCATGCAAAATTTGGCGAGGGCACAGTCATGGCTTTTGAAGGTTCCGGTGAACACACGCGAGTGTACGTCAATTTTCACGCTGCGGGTGCCAAGTGGCTGGTGCTGGCCTATGCGAATTTGCAGGCTGGCCCGCACATTGCATGAGTTGCCGGAATTGGTTGAGGGCCGGTTGACAGGATGCTCATATTGACATGAAACCAGCTGAAGAAATTCTGCTTGAAACACCTCTCGGCCAGCTTGCAGGCTTACGCTGGAAGACCGAAGGCGCACCCCCGGTGCTGTGCCTGCACGGCTGGCTGGATAACGCCGCCTCGTTTATACCCCTGGCGGAACACCTCACCGGCCTGGATATCGTCGCACTGGACTTGCCGGGGCACGGTCTTTCCGAGCACCGCCACCATACAGCACGTTATCACTTCATTGATTATCTTTGGGACGTGGACGCGGCCCTGACCGCCCTGGGCTGGAACAGCTGCCACCTTGTCGGGCACTCGATGGGTGGCGGGGTGAGCACGCTGTACACCGCAGCGTCGCCGGCTCACGTCCGCAGCGTGGTGGTGCTGGACGGCCTGGTGCCAGTATCAAGTGCTGGAGCGGATACCGCCATGCGCTTGCGCAAAAGCATGACGGTAATGCGCAAGGAACGAAATCCACTCAGGCCCTATGACTCGATCGATGAGATGGTCAGTGCCCGGCTTGGAGTCTCCGACCTGTCCCCTGATGCCGCACGATTGCTGTGTGAGCGCTCGGCAAGACACGTTGGGAAACATTTTTATTGGCGTACTGACCCCGCTTTGAACTGGGTATCGCCCATCATCCTGACCGATGAGCAGGTACTGGACTGTCTGCGTAATATCGAAGTGCCACTACTGTCCTGGATTGCCACACCGTTTGCCAGTTGGTATTCACAGGACAAGGTTCGTGCCTGCCAGGCGGCGACCCGACATGGCCGGCACGAGACTATTGAAGGCCACCATCATTTTCATATGGATGTGCCGGAAGAAATCGCCGGAATTATCCAGTCATTCATACTGGCGAATAATCAGACCCCAAGTCAGAGAGGACACCATGAACAGCCCGATCAAGACCAGCATCCCGGCACGTGAGCGCCTGATTTTCGCACTTGATGTACCAAACCTAGATCAGGCGAAAAAACTGGTGGCAACACTGGACGACTCCGTGATGTTCTACAAACTGGGCTTGGAATTCTTTCTTTCCGGCAATTATTTCGAGCTGGCGGCCGAACTCAAGGAACGGGGAAAGAAGATTTTTGTTGACCTGAAACTGTTCGATATTCCCGCCACCGTAGCAGCGGCGGTGCGGCAACTGGCCCGGCACAAAGTCAACTTCTGCACCATCCATGGTAACGATGGCATGCTGCGCGCAGCCGTGGAAGCCAAGGGTAAGATGCAAATTCTGGCCGTGACGGCATTGACCAGCCTGGACCAGGGCGATCTGGATGATCTCGGTTTCCAGTGCGATGCCCACACACTGGTCCTGTCCCGCGCCCGCCGCGCCCTGGAACTGGGTTGTGATGGCGTGGTCTCATCCGGACTGGAAGTACCCGCCCTGCGCGAATCCGTCGATCACGCCCTGATCACGGTTTGTCCGGGCATCCGGCCCATCTTCAACGATGCAACCCCTCCGGGAGACGACCACAAGCGCGTGCTTACACCTGCTGACGCAATTGCCAGCGGCGCAGACTACCTGGTGGTTGGCCGCCCAATCCGGGATGCCGACGACCCCCGCGCCGCCGCCGAAAAAATCCAGCAGGATATTCGCTCAGCACTTGAAGCTTCGTAGGAACCCAACAGCCCACCGGGGCCAGGTTCTTGAACCTGATCCCGGTCCGGAGTGCGGAGCGGTTGCAGCCTGTTTAAGCTTGACAAGACTTAACCTTTTGCATTACGATGCGCCCGTAACATCATAATAATGAATGAAAACAAATTGGTGGACTGCAGCTAAATCACCAGAAAATAATTTTACGATCCTCTCCGGCTCTGCCGGATTTCCGGGCGGGTGCATTACCAGCCCGGATTTTTTTTGTGTGATCAATTATGATCTCTAACCCGCATATTGCATGAAGGATCCGGAGTTTGCGCTGCAGATGAGCACCGATTTTCCCAA
>JAZFUZ010000151.1:0-17917 GCA_036447475.1 Lysobacterales bacterium | reverse complement strand
CGGTTGACCGGTGGGATCACGGCTTTGCGAAACACCCGGCCACGCTCGATGTATCCAACATCCGGATTACCGTTCACCGTCAGCTTGGCAAGGTATTTCAGGGTCTTGGTGGCGCGGTCGAACGACTGGGTAATCTGGAATAATTCCGGATGCTGATCGATGAAACTGACCGTAGCTTTGCCGGTATTGAAGGTCGGGTGTTTCAGTACATTTTCCAGGAAACCGATATTGGTTTTCACCCCACGGATGCGGAACTCGCGCAAGGCCCGGTGGCCGCGCTGCACCGCACCCTTCAGCGTGCGCCCCTGTGCCGTGACCTTGACCAGCAAAGAGTCGAAGAAAGGCGAGACACGAGCACCCGGATAGGCGGCACCGACATCCAGCCTGATGCCGAATCCCCCTGCACTGCGATAGGCGATCAAGGTGCCGAAGTCGGGCTGGAATCCATTTTCGGGATCTTCAGTGGTGATGCGGCACTGCACTGCATAACCGGTGCAACGGATAGCCTTCTGTGACTCGATGGAAATTTCAGGATCGCTGAGCCGGTAACCTCTGGCAATCTGGATTTGGCTGCGCACGATGTCAATGCCGGTCACCTGTTCCGTGATCGTGTGCTCCACCTGGATACGCGGATTGACCTCGATGAAATAGATATTTTCTTCTTTATCGAGGAGGAATTCGACCGTGCCGGCATTATAATATCCAACCCGGCGCATGATGGCCAGTGCATAGTCGAACAGGGCCTGGCGGGTATCTTCCCTGAGACCGCAACTGGGCGCGATTTCCACCACTTTCTGGAATCGCCTCTGTACCGAACAATCGCGCTCGTAGAGATGTACCAGGTTACCTTGCTCATCCCCCAGCACCTGTACCTCGATGTGCTTGGGAGCCTCGATGAATTTCTCGAGAAAAACCGTGTCGTCAGCGAAAGCCTTGAACGCCTCGCTACGGGCCTCGACGAATGCAGTGGAGAGATCTTCATCACTGCGGACCACACGCATCCCTCGCCCGCCCCCACCGGATACGGCTTTGAGCATCAACGGGTAGCCCATACGGCCAGCCTCGGCCACAGCGATCTCCAGGGTATCCAACTCCAGGCGGCTGGCTTCGATCACCGGCAAACCAGCAGCGACGGCATTTTCCCTGGCCTTGACTTTATCGCCCAACTGCGCCATGGCCCGCTCAGAAGGGCCAACAAAAATAATGCCCTCTTCTCGGCAGCGTGTGGCAAATCCCACATTTTCAGACAAAAAGCCATAACCCGGATGGATTGCGTCCACATCGTTGAGCCGTGCCACCTCGATGATGGCGTCGATATCGAGATAAGGCTTCAGCGGATCGTCATCTTCACCGACCTGGTAGGCTTCGTCGGATTTGTAGCGGTGGGAGGAGAAACGGTCTTCATGAGTAAAAATACTGACCGTGCGAATACCCAGTTCCGCCGCCGCACGCAAGATGCGGATGGCGATTTCACCGCGGTTGGCGACCAGGATTTTGTTGATTTCTCTGCGCATGTTTTCGTGTGTTTTGGTTTACCGGCTTTCGCCCCAACACCACAAAGTACAACCAAACTCAGCTGCAGTCTACCTGCGCCACCGGCCCGAAACGACCTTACTTCACCAGATGGTCCATGAGTAACGGCCCGCACTCCAGGCTGAGTTGGCCAACTGTCCTTTTGCACTGATTGAATTTGCCCTGCTTTACCGCTAGTGTACTGTCACACTAGTCTTGCGAAAGGCATTCATCACCCACCGTTCCGGGACCAAACGCGATGAATTTATCGGTCATCATTCCTTGTTACAACGAATGGAATTCGATAGAGCAAGTTGTCCAGGCTGTGGTTGATGCGATCGGCCCTGACGGGGAAATTATTATCGTCGATGACTGTTCGACAGACGGTACCCGGGCGCTGCTGGAACAAAATATTGATGGCAAATCAGCCCGTGTGATCTACCAGGATAAAAACCAGGGCAAGGGAGCAGCGCTACGAGCTGGGTTCGCCGCTGCAAGCAAAAGCATCGTGATCGTACAAGATGCGGATTTCGAGTACGACCCTCGCGATTACCCCATGATGATTGAGCCCATCCTCAACAACCAGGCGGATGTCGTCTATGGTTCCCGCTTCAAGGGAAACCGACCCCACCGCGTACTGTATTTCTGGCACCGCATGGGTAATGGCTTGCTCACCTTCCTGTCCAATATGTTCACCAATCTGAATCTCACCGATATGGAAACCGGCTACAAGGCATTCCGCCGCGAGGTGATCCAGTCCATAAAAATTGAGGAAGACCGCTTTGGCTTTGAGCCTGAAATTACCGCTAAAATTGCTCAGGGAAATTACCGGATTTACGAAGTGGGCATTGGCTATTTCGGCCGCACCTATAGCGAAGGTAAAAAGGTTAGCTGGAAAGATGGCATGTGGGCAATCTGGTGCATTTTGAAATACAACCTCCGGCGATAAGCTATGCACCACCGGATTGGTATTTTTTTGGGATTTTGGCGCCCGCTTAAAGTTTATTTTCAAGCCCCTTGAATGTACGCATGGCCCGGCTTCATACCTTCCTGGCGACTAATAAGGATGTTTTTACCGATGGGAGGTGTTATCAATTTTTCAACAAGGCGCATTGGGGGTACAACGACTTTGTCATACAATGCGACGCTGCCGGCACTGAATGTGTTATTCAGAAGCACGAAGTTCACGTACCAGGGAATGATACCGGCTAAGTCGAAATAGCGGCTCTTGACCACCACAAATCCAAGCTCTTCAACCAGGGTCACCAGTGGCTTCTTGTGGTAACGCCTGAAATGACCCGCGCTCCTGTCGGCTTCGCTGAAGAGCCAGGAAAGTGCGGGAACGAACAACAATAGGCAACCACCGGACTGTAATGCCTGGGATGCCGTCAATAACTCAGCGCGATCCTCGTCGATATGCTCCAGGACGTTGATGTACAACACCGAGTCGATGGCTTCCGGCACATGATCGGGGCTGAAGAATTCATTGATTGCCGTGATCCGGGCAAGACCTTCCGTCCTGGACCTGAGAGATGGAAAGAGGTTCGAAGAAGGCTCAAAGGCAAACAGGTGTTGCAGCTCCGTTTGCAGCAGCATGACCGACAAATCACCAACCCCGGCCCCCACTTCAACAACGTTGTGCCCAAAAAACGGTGCCAGTTCTTCAATAATCCACTGGTGATAGTTGATGGCAAACGACATGGCTTCTAATTCCTTGCCTTGGTATTTTGGATTGATGCGGTCCATTATTTCGTTTCCACAGTTACGAAGTACTTCCTCAGAAAGTCAAAGCCCGTTCAAGATCTATAAATGTTCTTGGTAAGACCGGCAGTTGTATCCTTCTTTTTCTATTTGTGAATCAAGTTTCTTCCTGTCAACAATCAAGCCGTAAGCAATGTGTTCGCCACCTTCCCCTTCCAGCATCCAAACCTCGGACGATATTCCCCGGTACTGTTCCAACAGACCAATCCCTTCCTTATTGAAATCGGTTGTCAAACCGGACAGAAACACAGCATCTACATTCTTGATCTTAAGGTTGCATAACTGCTGTGGGTAAGGAACGATTGCCACCAGGTTTACTGCACGCCGGTCCGCAAGGATCGAATAATTTGCATGCTTGATCGTCGCAACCACGCCATGGACCGGTATGCGCTGAGCCGAATTTGTCATGGAACCCATCACACTGGTATAGGCTTTAGCAATGTTCATTCCGAATTCTCTTGAAGGAGAATCATAATACTCATATGCATGGGCAATATCCGGCCTGGTATTCTTCGCTGCATCCCTTCGTTCCAGCAATCGGCCCTGGATGATGATTGAGTTGGTGATCAAGGTCAGGATCACGGCAATCAGAGACGTTTTGATTAAGGTCGGACAACGAGTCCTGAATGTGCTTGCGAAGTAAAGTACAGGCTGCAGAATTAGCAAAAATACGATGGGGTGCAGGAACCGCATCATTTCTTCCGGGTATCGCCAGATAACCAGAATTGCCAGGTAAAACATCAGGTACGCAGCATCCAGCTTACGTTGGTACAGGCGCAGGCCAAGCCCGATAAGGCAAAGGAGAAATAGGCCGTATGAGAATAGAAAAAACCAGAGGTTCGGATGGCTCAATGAAAGGTAGTGATTCCAGGAAGACAGGATCTGTAGGAAGTTGATTTGAAGATCCTGCCAAAAACCCTCCAGGATGCCTTTGTACCCGGCTGCGCTGCCGCTGAGGTAGGATTCCACATAATAAGCATAAGTAAATTCGCTGGAATGAGGATTCAAAACATTCCACGACAGCCACAACACAATGCTCGACAACGCGATTACAGGGAAGCCGATTTTCTGCTTTTTTGACAACTCTTGGGCAAACAGCGGCACCGTAAAAATCGCTGCAACGAGCGCTATCCCAACGGAACGAGTCAGAATCGTCAGCGATAGAAAGATCAATAAAAGCAGATACCAGGCCCACGATGCATTTTCACTCTTCTTGATATACGAATAGAGCAGCAAAACCACTAGTGAAAGAAACAGGTACAGATTTTCAGAGAGGATACCCAAGCTTGAGGTGACGGCACCGGGCAGCAAACACGCCCCCAAGGCAAGCAGGCTTCCGGTCAACCATCCCAACTGGCGATAGGCCATCCAGCCGAACAGAAAGATACTGGCAAGCATGCAGATCGATACCAGTAAATGGCTCAACCAAAGGGATTCAGATGCTCCAGTAATGGCGAGAGCCCAGGCAAACCCTGGTGGAAGTGTTTGCACCGGCCAGGTGTGAAGTTCTGCGGCGCTGGGGACAAAAAACGGAGACCATTTGCGGGCGAAGAGTACATAATTTGCAGCATCATTTGAAAAGGTGGCAAATCCTTCAAACAGCGTAAATGGAAACAAATGAAATGCGTAAACAACTACCAGTATCGATAAAAACAATAGAAAAAAATAATCTGCTTTGGAAAACCTGTTAGCTCGCATAATAGGACAAACTGTATTTCTCGCATGACAATCAGTTTAGTGTAGTGCATCGTAAATGGCCTGGATAACGGGCATAACGAACTGCTCAAACCCGGTGGATTTCCGGGGATACCGCCTTGACCCTTCCTATCAGCTCACCACTTCATTTCACAGCAAAGTGTTAATGCGCTGAATCAACACATTCTGGGTTAACCGCTGGTACAGAACCCCCCTACTTGAATTGATCAAAATCAAGTGGCGGGGGCTATTGATGCCCTACTATGCACCATTATGCGTGGGCTTGAATTCCTGGAGAAACAAAACTCTCTTTCAATGCCCCTGGTTTTGGGCGTTTGTAGCAGTGAGCAGCATGGCAAATAAGAAAACAACGATCACGGCGGTTCCTGAACATACCGTTGAAATTATTACTGATTCAGGAGAGGGTGCACAGAAGTGCGCGCAGATTTTTGGTCAAACATGCGCCAAGATGGGTAATGGCGTTTGGACGGTGGAGATTATTCCTGCCGAGATCGAACCCCCACACCACACAGTGACCAGTACTTCAGGGAACATCGTTCGTTTTGGCACAGCTAAGGTGACCAACTGGGGAGACCAGTCGAAGTTGGCTATCGCCTTTAATGACCAGGTGCTGCTTTCACGCCATCGACTTGATTCTTTCGCTGACGATTGCATCATTCTTCATGAAAGTATGTGGGAAAACCATGAGGACGAAGCGATCCGTGATGCCTATGCAAAAGCGATGAAAGAAATGTCTTCGAAAAACTATCATTTTATCAAAGTGCCCATTGAGCAGGAAACACTCAAACTTGTGGACAACGCGCAGCAAGGAAAGAATATGTTTGCGCTGGGTCTTCTGACCGAGATTTACCAACGTGATCTTTCTATTATTGAGAAGCAGGTCGCCCATATCTTCCAGCATAAACCGACCAAGGTGACTGAAGTCAACATTGAACTGGTGAAACATGGAATAGCCTGGGCGCAGGAAAACCTGGACTTCCAGTTCAAGATCGACTCTGCACCAACCGAAGAATCACGGGTTGTGATGAACGGCAATCAGGCATGTGCGCTTGGTGCAATCGCAGCCGGCATGGAAATTTGTGCCATGTATCCGATCACACCGGCAACCTCGGTTTCGCATGATCTTTCTGACATCTTTGAGAGTTATGGCGGCATGGTTCATCAAGCGGAAGATGAAATCGCTGCCGCAGGTGTGGCACTGGGAGCTTCCTATGGTGGCAAAGTGGCTTTAACCGTGACTTCGGGACCGGGCCTGGCACTCAAGACAGAGTTCTTGGCACTGGCCATCATGGTTGAAATTCCGTTGGTTGTATTGAATGTCCAGCGTGGCGGACCGTCGACCGGTTTGCCAACGAAAGTGGAGCAGTCTGATTTGCTGGCGGCGCTTTATGCCCAACCGGGTGATGCGCCACGAGTTGTAATCGCACCGCGAACGATCGAAGAATGTTTTCATTCCATGATTACGGCGCGCCGGATCGCCGAGACTTTCCGTTGCCTGGTGATCGTCTTGACAGATGCCAATCTGGCCTCGGGCGTACAGCAGTTTACACGTCCCGAATTTGATGTGCGCTGGCAGCAGGATCCGATTGATTTTTCAGCCTTGCCTGAAGGCTTGCGTCCTTATGACTGGGATCCGGAAACCGGCATGTCCAGGCGCATTATTCCCGGTACTCGCGGTGGTCAGCACACCGTGACGGGGCTGGCGCATGATGAAAATAGTAGAATTTCTTATGATCCTGAGAGTAATGAGCGCGCGTGTAAGATGCGCAGTCGCAAATTAGCTGTCTTCCAATCAACCCTGATGCCCCCGCCTGTTGTTGGCGATGAGGAAGGTGATCTTCTGGTGGTTGGTTGGGGCTCAACCCAGGGTGCGATTGAAGAAGCCGCGGAGCGTGCCCGCGCGGAAGGGAAGAAGGTTTCTTCCTGCCAGTTGACTTTCCTCTCTCCACTGGAACCTGGCTTGAAAAAGATATTCAGTCGATTCAAAAAGGTGATGACGGTGGAGATCAATTACTCCGATACCGTTGGTGATCCCTACATTACGCAAGAGACGCGTCGTTACGGACAGCTAGCCTGGCTGCTTCGTGCACATACCCTGGTTGACCTTGATTGTTGGACGAGTTGTCCAGGACAGCCACTTCGACCAAAAGATATTTACCACTCCATGGTTGAGAATATTAGGAAAGGAGCTTCCAAATGAGCGGTCTTGCGGTTTCTCTGCTGGATCTTGATGCCGGCAACTTCGAGTGTCTTGAGGCGGACGATTATCAGACCCGCGTTGGCAAGTGGTGTGCTGGATGTGGCGACTTTGGCGCGTTAAATGCGGTGAAGCGCTTATTGGCTAAAGAGCAGCTTCAGCCTGAAAAGATGGTTTTCATATCAGGTATCGGTTGTTCCAGCCGCTTCCCTCATTACATCAATGCCTATGGTTTCCATGGTATTCATGGCCGGGCTCTTCCGGTTGCAACGGGTCTGAAACTTGCGCGGCCTGAGTTGGATGTCTTTGTTGTGATGGGTGATGGTGACTGTACTTCCATCGGTGCCGGACATTGGATCCATGCGACGCGCTACAACGCGAATATGACCGTTTTGCTGCTTGATAACAACATCTATGGTCTGACCAAGAATCAAACGTCACCGACCACCCCGATGGGTTATAAGTCGAATACCTCACCGCGTGGTTCCGTTTTGCCACCACTTGATCCTTTGCAGGTAACACTGGGGGTTTCGAACGCATCGTTCGTAGCCCAGACTGCTGACTGGGTCCCTGCGCATCTCTATGCCACCTTGCAGGCGGCCTATAACCACAATGGTTTTTCCTTTATCCGTATCCTGCAACGTTGTCCCAAGTTTACACCGGATGTGTTTGCAGATCAGATCAAAAACCCCGACCTGACCGAGTTGCTGGTACACCCAGATGGTGTGAATGTTCCAGGCCTGGAGAAGCTGTTCAAGGCACGCCGCGAACATGACCCAAAGAACCTTGATGAGGCGCGCGCCCTGGCACAACGCACAGACCTGCTTCGTCTGGGTATCTTCTTCCGCGATGAAAGCTTTCCTGTCTACGATGAACTTCGAGCCGTAAGCCCGGTTTCTGCAGAGGAAAAGATTGAGCGGCTTAAAAAGGAGTTTGATCGCTATGCCGTCTGATGAACGTAAGGGTATTGCCCTGGATGCAATTCGCCCGCGTGCTGAATTGTTCCGTTCCGCTGTGGCGACTGCCTCAGACCAGGTTCGAGGCCTGTTGGCAGGCTCAGGCAATGCTGCGGATGATCAAGCAGTGGCCCTGGGCTTCTTTGCACAAGGTAAAGTGGATATCAATCGTTTTGCTTCTTTCGCTCCCAAAGCTGTCCGTATTGATACTGCGGCGGAAGCCCCCATTCGTGCTGCACACGAAGTGTTGACATCTTTGCTTGCCGAGGGGGATGAGCTGTTTGTGCTTAAATTGGAAGAAAGCAAGGAATTGGGGCACCAGGTTGGCATCAGACTTGCGTTGATCGGTCGCGCATTTGCTGCAGCACGAGTGATTGAGCTGGCCAAATGCGGTGCATACAAGGAAGACAAACATGCAGCGACGTTGGAAAAATTTCCATTCTCCCAGTGGAACAGCTCAGAGCGTGCGCTGGCCCCTGCCCTGGTAATCGAATTGTCCGGTGCTGATTTCAAGCCCTCAGCAATTGTTCCTTTTCTTGATGCACATATAAAATTTGTCTTTAACCTGGATGGTGATGCACCTGCGGCTGCTCTGTCGCGTGTGGTTTCCCCAACCGTATTCGTCCAGCAGGAAACCGGTAATGCAGCATTGGAAGCCTTCTCCGCATTTGATGGTATAGCGGTGGCAGCGCTGCTCCCCGCAAACGCAGTGAGCTTTGTGCACGATCCTTCGGCCGGTACAGCAACGCATGATCGCTTTGTGTCGGTGGTATTCCCCAAGGAAGTTAAGAAACGTACCATCGGTGGTCTCAGTCCAACTCAGCAGGCAGAGGATTACGCATTGCTGGAAAGCCTGATCGTGGCGCCTGTGGCGACAGGGGATGCGGCATCGGATCCGGCAGGCAAGCTTTCAGCCTGGCTGTTAAGCCAAACAGATCTGTCAGCCCGCTGACTCATGACCGGGAATCCCATTTTAGATTCAGTCCTGGTTCTTGGGGGTGTGGGACTTTTCTTTGGCTTTCTGATCGCACTGGTGAACAAAAAGTTTTGGCTGTGGGAAGATCCTCGCATTGATGATGTGGAAGAGCTGTTGCCGGGCACCAACTGTGGTGCTTGTGGTGTACCTGGTTGCCGGGCGTTTGCCGAGGAGGTGGTTGCAGGGCAAGAGCAGCCGTCAGGCTGTACGGTCATGGGGCCTGATGATATTGACGATCTTGCCGATTACCTGGGCGTGGATGCCGGTGAAGCAAATAAGCGCATTGCCCGTTTGCTTTGTGCCGGTGGTAAAAAAGAAGCGGTGCGTTATGCAGATTACTCGGGCTTTGAAACATGCAAGGCTGCCGCAGCAGTAGCAGGGGGCGGCAAAGGATGCACATGGGGATGCCTGGGTCTTGCCGATTGTGAGGTGGTCTGCCTGCTCGATGCGATCTATATGAACGAAAATGCTCTGCCGGTTGTTATACCTGAGCTTTGTACTGCCTGCAATGATTGTGTAGTGACCTGCCCCAAGGATCTTTTCGTGCTGATGCCAATGGAACAAAAGTTAATCGTACAGTGCAGGAACTTGCTCAATGGTGATGCTGCCGAGGACCTTTGCAGCGTGGCTTGTAATGCGTGTATGAAATGTGTTGCTGATGCAGAGCCAGGCGTCATTGAAATGCAGAATAATCTGGCTGTCATTGATTATCAAAAGAATGCCCTGACGGATCCAAAGGCGATTGCACGATGCCCGACAGAGGCAATTGTGTGGCTTGAAGGACAGCAGTTTGCACAAAGCTCGTTTGAGTTGGCGAGGAAGGTCGTATGAGCCGGAGAAAGAACGAGATCAGGTACCCGGGAATCTTTAAAACCGACGATGGAAGTTCAGCGGTTGTTTCAATGGAGATCGCTGCAAGCGAAGCAGCAGGCGCTTATCCGATTACACCTTCCACGCAAATGGGAGAAGGCTGGGCAGCCGCAATTGCCAGGGGTGACAAGAATGTAAACGGACGCAACCTGATTTTCTTTGAACCCGAAGGGGAGCACGCCGCTGCCGGGGTGACGGCCGGTATGAGCATGATGGGTTTGCGCTCTACCAATTTCTCCAGCGGCCAGGGCATTGCTTATATGCACGAGTCGCTGTATGCCGCAGTGGGCAAGCGGCTGACTTATGTTTTGAATGTGGCCTGCCGTGCGATGACCAAACACTCGCTCAATGTGCATGCCGGTCATGATGACTACCATGCCGTTGATGATACAGGGTTTTTTCAGTTATTCGCCAAGGATGTGCAGAGTGTTGCCGACTTGAATCTTATCGCTCATCGTATAGCGGAGCTTTCGCTTAACCCGGGACTATGTGCACAGGACGGCTTCCTGACCAGTCACGTCATTGAATCGTTTTATGAGCCTGAGCGCGAATTGATTCGAGAGTACCTGGGTGATCCGTCAGATATCATCGATTCACCCACCGGGGCACAACGGGCCGTGTTTGGCGAACGCCGGCGTCGTATTCCCGAGCTTTATAATTTTGATTACCCTGCAATGCTCGGTGTTGTGCAAAATCAGGAGTCTTATGCACAGGGTGTCGCAGCACAGCGCCCCTTCTATTTTGACCATGTTGCAGACTTGACCGACCAGGCGTTTGCAGAGTTTGAAGCGCTCTCCGGTCGTAAATACCGCCGCGTTCTGGGTTACCGACTGCTTGATGCAGAGTACGTCATCGTTGGACAGGGCTCGGTGATTTGCAATGCCGAGGTCGTTGCAGACTACCTGCGCGAAAAACGCGGTTTGAAGGTGGGTGTGCTTAACCTGGTGATGTTCCGCCCGTTCCCGGCCGATCTGGTTTCCAGCATGCTGGCGGGCAAGAAGGGCGTGGTTGTTTTTGAGCGTACCGATCAACCTTTGGCGGTGGAATTACCCATGGTGCGTGAGATTCGCTCGGCACTGGCACAAGCTGCTGAAAACGGCCGTGCAGGTAATGGCGCTGATACCAGGCTTCCGTATGCAGGCCTGGCAGTACTTCGTGCCGATCAGGTACCTGATTTTTACTCGGCTTGCTTTGGTCTGGGAAGCCGGGATCTGCAACCGGGAGATATTGTTGCTGCGATTGACAACATGCTTGAGGGTGGACGTAAACAACGTCAATTCTATCTCGGTATCGAATTTATTCAGAAAGATACCCCGCTGCCCAAAATGCAGCTCTGGCAGGAGAAGATTCTTGCCGATTATCCACATGTAGCAGACCTGGCACTTCCCTCGGCCGGGGATTTGAATCTCTTTCCTGAAGATTCGCTTGAGCTTCGAATTCACTCAGTGGGCGGATGGGGTGCTATCACCATGGGTAAAAACCTGGCGATGACGGCAGCTGAGCTACTCGGCATGCACATCAAGGCAAACCCCAAGTATGGTTCAGAAAAAAAAGGCCAACCTACGACATTTTATGCCATGTTGTCACATGAGCCTTTGCGTTTAAATTGTGAGCTTAAACACGTCAACGTGGTGCTTTCTCCCGATCCCAATGTCTTTTTGCATTCAAATCCGTTAGCAGGCTTGTGTGATGAGGGTGTGTTCATCATCCAGAGCGAGCTTTCAGGCGAGGAACTCTGGAACAGTTTTCCCAAGACAGCGCAGCAGGTGATTCGGGCGAAGAAGATCAGGGTATTTGCGGTGGACGGCTTTAACATTGCACTTTCGGAAGCCTCCAGGGCCGAGCTTCGTTTCCGGATGCAGGGTGTCGCCTTTATGGGAGCTTTCTTTAATGCGGCTCCTTTGATGGCTGCGCATGGTCTTACGCGGGAGCGTTTGTTCGAGGGGATTCAAAAACAGCTGACCAAAAAATTCGGTCATTTAGGTGAGCGCGTTGTGGCAGACAACATCCGTGTAATCACACGTGGTTTTGACGAAGTAAAGGCGCTTGATCTTACCGCACTGGCAGATCAAGGGCATGAAGAATTGCTGCCTTTGATTCCACACGCGATGGCAGGGATTAACGCCGCCAGCGGGCTTGGGAATCAAGGTGATTTCTGGAACCAGGTTTGTGTTCAGTACAAGACGGGCAAAGACATCATTGCTGATCCGTTCACGGCCATCAGTGCCATTCCCGCAGCGACATCGAGTATGCGTGACATGTCGGCTGTTCGCTTTAACGTGCCTGATTTTATTGCGGAGAAATGCACCGGTTGCAGCAAGTGCTGGATCCAATGCCCCGACTCCGCCATCCCGGGTGTGGTCAACACGGTAGAAGAAATACTGGAGGCCGCGGTTAAAACAGTTTCTTCCCCGCACAAGCCTTTAACCCGCTTTGTTCAAATCATAAAGCGTCTTGGCAAAGAGTCGCGCAAGATCATCTCAAGCGGCACTTTCAAGACCTATGCGACCGTTTTGGCACAGGCGTATGAAACGGTTGCCAGAAAATCCAATTGGAATGTCGAGCGACGTGCGCAAATCGATGCCCAGTACAACCTGGTCTATGCAGCGGTAGCGGACTTCCCGCTGGCCAAAACGGTCCCCTTCTTCGATTTGCCGGAAAGTAAACAGAAGGGTTCCGGCGGATTGCTTTCGATCACTGTCAATCCGGAAACCTGTAAGGGTTGTGACATTTGTGTTGCCGTTTGTACGGATGGCGCCCTGTTGAGTGTGCGCCAGACGGATGATTTGCAGGAAACTCTCGAGGCGAACTGGAAGCTTTGGATCAACCTCCCTGAAACCGATGACCGGTACATCAAAATCTCCAGCCTGGATGAAGGCATTGGTGTCATGTCATCGCTACTGCTGAAGCAAAGCAACTACCTGTCGATGGTCGGTGGTGATGGTGCGTGTATGGGTTGTGGTGAAAAAACGGCCATTCACCTGATCCTTTCCACCGTCAATGCGTTCATGGCCCCGCGTGTGGAGCAACACATTAAAAACCTGTCGCGCCTGATTGACGGACTGGATGAAAAAGCCCACGCACTCCTGATTTCGGAAACAGACCTGGCAGAGGTCTCGGCTGATTCGGATGTCCTGTCCATACCCGTTGCCGGCGACAAGAAAGCAAGCGTGCTGTTGATTCGCAAAACCATTGAGGAATTGAAAAATCTCAAGTGGCTTTACGAAGAAGGTCCCAGTGGTCGTGGCCGTGCCCATCTCGGCTTTACCAACTCCACCGGTTGCAGTTCAGTCTGGGGCTCATCCTATCCCTATAATCCTTACCCGTTCCCATGGGTGAACCACCTGTTCCAGGATGCGCCCTCGGTAGCCGTGGGTATATTTGAAGGCCATATGCGCAAAATGTCGGATGGATTTGTTACGGTGCGCCGGGCTGAAAAGTTGCTTTCCGAGTCCTACGATGCCACCACCGATGAGACGTTCTTCTCGAACTTTGAATGGCAGCAGTTCACAGATGATGAATTCACCCTGTGCCCGCCTTTGTTTGCCGTAGGCGGTGATGGAGCCATGATGGATATTGGTTTCCAAAACCTCTCCCGCTTGATGGCTTCGAACAAACCGATTCGGGTGATCGTGGTAGATACCCAGGTTTATTCCAACACAGGTGGTCAGGCCTGTACTTCCGGCTTCACCGGCCAGGTGTCTGACATGGCTGAATATGGGCCTGGTCAGCGTGGTAAGGAAGAGGTTCGAAAAGAGCTTGCCTTGATCGCAATGGCCCACCGGGGTGTTTTTGTGATGCAATCTTCGCAGGCGACGCCGACCCATTTAATCCAGAATGTTTTGAAGGGTTTACAGGCAAGGCGGCCATCCCTGTTTATATTGAATACCCCTTGCCCACCTGAGTGGGGCATTGCAGATTTCGCCGCTCCTGACGCCGCCAGGCTCGCATTGGAAAGTCGCGCAGTACCGAATATTGTCTTTGACCCGGACCAGGGTACGACCTTCTCTGAATGTCTTGATCTGGATGGAAACCCTTCTCCCCTGGAACCATGGACAAGCTATGAATTGCTCTATGTTGACGAGGAAGGCGAAGAGCAGAAGATGACGTTGCCTCTCACGATTGCAGACTGGGCCTTCGGTGAGGCACGATTCCAGGCGCACTACCAGAAAGCAAATAACGAGGATGAATTGGTTCCTTTCCATGAGTACCTGGAGATGGACGAGGACGAGCGCGACAGTGCAACTGCTTTCATCTACACGATCGACGCAAATCGACGTCTCAGCAAGATGACTGTCTCGGACGAGATCGTGAAACTCGCCGAAGAGCGGTTGAACCATTGGGCCCAGCTAAAAGAAATGGCAGGGATCGATGTTTCCCAAAATATGCGTGATGCGGTAAGTGAAGGTTTCACCGAAGAACTGGAATCCAGGCTCGAAGCGCTCAGGACCGAGTATGCAGCAAAAATCACCAGGCTGACGACCCAGTATCCACAGTTGATTGCAAGGCGGCTTGCAGAAGGCCTGTTGAAAGCAAGCGCCAACGACACCGTGGCACAGTTGCTTGAAAAAGCAGAGCGTTGGGAAGGACCCGCATTGACAGCCCCGGTTGAGATGGAATTTACACCTGTTCCTGCGGCAACGGATTCATCTGCACCTGCCGCATCGCTTACCCCGGCTCCGGCAACTGCTGCAGTTGCCGAGGATGAAGAAGATGACATAGGCAACGAGCCCTATATCGATACCCTTCGTTGTACTTCCTGCGACGACTGCCTGAAGATTAACCCCCAGGTGTTTGTCTACGACGATGAGCAGCAAGCGTACATTGCTGATCCCAAAGCAGGTACCTTCAAGCAGCTTGTGATGGCAGCTGAGGCTTGCCCGGCAGAGTGCGTGCACCCGGGTGATCCGCTGAATCCAAAAGAGAAAGGCTTGGATAAGTTGATTAAACGGGCCGAGCCTTTTAACTGAGCACCAGGGCCTGTTCTCGCTTGCCCTCAATGGATATTTCACCTATGAAAGGCTTGCTTAGCTTCAAACACGGGGTTCATCCTCCCCAGAGCAAGGGCCTTACTGCGGGGATTGCTTCGCGGCGGTTTCCGTTCCCCAGGGAAGTGGTTCTCCCCCTGTCGCAGCATATTGGTACGCCGGCGCAGACCCTGGTGCAACCTGGCGACCGGGTTGAGCGTGGGGATGTGATTGCACAGGCAGTTGGTTTTATCTCCTCATCCGTTCATGCAACCGCTGCGGGCATTGTGAAATCGATTGAACTGTGGCCTCACCCAGGCGGCACCATGGTTCCGTCCATTCGCATTGCCGTTGATCCGGACTCTGCTCAGATGCAAAGACCGCGTATCGTCCCGCATTGGCAGGATGTAAAGGATGAAGATCTTTCCAGGGAAATCGGCAAGGCAGGTATTGTGGGCCTTGGCGGCGCGGCTTTTCCATCCCACGTTAAGCTGAGCCCACCCAAAGACCAACCCATTGAATTGTTGCTGATCAATGGTTGTGAGTGTGAGCCCTATCTCACTTCGGATCACCGAACGATGCTGGAGCGTCCGGAGAAGATCTATCTGGGTATTCGTATTGCGCTGAAGGCACTTGGTATTAGCCGTGCGGTGATTGGCATCGAGGATAATAAACCGGATGCCATCGAAATGATGCGCAGGACTGCTCCGGATGATCTTGATGTTACGGTTCAGCCTTTGCAGGTCAAGTATCCGCAGGGTGCTGAGAAAATGCTGATACAAGCTGTCATGGGCTGTGAAGTTCCATCCGGTGCCCTGCCAGGTGCAATTGGTGTTCTGGTACAGAATGTGGCAACCGCGGCACATGTGGCCGCAGTGTTTGAGACGGGACAGCCCCTGATTGAACGCATCATTACGGTCACAGGGCGAGGCATTCGTAAGCCTGGTAACTGGGTAATACCATTTGGCACGAAACTGCGTGATGTGATCGAACATTGTGGCGGTTTGACCGAAGACGCAGCCGAAATTGTCTTCGGTGGCCCGATGATGGGTCTTGGCCAGGCTAATCTTGACGTACCAATCCTGAAAGCTACCGGTGGCATACTTATTCTTGCCAAGGATGAATGTAAGCGACAGGATATACTGCCTTGTATTCGTTGTGGAAAATGCCTTGAAGTTTGTCCTGTCTTCTTGAATCCACAATTGATGGGGGCACTGGCCAGAGCCGAACGCTTTGAGGAACTGGCCACCGATGCCCATCTCAGTGATTGCATGCTGTGCGGATGTTGCTCCTATGCCTGTCCGTCCAATATCCCATTGTCGCAATTGTTTGCTGCTTCCAAAAACCAGTTGGCCAGACTAAGCAGCCTGCCGGACTTAACACGATCTACTGCGGAAAAGCCGATCGGCTGCTGACAACTTATGACTGACCGCATCGTCAAAATAACGGCTTCACCACACATTCGATCAACTGAGTCGACCATCAGGATTATGTGGTCAGTGGTGATAAGCCTTGCGCCGGTTGTTGCTGCCTCGATTTATTTTTTTGGGCCCAGTGCTGTTTTTGTTCTGCTTGCAAGTATTGCCGGTTGTTTGTTGACGGAGCGTTTATTTGGATCTCGATCCGATTCTCTGGCCGGTTCACTGGCAGATGGTTCTGCAATGATCACCGGTCTTTTGCTGGGCTTGACGCTGCCCCCGGGGTTTCCTCTTTGGATGGCTTTTTTGGGTGGCGCATTCGGGATGGCTTTCGGCAAGCTCATTTATGGCGGCCTGGGTCAGAATATTTTTAACCCGGCCCTGGTTGGGCGCGCTTTTCTGCAAGCGGCTTTCCCGGTGGCGATTACAACCTGGCCTGCAAAGACGCAACAGTGGTGGGTGCTGCAGGGGGATAATTTCGCCCTTCCTTTTATGCGCCCGGTAGTGGATGCGGCGACCGCCGCAACCCCCCTGGGTAGCCTGAAATTTGACGATAATCCGGTTGTGACGCCTCTTTTTGATTTGTTCTTTGGAACCACCGGGGGCTCACTGGGTGAGACATCGGCATTGTTAATTCTACTCGGCGGCCTCTATCTGGCAATTCGGGGACATTTGAACTGGCATATTCCGCTCAGTATTTTCATTTCCACCTTGGTCGTTTCAGGTCTCTTTTTTGTACTGGGCGTTTCACAATTCCCGCCATTGTTCATGCTCTTCTCGGGCGGTATGATGCTCGGTGCGTTCTACATGGCGACCGATATGGTGACCTCGCCACTCACCAACCAGGGCTGTTGGCTTTTTGGCATTGGCATTGGCTTCTTGGTTGTGATCATTCGAATTTGGGGCGGCCTGCCGGAAGGCGTCATGTACGCCATCCTCCTGATGAATGCATTGGTTCCCTTTATTAATCGTGTAACCCAGCCGCGCCTGTTCGGAACCTCCGGAAAGAAAAAGAAGGAGGTTCAATAATGAACGAAGAAGGCATGAACCAAAATGGCTTGAAAGAACACGATGAGATCGAAGAATCAACCACGCCTGAGCCGCAGGAAACCCCGGTTAACAAGGAAGTTTCCACATTCCGCCTGGTTGCCACCCTGGCCGTAGCGGGCACGCTGGCAGGTTTGTTGATCGTATTGGTGAATCAACACACGAAACCCATTATTGACATATACAAAGCCGAGCAGCTTAAACAGGCAGTCTACGAAGTGCTTCCGGGTGTTACGCGTTATAACACCTATTATTTGGTCGACAGCGCACTTTCCCTGACCCTTCCGGAAGATGCAAAAGAAAGTGAATACAAGCGGGTCTATGTTGGTTACGACACTGGCGGCCAGATCAGCGGCGTGGCTATTTCGCGCGGAGAATCAGGCTTCCAGGATGTTGTTCAAATAATCTTCGGTTTTGATCCGGCAAGCGGAAAACTTTTGGGGATGAAGGTGCTGGACAGTAAGGAAACCCCTGGTCTTGGTGACAAGATATTTAAA
>JAZFUZ010000150.1:0-4088 GCA_036447475.1 Lysobacterales bacterium | reverse complement strand
TGGCATCGGTGGCCTGGCGATTGGACTGGCAGCAAAGGACATGCTGGCCAATTTTTTTGGCGGAATCACGGTCTTTATTGATCGCCCGTTCTCGGTCGGTGACTGGATTGTGCTGAAGGACAAGGGCATCGAAGGCGTGGTCGAAAATATCGGTTGGCGGCAAACAACCATCCGCAAGTTCGATAAGCGGCCTGTCTATGTCCCCAACGCCATATTCACCACTGCTTCGGTGGAAAACCCGTCACGCATGAGCCACCGCCGGATTAATGAGACCATCGGTCTGCGTTACGATGATCTGAACCGCATGCAAGCGATCACCGATGAGGTTCGAGAAATGCTGACCGCACACCCCGAAATCGACGAGAAACAAACCCTGATGGTGCAGTTCAACGCTTTCAGCGCTTCCTCGGTCGATTTTTTTATTTACTGCATGACGCACACCGTGAACTGGCAGCATTACCATGAAGTTAAACAGGATGTGTTGTTGAAAATACATGAGATCGTCGGCAAAAATGATGCCGAGATTGCCTACCCCACCCGAACTCTGAAAGTAGACGTGTCTCCGGAGTTGGCCGGCCTTGACCCGGCAAATAAAAAAACTGCAGCGAGAGAAATAACATGAATCAACCCAATCCCGTGAAAGTACTGGAGGATTCCGTCCTCATTGCGGACCGCCAGGAAGTCAAAGCCGCGGTCGAGCGCATGGCCGTTGCTATCAATGCTCATTACGGGGACCAGCCGATCATCCTGTTGGCCGTGATGACCGGCGCGATCATGTCGGCTGCCTGGCTGGCTTCGCGCTTGAAAATGCCGTTGCAAATGGATTTCGTTCATGCCACGCGTTACGCAGGCCAGACCGAGGGAGGTGAACTTGATTTTCGGGTTCCGCCGCGCCTGAACCTGCAAAATCACGATGTGCTGATTGTCGATGACATTTATGACATTGGCCTCACTTTGCAACTGATCGAAAAATATTGCACCTCCCGGGGGGCGCGAACCATAAACAGCGCGGTCCTGGTACGGAAAATCCACAACAGGGAGACGACCGGTAAGCTGCCCTCATTCATCGGCATGGAGGTGGAAGACAAATACGTGTTTGGCTGCGGTATGGATGTGTATGAGTACTGGCGTCAACTGGACGAAATCCGCGCGCTGGAGGATTGATGATGAGCGCTTCGGTAACGCTGGCGCTGGTTGGGGGCACAGGCCTGACTGAGCTTGATGAGATGGTGCAAACCATCTCCGTGGATACGCCTTACGGCGCACCTTCCGCATCAATCCGTGAGGTGCAAAGCGGGCCCGTCCGGCTGTTGTTCCTACCGCGGCATGGCAGTCCGCACCGTTTCCCACCCCATTGTGTCAATTACCGGGCCAATATGTGGGCGCTGCGGGAAGTTGGCGCCGATCATGTGCTGGCAGTTTCCGCGGTTGGTGGCGTATGTGAGCCCTATAGCCCTGCAACGCTTGCCGTACCTGATCAATTGATCGACTACACCTGGGGGCGTAATCACACCTTTAGCGATTCCGGACAGGTTGAACTGGCACACGTGGATTTCACCTGGCCTTACGAGGGCCCGCTCAGGCGAGCCTTACTGCAAGCGGCCCGGGATGCATCCATCGAAGTGGTGGACGGGGGTTGTATTGGTGTCTTTCAGGGGCCAAGGCTTGAAAGCTCAGCCGAGGTGGAAAAGGCCCGGCGCGACGGATGCCACATGGTGGGGATGACTGCTTTACCCGAAGCCAGTCTGGCGCGTGAACTCAGCCTGGACTATGCCGGCCTGGCGGTGGTATCCAACTGGGGCGCTGGTGTGACCGCAGAACCCTTGTCTGAAGACGATATCGCAGTAACCCTCAAGGAGCCCATGATGCGGGTCAGGGCCTTGGTAAGCGCCCTGCTCAAAAGATTACAGGCTAATGGAACTGCAGCATAGGAAGGCTAGAATGAATGAACACTACCCCCATCTTCTTGAACCTCTGGACCTGGGCTTTGTCGTTCTGAAAAACCGGGTGTTGATGGGTTCGATGCACACGGGCCTGGAAGACAAAGCAAAGGATTACGCAAAGCTGGCGGTGTATTTCGCCGAGCGCGCCGCAGGCGGAGTAGGCCTGATGGTGACGGGTGGCATGGCGCCGACCATACGAGGTTGGCTGGCGCCGTTCGGGTCTGCCCTGATGTATCCGTGGCAGCTAAAGCACCACCGCAAAGTGACTGAGGCTGTGCATACCGAGGATGGCCGTATCTGCATGCAGATACTTCACTCGGGGCGTTACGGCTACCACCCACTTGTCGTTGCGCCCAGCCCGCTCCAGTCGCCGATCACACCGTTCAAGCCCAGGGGCCTTTCAAAAGGCGGGATCAAGCGGCAGATCCATGGTTTTGTCAGAGCGGCAAAGTTGGCGAAGAGGGCCGGATACGATGGCGTCGAGGTGATGGCTTCCGAAGGCTATTTTATCAACGAATTCACCACGCCCAGGGTCAACAAGCGAAGCGATGAGTGGGGCGGTGAGGCGGCCAACCGCTACCGCATCGCGGTGGAGATTGTCAGCCGCATACGCAAAGCCGTGGGGCCGGAATTCATTATCATTTATCGACTCTCGATGCTGGATATGGTTCCAGACGGCAATGCCTGGGATGAAATCGTGGCCCAGGCAAAGGCCATCGAAGCGGCCGGTGCCAGCATTATCAATACCGGCTTCGGCTTGCACTAGGCGCGCATTCCGACCATCGCTACCATGTTGCCGCGTGCCGGTTTCAGCTGGGTTACACGCAAGCTCAAAGGCGAAGTTGACATCCCGCTGGTCGCGACCAACCGGATCAACACACCAGCGGTGGCGGAGAAAGTCCTGGCCGATGGAGACGCGGACATGGTTTCCATGGCAAGGCCCCTGCTGGCGGACTCTGAATTTGTCAAAAAAGCGGCCGAGGGCCGGGCGGATGAGATTAACATCTGTATCGCTTGTAACCAGGCCTGCCTGGATCATACCTTCAGCCGGCAGCTGGCGTCCTGCCTGCTCAACCCACGCGCTTGCCACGAGACGGTTCTCAACTACACGGAAGCAGAACGGAAAAAAACGGTCGCTGTGGTAGGTGCAGGCCCGGCCGGGCTGGCATTTTCCTGTGTCGCTGCCGAGTGTGGGCACCGGGTCACACTGTTCGAAGCAGCGGATGAAATTGGCGGCCAGTTCAATATGGCGAAACGCATCCCCGGCAAGGAAGAATTTTACGCGGCGATCAGCTATTACGGCCGCCAATTGGAATTAAAGGGCGTTGATCTTCGCCTGGGCCGGGAGGCCGATATCGAGCAATTGAAAGGTTTTGATGAAGTCGTGCTGGCAACCGGAGTAAAACCGCGCTTACCGGACATCGAAGGTATCGGGCACAAAAAAACCCTGAGTTATGTCGATGTGCTCCTCGGTGATGCAAGGGTGGGTAAACAGGTGGCCATCATTGGCGCCGGAGGCATCGGATTCGATGTAGCGGAATTTCTCGGACATAAACACCACAACGGTCCGGATTTTCCCACCGCGGAGGAATTTGCCCGTCGGTGGGGCATTGATATGACGCTGGCAGCTCGCGGGGGAGTGAAGGGAGTGGAAGCCGAGCCGCAAGCCCTGGCTCGTGAGATTTGGTTGCTGCAGCGCAAATCAAGCAAGCCCGGCAAAGGACTGGGTAAGACCACTGGCTGGATACACCGGTTGAGCTTGAGCAAGCGTGGGGTGAAAATGCTGGGCGGTGTGCGGTACCAGCGAATCGATGAATTCGGTCTGCACATTAAGCACGATGGAAAGGATAAGCTGCTGGAGGTCGATAACGTCATCATCTGCTCAGGCCAGTTGCCGCGCCGCGACCTGCAGGAGGAGCTGCAAGCATCTGGTGTGAAAGTTCACCTGATTGGAGGCGCCGACAGCGCCGTGGAACTGGATGCCAAGCGGGCGATCCGGCAGGGGACGGAGTTGGCTGTGGCGATATAAGGTGGAAGCTTTGTCGATAGCGAAAAATAGTCCGGCAGCCAGAAGACAATACCGATTAGAAGGCCCATGTGATGGCTGGTTTCCGTCATGGTGTTAGAATAGAAGAAATATTAAAC
>JAZFUZ010000149.1:0-3792 GCA_036447475.1 Lysobacterales bacterium | reverse complement strand
GATAAACGAATATGATCAGGCGCGGGATGCCAAATTCAGCTGGCCGAAGGAAGTACAGAAATACACAACGAGGTTCGGCATAGCAGATTTTTATGGATGGTCGGAAGACAAGGCGCGACAGATGGCGGTGGAGGAAAGAGGGGAAGTTGGTGATTTCGTCCGCCGACACGGCTACAGCCTGGACTAGGAGCCTGTCGGATTTGACCGATCGTAGCGAGGGAAAGTCCGACAGGTTCCTAGCCCGCATATTGCACCAGTCGGTCTCGGGCCGGGGATAAACTGTACTTCTGAAATAAGATTAAAAAGGGGCATGTTTTTCATACCATTCAGCTTGGATACGGATGCTTGCCTCTATTTGGACCTGATTTCTGCCAACAAATCGGTTGTAACCCGGTAAGCAATCGCTGCCATCTCAGCCATGCTATGTTCAGCGCCTTTGATCAGACCACGCTGCTCTGCCAAATCGAGTACGCGGACTGTGCCGACAATATTAATGCCCTGCTTCAACGCAAATCGACGAGCCAATCGATCATCAACAATCAAAAGTGACTCATGCGGAGACTGCAGAGCATAGCGTATCGAATCGCTCTCGCCTGCCCCCAGGCTGGGAGACAAGGGTTCAGATGCAAGCTCTGGTGAGCATATGACCAACCAGCCTGCATCAATTGCAGTCTCAATGCGCTGGCAATCTTTGCCTGGTTTGGCTAGACACTCGCGCTTGACCGATTCAGCGACGCTGACCTCGGAAAAAAGACTTTGCAAAATAAAAAGCGCATCAATACCGGCAAAGGCAATAAGCGGCCCTGCATCGGTGATTACGATGCGAGCCATCGATCCAGATCTTTGACCTCATGACCGGTTGTCTCATCAGACCGGAGTACATCGATCCCCAAATCTGCCAAAAATAAAAGAAATCCCTGCAAAGTCATGTCGCTCAAGCGGCTCGCGGCACCCAGCGAAAGTGTGCCATCCTTAAACAGGCTCGCTGCCAATGACGGCCTCACCGACTGTTCCGTATCAGCCAATGTTTTACCAAGGTGCACGATCAGGGCATTGGGTTCATTTCCTTTTAGTACCAATACTGGCGACTCCTCTGCCTGACGTAGAGCAAGAGAAGGGTTTTTCTTTAGATTTCTTACATTGGTAGCGTGCACAATCGGGCTCCAGATAGTTTATACCGTTGTAATTATAGCATGGACCACTCGATGTGGACTACGCTATATGGACTATGCCCATTACCTGTGCATGATTTCCTCCTTCGTTTCCAAGCGTTGGAAAACGGCTTTTTCAGAAGGTCAGTGATGCCCGGGATTAAACAGCTGTAGTGCCCTCAACGCGCTGTACCCGCTACCTCTTGCAGAGCGACGACTGCCGGCAGGGATTTTCCCTCTACAAATTCGAGAAATGCGCCACCGCCGGTGGAGATGTAACTCATACCCGCCTTCACACCAAACTGCTCGATTGCGGCCAGGGTGTCTCCACCACCGGCGATACTGAAGGCTGAAGAGCGTTCAATGGCCTCGGCAACCGCCCGGGTCCCTGCGGCAAAATGCCTGAATTCGAACACACCAACCGGACCGTTCCAGATCACCGTTCCGGATCCGGCAATGACCTTGGAATATTCGACTGCCGTCAACGGACCGATATCGAGAATCATTTCGTCCCGCGCCACCTCGTCCACACCACGCACCAGGGGTTTGGCTTCCGGCGAAAAGGATTTGGCGACTACCACGTCCCTCGGAATCGGAATCGAACCCCCTTTCGTGTGAGCCTTTTGAATCAATCGTTGTGCGTCGTGTAACAGGTCGGGTTCATACAATGACTGGCCAACGTCATAACCGGAGGCCGCAATAAATGTATTGGCGATGCCTCCGCCCACGATCAACTCATCAACCCTGTCCAGCAAAGCATCCAGGACTTTCAGCTTGGTCGATACTTTTGAGCCGCCCACGATGGCGAGCATGGGCCGGGCCGGATTGTGCAGGGATTTTTCCAGGATATCCAGCTCCCTGCTGAGCAGGGGGCCGGCGCAAGCCAGGGAGGCCGCGCGCACTACGCCTTCGGTGGAAGCCTGGGCCCGGTGAGCCGTGCCGAATGCATCCATGACAAACACATCACACAAGCTGGCCATCTTGCGCGCCAGCGCTGCATCATTGCTTTTCTCGCCACGATTGAACCGTACATTCTCGCAAAGAACCACCTCGCCGGCTTCAATATCCACACCGCCCAGCCAGTCGGCTTTCAGGGCGACATCCATGCCCAGCAATTCCTCCAGGCGGGATGCCACGGGCAGGAGGGAAAATTGTGCATCGAACTCACCCTCAACCGGGCGCCCCAGGTGCGACAGCAGCAGGATAGACGCACCCTTTTCCAGGGCCAGGTGTATGGTCGGCAAGGCTGCCCTGATCCTTGCATCCGAGGTGACATGCCCGCCGCTGACAGGCACGTTGAAGTCTTCCCGAATCATCACCCGCTTGCCGGCGAGATCCAGGTTTTCCATGCGCAGATAGCTCATTTACGGCCCTATTCAGCCTTTTATTTCAGGCATTCATCAATGCGACCGTGGTATCCAGCATTCGGTTGCTGAATCCCCACTCGTTGTCATACCAGCTAAGCACCTTGACCAGATTACCGTCCATGACCCGGGTCAGGCCCGCATCAAAAATTGATGAATGCGGATTGTGGTTGAAATCCACCGAAACCAGCGGCAACTCGTTGTAGGCCAGGATGCCTTTCATCGGCCCTTCTGCAGCAGTCCGCATGATGCTGTTGATTTCCTCCACCGTGGTCGAGCGGCTGGCGATAAAATTCAGGTCGACTACCGAGACATTGATGGTGGGTACACGCATGGAAAATCCGTCCAGCTTTCCATTAAGTTCCGGCAGCACCAGGCCCACTGCTGCTGCGGCCCCGGTCTTGGTGGGAATTTGGCTCATGGTGGCAGAACGGGCCCGGCGCAAATCCGTGTGAAAAACATCGTTCAGCACCTGGTCGTTGGTATAGGCATGGATGGTCGTCATCAGGCCCTTTTCAATGCCCACTCCCTCGTGCAGAACTTTCGCCAGAGGCGCCAGGCAGTTGGTGGTGCACGAAGCATTTGAAATAACTTCGTCCGTCGACTTCAGGCTGTCGTGATTCACGCCGAACACGATGGTGTTATCGACATTCTGGCCGGGAGCCGACAAGATGACCTTGCGCGCGCCGGCGGCAATGTGAGCGCCCGCGGTCTCCTTGCTGCGGAAGAAACCCGTGCATTCATGCACAACGTCGACACCCAATTCTGCCCAGGGCAGTTTGCTGGGGTCGCTTTCAGCAAACACTTTGATGCGATCGCCATTCACGATGAGATCACCAATGTCCACACTGATCGTGCCAGGGAATTTGCCGTGGGTCGTGTCGTATTGCGTTAGGTGTGCATTGGTTGCCGCGTCAGCGAGATCGTTGACGGCGACGATCTGGATCTCGTCGGTGCGCCCCGACTCATAAACAGCGCGCAAAATATTACGGCCTATACGACCGAAGCCGTTAATTGCAACTTTTATTGACATGATTTAACTCCTTGAATACTATAATTTATCTACTATCCGCCAGTGAATCACGGACGGCCTGGCTGACGGCTTCAACCGTCAGGCCATAATGTTCAAATAGCTCCTTACCCGGAGCAGAAGCACCAAACCGGTCAACCCCAATGACCCGTCCACAATCTCCAACAAACGCAGACCAGCAATCGCTGACACCGGCTTCCACGGCAACACGGGCCTTTATTCCGGCAGGCAGTACCGACTCGCGGTA
>JAZFUZ010000148.1:0-5484 GCA_036447475.1 Lysobacterales bacterium | reverse complement strand
GTGCTTCTGACAATATTGTCATGCTGAAAACGATTTCGATAGAACTCTTCCCAATTTCGAGTTTCCGGTGAAATGATGTCTTTTATCCAGCTCATGCTTTCTACCTGTTGTTGTGCGTTGATTTACCGACCGAAACCTGTGCTTATTGACTTATTTGTCCAGGACCGACTTGATTTGCCGGTCATAGATTTCCTGGTTGACAGAACCACGTTTCCGTCCGCGCCAGATGAATGCGAAAAGCAGATACATTAAGCTTGCACCCACCGCGCCGCTGGCAAATAAGCCAATCCCGTAATCCCTTGGTTGCTGAAACAGATGGTGCTCATCAGCGTCTTGTAGGAATGCCACCAGGTAGGTGATTTCATCATCCGTCAAGGCGTTTTTCTCGTAGGCGGCTTGCATAACGGGAAATGGTGCCTGGCCCAGAATCGCCCCCACGCCGCTACCACCCATCCGTGAAAATACCGTGGTCAATTCCGCCGCCAGAATTCCGCCGCCAATCACGGCATCATTCTTGACATGGTGGCAGGCATTGCAGCTGGGGCCACCATTCTGGAGCCGGGTAGTACCCTGGAACAGGTCCTGTCCCATGACTATATTTTCCATTGAAACCGGTTCCGTGCTTGCAGGTTCTTCAGCAGTGTCTTCATCCGAAACTGTGACTTGGTTCGAACTTTTCGTTTCGATATAACTTAGAATCTGTCTGATCTGCACATCAGACAAAGGGAAATCCGGCATGGTCATGCCGCTGAATTCTTCAAATACAGCATTTGCCTCAGCATCGCCACTGTTGATCAGGGACTGTGATGACTTGACAAACTTCTCAAGCCATACTTGCGACCGTTTTTCCCCGACTGCCTCCAAATCGGGACCAACGAGTCTGCCGCCTCCGACGGTATGGCATGCGCTGCAGTTTGATTGAAAAAGTTGCTCACCAGGTTCTTGTGCCCAGGCAGAAACAGGCAAGGCGATCGTAATGACGAATATCAGCGACCCAAGGCCAGGGATGCGCTCTACTCCGGGAATACTGCTAATCATATTTTTTAACCTTCCAGTTTGATGAGCAAACTCAGCAAGTATCAGACGCACAAAAAGACTCCACTGTTGTAATTTAAACGATGCTCCAGGAACTTGATTTTTCTCAGGAGGGCTCGATGAATAACCACGCCCCATCCGATTGATGCATTTTTCCTTCATCTAATCTACCAGCAGTCTTTGGAGCTTTACTTGACACATGTCAATTCAGCGCGCATTTCGATGCGCCGAGTACTCACACGGTATTCATGCGACAGACTCCTAGCCGAGGAAGCCCCAAGGGGATTTAAGCCGGGCCACTGTCAGAATCCAGGCGAAGGAGGATACTGCCGCCAGGAATGCCATGATCCGCCATGGCCTGGAAACCTTGCCGGACATGGCGAACATTCCCAGCACAATGTAAACCAAAATCCCCGTGATCTTGGCGGTCAGCCAAGTGGTAGAAAGAGGATACTGGTTTATGGTGAAAATCAGCGCTACCCCAGTGGCGAGAAATAGGCTGTCAATGATATGAGGTACGGTTTTCGTCAATCTCAGTTGTGATAACTGCGAGCCACTGATTCTCCAGTTCCAGCGCAACATGAAACCGATGATGCTGGCCAGCGCAAAGGTCACGTGTACTTGTTTTAAAAGCACATAGTTCATGAATAGATCAGAGGTTCCCTAAGCTCAGGTAGTCTGCTGGCCCAGGTTCAGTATGCGGCAGAGCTTTGCTTTGGGTGTGAGCAGATCGGTCAGCGTGTAGTTCCTTAGCGTGTCCAGGTAGGCACAAAGCGCTTGGTTGAGCAGACATTTCAATTCACAGACTGGCTCGATGATACATTCTCCGCTTTCACCGAAGCACTCCACCATATTGAGATCATCTTCCATATCTATGACGACATCTGCCAGGCAGATGTCGCTGGCCGGCCTGGCCAGCGCGATGCCTCCACCAGGGCCCCGCCGCGCATTGAGATAACCCTGGCGTGTGAGCAGGCTGACGACTTTCATCAGGTGGTTGCGTGAAATGCCATAGGATTCGGAAATTTCCCGGATGGTCACCCGGCGGTTTTCCTGTAAACCGAGGTGCATCAACACGCGCAAGGAATAATCGGTGAAGCGTGTGAGTTTCATTATTCCACCCCGTGTGATTCCATTGCAGTCACCAAGCAGCCGAGTATTCGGCGACTGATTATTTCATGCGCTGATTGGCATCTAATTTATCAACGGGTGGCCAGGTATCGCTTGATTCATATCAAGGCAATCCAATATTTGCGATTCTTTATGCCTGACAGGCAGTTCGAGTCAGCCTTGATCCATGTCATAATTGATGCATTAGAATGCACCTTGATATTCGTTCGTCCAATAATTTTTGTAAGGCGTTTGCTGATGAACAAGAAAATGCGTTCCGGTAGTATCCTGTTACTTTCTGCAATGCTGTCCTTGCCCGTGGCGGACCAGGTTGGTGCCAGTGATGATTTGTCTGATGACCGGCACGGGGGCCAGGTAGAGCTCGATCCGCTGGTCGTTGTAGCGAGCAAATCACCCCGGCCATTGTCCAAAATAGCAGCCCAGGTGACGGTGATTGATGTGGATGATATCCGTGAAGGGATGGCCGAAGATCTGGATGGTATGTTGAAATACGAGCCGGGCCTTGAGATGGAGATTAGCGGCACGCGATTCGGCGCGACCTCCATTAATATCCGGGGTATCGGCGGCAACCGCGTGGCCATTGAAATTGATGGCATACCTGTACGGGACGGATTTGTTATCGGCGCGTTTTCCAATGGTGGGCGGGCACTGGTGGAGCCGGATCGGATCAAGCGGGTTGAGGTTCTGCACGGTCCCGCTTCAGTCATGTACGGTTCCGACGCTCTTGGGGGAGTGGTGGCAATTTCAACCTGGGATCCTTGGGACCTTCTGGCCGCCAGCGGCAATTCAGGCTGGCTGGGCCTGAGAGGTGGATATCAGGGCTCGAATGACAGCTGGTTTGGATCCGTCGTGGCAGTTTGGGGAGCGGGTGCGCACGGTTTTCTGGCCGCCTCTACTTACCGCGAGGGTCATGAACTGGATAGGCACGCAGCAGCCGAAATTTCCAATGATCCGCAGGACTGGGCAAGCACGGACTACATGTTCCGCTACACCTACGACACCTCCGCTGGCAACCGCTTCAGGATTTCGGTTGAGCGGACCGAGCGTGAAGTACGAAGTGAAGTCAATTCACAACTTGGCTATGGCCGTCGTTTCCGCAATACCACGGAATTACTGGGTGATGACCGGGACCAGAGCCGGCGCTTGTCAGTGGATTACCGGTTCAGTTCTCCCCGCTGGCAGCAGGTTGTGCTGCGGGTGTTCAATGTGGTCCATAAAACCGATCAATTAACCCTGGAAGAGCGGGCCAGGGCAGCCAATCCGGTGAAACTGGAGCGGCGATTTTTCTATGAGCAGGATCTTTCGGGCATGGAGTTGAACCTGTCCAGGGAAAAGCAGTGGGGTTCCAGTACTCACCGTATCGGCCTGGGCGCTGCGTGGCTGCGTACTGACATTACCGAAATGCGAGACGGCCTGCAGACCAGCCTGGTCGATGGGTCAAGGACAAACATTATCCTGGGCGAAGTAATGCCTGTTCGTGATTTCCCCCTTTCACGCACCAGCGATACAGGTTTGTTTATTCAGGACGAGATTGCCCTGGCCGGCGGCCGGTGGGAAATCATCCCGGCACTGCGCTGGGACCACTACAGCCTCGATCCCAGGCCCGACAGACTCTGGCTGGAGGACAATCCGGATACGGAAGTTGTTTCGGTCAGGGAAAACCAATTCACCCCACGTCTGGGCGTTCTTTTGCATGCCAGTGCTGCGTGGACATTCTACGGTCAATATTCACGTGGTTTTCGTGCCCCACCGTTCGCGGATGCCAACATCGGCCTGGATATTCCGCTGTTCGGTTTCCGGGCCATCCCCAACCCCGGCCTCAAGTCCGAGACTTCCAACGGATTCGAGTTGGGTATGCGTCGCGTGTCCGGAGGATCGCGCTTCAGCCTGGCCGGCTTCCTTAGCGATTACGATGATTTCATCGAGTCCCGGGTCCTGATCGGCCGCGATCCTGAAAGCGGTGACCTGATCTTCCAATCCAGGAACATAGACCAGGCGCGAATCTATGGCATCGACATCCGCTACCACCAGGATCTGGGCGAGTGGAATGATTCCCTGCGGGGCTGGATGCTAAATGTGGCCGCTTACCGGGCCCAAGGTGAAAACCGGGATACCAATCAACCGCTGAACAGCATTACGCCACCACAAGCAGTGATCGGCCTGTCCTGGGTTTCTGCCAACAACAGCTGGGACTTTGCAGCGATCGGCACCTTTACCGATGCCAAGCGTGAAAGTGACATTGATCATACGGATGGAACGCGTTTTGCAACACCTTCCTGGGAAATCGTGGACCTGATTGCGGGCTGGCGGCCGAACCAGCGGATAGAGCTGAGGGTCGGCGTCTTCAATGTAACGGACAAGCAGTACTGGCGCTGGCTGGACGTTGCCAATATGGAATCCGCTGACCCGATGATTACCCTGTTATCCCGGCCTGGACGGAGTTTCTCTGTTACAGCTCATTTATCATTCTGAATTATATATTATATATACTTAATATATAACGATGGAAAGACCTGATTTACTACCTTGCTTGATTGACATGAGTCAATGAACGACGACGGTCCCAGGCTTACATTGTGCGGCAGTAAAGATTCATTACATATACCTTTCTTATTTGCTAGTGGAGTATCACCATGAAAGTAAGCAGAACCCTGATGTTAACCACGGTGCTGGCGGTATCAGTGACAGCCTGTGAACAAGAAAACAGTGCTGCGCCAGTGCAAGCTGTGGATAGCGCAACGGCAGTACATGCAGCCGAAGCATCGGGCAAGTCATTGGAAGAACGAATCGCGGCGGGTGGGAAGCTGTATTCATCCATCTGTTCCGCCTGCCACCAGGCCGAAGGCCAGGGGCTTGGCGGTGCATTTCCTCCACTGGCAGAATCCGACTATCTTGCCGGAGGCAGCGGGCCGGCTATTGAAGCCGTGCTCAACGGACTCAGCGGACCCATTACCGTCAATGGCCAGGATTACGATGCCGTCATGCCCAACATGTCCTATCTCAGTGATGAGGAAGTGGCAGATATTGTCACCTTCGTCATGAACTCCTGGGGTAATCCTGGCGGTGAGGTCAGTGCTGGTGAAGTGGCCGCTGTCCGGGGTGGTGAACTGGTGACCGGTCCAGCCGATCACCCGGTGACGTCCATAGGGGAAATGGCCTACAAGAGTGCGCCCAGCGCCATTACCGGTGAAGGTATCACCATGTACATTGACTCCGAGGGGCCAAACATGACCCAGGCCGAGTTCGATATTGCCACGCAGGTCTTTTTCGAACGCTGCGCGGGCTGCCACGGTGTGCTGCGCAAAGGCGCCACGGGCA
>JAZFUZ010000147.1:0-11358 GCA_036447475.1 Lysobacterales bacterium | reverse complement strand
GCCCATGTGCAGGCTGCCGGTAACGTTGGGTGGGGGCAGCATGATGCAATAGCGTTCTTTATGGCCGGCGTCTTGATCACCGGATGGTTCGAAGTACGCTTTTTCTTCCCAGAACTGATACCACCTCTGTTCGAGGGCAGCCGGTTTATAACTTTTTTCCATGGTGTTCTACTTATTGCCAGTCTGCATGGCGCCAGGCTATTTTTCGCCAGGTCGTTTTCCAACGGGGTGACTGGCCGGATCCAGCCCCTGCTCACGGTAAGATCGAAATTTGTGTCGTGATGCCGTTCGCTGCACAGGGTTGGCGGGCACAATTTCCAGTAGGCGTTTGAACCGGTCCGGCTCGGATATAGTCGTTTTGGTCAGGTTGATGATAAGGTCGCTGTCCCCTGGTATCGGCATCTCCAATTGACCGATGGTCACCGGTGCCCGGGTATCCCCGGGTTCGGCTGAATGTGGCAAAAACCTGCCGGCAGGGTAATCCCACATCAGCTCATCCAGCTCGTTGGTGAGATCAGTTGTTTCCGTGAGCACTGCAATTTGATGTCCCTGCTCCCAGGCCATCAGCGCCAGGTCGCATGCCAGTTGTTCGGCCGAGAAACCACCCTCGTCCAGTACGTAAAAGTCTACCTGGCAGGAGCCTGTCATTGTCAGCGCGTATCGGCAGTGGCCTGATCGATCAGATATTGGGTGAGAAGGCCGGATGGGCGGCCGGTTGCGCCGTCATCGGTTCCCCATTTCCAGGCAGAACCCGCAATGTCCAGGTGGGCCCAGTTTTGGTCTTCCATAAAGCGGGACAGGAAACAGCCTGCAGTCAGCATGCCTGCCGACATGCCACCCACATTCTTCATGTCGGCGAATGGTGTATCGAGCTGAGACTGATATTCCTCCCACAGCGGCATGCGCCAGGCCCGGTCCACAATGTTGTCGCCGGCGGCAAGGAGATCTTCCGCCAGTTCATCGTTGTTGCTTATCAGGCCCGATGCATGGTGCCCCAGCGCAACCACACAGGCGCCGGTGAGCGTTGCTACGTCGATCACCACCCTGGGGTTGAATTTTTCACTGTAGGTAAGCGCATCGCACAGGACCATGCGCCCTTCAGCATCCGTATTCAACACTTCGATGGTTTTTCCGGACATGCTGGTGAGAACGTCGCCCGGGCGATAGGCGTCGGCATCGGGCATGTTTTCCACTGCTGCGATGATGCAGATCACATTGATCGGTAACTGGAGATTTGCGCAGGACAGGAAGGCCCCCATCACGCTCGCCGCGCCGCACATGTCGTATTTCATCTGCATCATGTTTTCGCCGGACTTGAGCGACAGGCCGCCGGAGTCAAAAGTAACACCTTTACCCACCAGGACCGTTGGTGGTTGATCGGCGGCGGCGCCGGAATATTTCAGCACGATCAGTTTGGCGGCGTTTGCGCTTCCCCGGGAGACGCCCAGCAGGGCGTCCATGCCGAGTTTCGCCATGTTTTTCTCTTCCAGGACTTCCAGCTCGACGTTGGCGTAATGTTGCGCGATGGATGAAGCTTCCTGCGCAAGATAGGCGGGGTTGCAGATGTTCGGCGGTAAGTCGCTCAGCAGGCGGGCTTTGGTAAAACCAAGGGCAAACCCCTGCGCTTGTATAAGTGCAGCTTCGAAAGATTTGTCCCCGCTGAACGAAGCCGATTCCAGGGGCACTGGAGACTCGTCTTTGGGGACCTTGGTGACTGTGTAGAGATAGTTGGCGCGGTGCACGGCCAATGCTGCCTGTCTCAGGCGCCAGTGGGGATCGTTGGTCCCGAATTCGAGGTCATGGATACAGATATGGCAACTCGTGAGCGCATGGTCGCGAAGCGTCTTGCCCGCTGCCTGGCAGGCCTGGTCGAAGCGGGACTGGTCCAGTTCGTCTTGTTTGCCGCAGCCCGCCACCAGCACCCGTTGCGCGGCCACACCGACCACGCGGTGCAGCAGTGTTGTTTTGCCCAGCCCGGTCTCGATATCGCCGGTCTCCAGCAGCCTGCTGATTTCCCCATCACTCGCTTCATCAATATCCCGTGCAGAGGCGGACAGGTCGCCTCCGGCGGTTACACCGATGACCAGGCATTCAGTTTGAATGAGCGGGGGAGACTCATTAAGCAGGCTGAAGTTCATAAAATTGTTTCCTTGGATTTATCGTAAGCTGCGAGGGCCGATTAGTCAGCCCGAATGGAATAAACAGGTTATTCTACTAAATTTAATCGTGAGGCGAAGCTGAATATACTGCAAAAATACATTCTGCGGGAATGGGTTTGGACATTTCTCGCAGTGGTAGTCATTTTGTTGATCGTGATGATTGGCATTTCACTGGGCGAGTTGCTGGGTGACGTTGCCGGCGGCCGGATGCCTGCGGGGCTTATCGGCACCCTGATGTTGCTAAGCATGCCTGATGTGCTGAGCACCATCATCCCGTTGAGCATATTTATATCCATCATCTGGGGCACCGGCAGGATGTACCGCGATCAGGAAATGTCCGTGATGAGAGCCAGCGGCTTCAACTGGCTGATGTTGTTGCGCCCCCTGTTCAAACTGTTGATGCCGGTGGCTGTTTTCCTGCTGGCGGTAGATCTGTTCGTGGCGCCAAAGGCGGCCGGTACGGTACAGCAAAAACTGGAGGAAGCATACCGGACAGCAGCGGAGTGGGGGCTCCAGAGCGGGCAGTTTCATGTCCTTAAAGGAGGCGACCTGGTGTTATACGTGGAGTCGGTGGACAAAGATGGTCGCACCCTGAGGAATATTTTCATCCAGCAGAGGCAGAATGAGCGGGAACAGGTGTGGAGCGCCAAACAGGGATATTACTGGCTGGACAAGGAAACTGGTGAGCGCTACCTGACGCTGGAAGACGGGCAGATAACGGAAGGCGGGACCGAAGCACTCGATTTCAGCATCATTCACTTCTCCCGCAACGACCTGAGGCTTCCGCAGCCTGAGCACAGGATCAAAGCAGTTTCACTTGAGGCTCGAGCCAGCAGCGACATCATACTTTCTGCTCACCTGGAAGACATCGCGGAAATCCAGTGGCGTGTTTCGCCTGCGATTGCAATCATAGTGCTGGGCCTGCTGGCAATTCCCCTGTCCCATTCGGCGCCAAGGGAAGGCCGGGGTGGCCGGGTGATTCTTGGTATCCTGACTTATACGATTTACGCCAACGTCCTTTACATGTGGCGTTCCTGGATTGCCGAGGGAGACGTGCCACCCGTGCTTGGCTTGTGGTGGGTGCACCTGCTGGTTTTCATCGCTGCCTTGGTCTGGCTCAAGCGCCAGGGGCGGATGGTCGGGAAGGGCTGAATATGGTCAAGCTGGTTGATCGGTATGTTGGACGGGCAGCCCTGATGGGCATGCTGGCCGTCTGGTTCGCCATGACCATGCTGTTCATTCTGTTCAGCCTGCTGGGCGAACTGCGTGACACGCAGGGCGACTATGGTACCGGCGATGTATTCTGGTTTATTGCTCTGACTACGCCGCGCATGGCCTACCAGATTTTCCCCGTGTCCGCACTGCTGGGTGCGCTGGTCGGCGTGGGCGGGCTTGCTGCCGCTAATGAACTCGTTGCTTTCCGGACTTCCGGTGTTTCCCGTGTACGGCTGGCGCTTGCAGGTATTGCCGGAGCCATGTTGCTGACGGTCCCCGTCATGATCATGGGTGAATGGGTGGCGCCGGCCGCCGAGCAGCAGGCGCGAGCCTTCCGTTTCAGTGAAATGGTCGGGCGTGCCATTATAGGCGGCCCGCGCGGAATGTGGCTGCGGGACGGTGAGGATATCGTCAACATCCAGCTGCCCCTGCTGTCTGCCAACCGGGGACAGCAATCGGTGGAGTTCAAGAACATCGTGATTTACAAATTCTCTGAAAATTCCAAGTTGCAGGCCATCACACGGGCGGACAATGCATTTCACAGTGGTGAGGCATGGACACTGGAGAATGTATCAACCGTTCACTTCAGCGATTCAGGCGCTAAATTAACCCGTTCCAGGCAGCAAACATGGCCGACCGAAGTTAAACCGGAATTGCTTGACTCCGCTGTGACCCGGCCCAGCCGCCTGTCATTACGTTCGCTCTGGGGTTATCTGGGTTATCTGGGTGAAAACGGCCTTGACGACCGGGTTTATCGAGCTGCGTTCTGGGAGAAAGCCCTGTTTCCGTTCACGGTGATTGCGCTGCTCCTGGCTGGGATGCCCTTCGTTTTCGGGGCAGCCAGGATACAAAATCTGGGCGTCCGGTTGTTTTTCGGTATGGCGCTCGGTGGTTTATTCATGATCATCAGCCGGGCCTTTCAGAAGTTCGGCGATGTTTATGATCTACCAGCCGCTTTGACCCTCATTGTGCCGCCTCTTGTGCTGTCCATCATTGCCACCCTGATTCTGCGGCGCTCAGTGTGATTGCACCATTGGGAACAGGCTGTGCCGAAACATCTAAAACCCCCGATGCATGCTGCAAAGCCAGATACGCTCTGACCCTGGATAGGGCAAAATGTACTGTTTACCTTGGCGAACTTTTTAACATAAGTTTCTGCATATGATTAAATCTAACTGTTTACTCGTCTTCTTGCGCGCAATATGCGGCTTGGTATTTGTTTTATGCGGCAGCGTACAGGCTCAGAATCTGGGCGCTGCTGTTCAGGCCGAATCCAGGATCAACAAGGATGCCGTTACTTCGCAGCAGCGGGTGACTGGTTTTGCGCAGCAGACCCAGGACCTGTTGGCGCAGTTCCGTTCAGTCGTCCGGGAAACTGAAAGCCTCAAAATCTACAATGACAACCTCGAAAAGGTGGTCATGGACCAAGGCAACGAAGCCCGGTCCATCAACCGGCAACTGGCCGGCCTGGAAGCGACCAACAAGGGTGTCGTTCCATTGATGCTGGAAATGATCAATACCCTGGGTCAGATTGTCGATGCGGATATTCCGTTTCGTGTTGAAGAGCGTCGGGCGCGGGTTGAGAGACTGCGTGACATGATGGACCAGAGCGAGGTGACTGCTTCCGAAAAATACCGGCGGGTGATGGAAGCGTACCAGGGTGAGCTGGAATTCGGCCGCAGCACGGAAGCTTATTCAGATACATTGCCCACCACCGGGCAGACAGTCGACTTCCTCAGGGTCGGCAGAACCCTGCTCGTCTACCAGACCAGCGACAATAGTGTCACCGGCTGGTTCAATCCCACCAGCCGGCAGTTCGAGGAGTTGCCTGAGCTTTATCGCCGCGAAGTCAAAGACGGCCTGGCCATCGCCCGGAATGAGAAAGCACCGAATCTGGTGATGCTGCCGGTGCCGGGCCCGCAGGTGGCGCAATGAAAAACCTGAGGTTTATGGTCGCCACATCTGTGCTTGTGCTATCCCCGATGGCGAGTGCGCAAACCATGGATGAACTGGCCCGCATGGTGCGAGAAGCAACCACCACTGAAGCCAGGATCAACCAGCAGCGCGAAGAAAGCTTCGTCAGGGAGCGCAACAAGCAGCGCAACCTGTTGGCCCAGGCTCGCCAGGAACTGGCCAGCGAAAACGCGCGTAGTGACCGTCTGAGTGACGAATACGACAAGAATGAAAGATCGCTGGCCGAACTCGAAACCACCTTGGCGGAACGCATGGGTAACCTCGGAGAACTGTTTGGTGTGGTGCGCCAGGCCTCCGGTGATATCCAGGCTGCGCTGGATGATTCAATGGTCACAGCCCAGATGCCCGGCAGGACACAGTTCCTGTCTGACCTGGCGCAACGTCGTGAACTGCCGACGATCCCTGAATTGCGCCAATTGTGGTCAGCAATGGTCACGGAAATTGCGGAATCCGGCAAGGTGGTCAAATTCACCGCAACGGTTGAGAGAACCAGTGGCGAAAAGCAGGATCTGGAGATCATCAGGCTGGGTGTGTTTAACGCGGTGTCAGACGGGCAGTTCCTCGACTGGGATACCCGCAAGAGCCGCGTAAACCTGATCGAACTTGCGCGCCAGCCGGCGGCCCGCTTCCGCAACATGGCTGTGGACCTGCAAAATGCCGCTCCCGGCGAGGTGGTGGGGTTTCCGGTCGACTTTACACGCGGTCAGATTCTGCGTGCAGTGGTTCAGTCCAAAACCCCGATTGAGCGGGTAAAGGAGGACGGCGGCGTTGTCGGCTACGTGATTATTGGCATTGGTTTATTCGGCCTGATACTGTGTTTGTGGAAGGGCTTTTCGCTGTTCAGCACCGGCGGCGAGATGTCCCGTCAGCTGAACAGTGAAACTGCCAGCAAGTCCAACCCGCTTGGCCGTGTGCTTGCGATCTACAGTGACCATCCGGATGCCGACATCGAGACGCTCGAGCTCAAGCTCGACGAGGCCATCTTGCGTGAAACTGCGCCCATTGAAACGGGCCTGAGTTTTATCAAAGTACTGTATGTCGTGGCGCCGCTGCTCGGCCTGCTGGGCACGGTTGTGGGCATGATCGCGACCTTCCAGATGATCACGCTGTTTGGTACGGGGGATCCGCGCATGATGGCTGGTGGTATTTCAACCGCCCTGGTCACCACCGTGCTCGGACTTGTCGTGGCCATTCCGCTCACGCTGTTTCACAGCTTCCTGCAGGGTAAAGCCAAAGCCCTTATCCAGGTGCTGGAAGAACAGGCTGCCGGCCTCATTGCGAGTTTGGCGGAGAGCCGCGCGTGATTTGGTTTTATCAGGCTGTTGGATCGATCCGGGAGTTCATGGAACTGGGGGGGGACGTCCTGTGGGCGATCATGTTCGCATTGTTTCTGATGTGGACTTTAATCCTCGAGCGCGTGTGGTATATCTACCGGGTGTATCCGGCCAGGAAACGGGTGGTCGTGGCCAAATGGGAAACCCGGTCGGACACTTCTTCCTGGTACGCCAGGAGGATTCGTGAAGGCCTTATTTCCGAAGCGGCCATCGCGCTCAGCAGAAATATCGGCCTGATCAAGGCGCTGATCGCCATATGCCCCTTGCTGGGCCTGATGGGAACTGTCACGGGGATGATCACCGTGTTTGATGTAATGACCTACAGCGGCGGAGGAAATGCAAGGGCAATGGCGGGAGGCGTATCAATGGCGACGGTTCCAACCATGGCCGGTATGGTGGCAGCACTTTCGGGCGTGTACTTCGGAACCTGGCTGGAACACAAGACTCAAACGGAAACCGAGCAATTGGAAGATTTGTTGCAATATGCGGGCTAGAAGACATGCACATACTGAAGAAGCCGAGATCAACATCACACCGATGTTGGACATCGTCTTCATCATGTTGATTTTTTTCATTGTAACGACATCCTTCACCAAGGAAACAGGTGCAAGCATTATCAAACCGGAAGCCGAGCAAGCCGTTGCCTTGAGGAATGGAACCATATTGATCGGGGTCAAATCCAATGATGATATCTGGATGGCCAAACGGCAGATCGAGTTACGCGAGGTCCGGCATCTGGTTGAGCGTGCCAAGGCCGAGAACCCGGAAGGCAGTGTCGTCATCGTCGCGGATAAAGGTTCGCGCATTGGTACCTTGACCCAGGTGATGGGCCAGGTGAAGCTGGCCGGCATCAAGGGCATCGCCATTTCCGCTGAGAAACCGGGCGGCCAATGAAATGAAAAAATTGCGGCATTGAGAAATTTGCAAAAATGAGACTTTTACGGGTACTCATCGCCGCTTTGTTGGCCATGGCCGTGACCTTCGGCTTGTTCCTGTTTATGCATAAGCTGATTTCCTCCGGTGGGAGCGACCGTATCGATCCGGGAACCATTGCAGGCATTTACTTCGGGCCGGTTGATATACCGGATGAGGTTATAAGCAAGAGCCGGAGAAAGCCCAGAAAGCCACCACCGCCAAAGGACCCACCACCACCAAAGATGCAGATCTCCAGGATGGACCAGCAGGTGCAGGACATGCCCCGAATAAATATTCCGAAGCTCGACGTACCGCTGATTGGGGGTGGAGGCATGTTTCTTGGTAATTTTCAGCAGGTGGACAGGACGGCGGAAGGTGACATCATTCCCATCGTTGTCATCAGGCCTATATATCCGCATGAAGCTGCCATGTCCGGCATCGAGGGCTGGGTGAAAATTGAATTTACGATAACGGCGCTTGGTACGGTGAGAAATCCGCGGGTGGTCGATGCCAGGCCTGCCAGGGTGTTCAACCGGGCAGCCATTCTCGCCATTCTCAAGTGGAAATTCAAACCTCGTGTGGTAGCAGGTGTCGCGGTAGATCGCCGGGCAAGCCAGGTCATAGATTTCACGCTCGATGACGCCCTAAGATGATGCGCATCTTCAGGTATGCAATTACCACAGCGACGCTGTCGGTTACCCTGTTGGCATTGACCGGCAGCACGGTATTCGCACAAGCTGCCGAGTGCGGCAAGAAACGCCATGTGGGCACCAGGGCGCTGGATGAGTTCACCTGGAAACAGCTCAATAGAGTATACCAGGGCGTGGGTGAAAAACGTTATGACGAAGCCTACCGGCAACTGCAGAAAATGTTGGCCCGGGCTGGCAAGGCTGCCTATCTGCGGTCCATTCTGAACCAGGCTCTCGCTCAGGTGGAGTGGTCACGAGAGAACTACAACCCCGCCCTCAAATACTTTGAAAAAGCCGTAGAGCTCGATGCCCTGCCAGACCAGGCACATTTCGCTTTGATGTACCAGATCGCGCAGCTTTATTTTATGCAGGAGCGGTACCGCGAAGCACTGGACAAGCTGGCATTGTGGTTCTGCAATTCGCCCAGCGATAAGATCACATCCTCAGCCTTTGTGCTGAAAGCATCGATCTATGCGCAGCAGGGAGATTACGCTGAAACCCTGAAGGCGATCGACACAGCCATCGATATGGATGATCACCCCGGGGAGCAGTGGTACCAGCTCAAGCTGGCCTCTCACTATGAACTGGAACAGTACTCCCAGGCTATGCAAACCCTGGAACTCATCATCACCCGCTGGCCGCACAAGAAAGTGTACTGGACCCGGTTGTCGCAGATCTACTTTAATCTGGAGCAGGACGAAAAGGCGCTGGCCGTAATGGCCTTAGCCTACCGCAAGGGTTTGCTGGATACACAAGGAGACATCACTTATCTGTCGAACCTTTACAGTAACTCGGACCTGCCCTTCAAGGCAGCACTGGTGCTGGAAAAAGGGATCAAAGACGGGGTCGTGGCCTCGACCCGGAATCACTGGACCGCGGTTGCTGACTCGTGGTACGTGGCGCAAGAGAAGGAGAATTCCCTGGTCGCCTATGAATATGCGGGTAAAGCTTCAAAGGACGGTAGGATCGACCTGCGCCGCGGCTACATTCTCATCGACCTTGAGCGCTGGCCGGAGGTGCTGAAAGCTTTGCATGAAGCACTCGGTAAAGGCGGTCTTACTGAGCGCGAAACGGGTGAAGTCTACCTGCTGAGAGGCATGACGCAGTTCAAGCTTGGAAATTTTGACAGCGCCAGTGCAGACTGGGGCGAAGCCGGTCGCTATGCTGGTAGCAGGGACGCCGCCAGGCAGTGGATGAACCACCTGCGCGAAGAACGTCAACGCAAGGTACCCTGAAATTGAACCCGCTTAATCTGATCGAGGCGTTCCTCGACTCGGTGTGGGCGGAACGGGGCCTCAGCGAGAATACCCTGCAGGCCTATCGCTACGACCTGCAGCAATTGGCAGCGCACCAGAAAAAACGCAACAGTGAATTGAAGGCAGCCTCGCGGGAGGACCTGCTGCATTTCCTCGCTTCACGGGTTCAGCAAGGCAGGAGTCCACGATCGCTTTCCCGCTATCTTTCCGGATTTCGTCAGTTTTACCAGTGGTTGTTGCGCGAAGGCCGTATTGGCCAGGATCCATCGGCGCTGATCGAGAGCCCCCGTTTGGGACGCGGTTTGCCAAAGGCGCTCAGCGAGCAACAAGTTGATGCATTGCTGGAGGCGCCGGATGTGGGTATCCCGGTGGGGTTGCGTGACCGCGCCATGCTGGAACTTATGTATGCCACCGGCCTGCGCGTGAGCGAACTGGTTGGCCTGGAGTTCTCCAACCTGAACCTGAACCAGGGCATCGTCAGGGTCATGGGTAAGGGGAATAAAGAACGCCTGGTGCCGCTGGGTGAAGAATCGATTTCCTGGTTGCTCAAGTATCTGGATCACGGCAGGCAGCAATTGTTGGGCGGAGCTGACTGCCCAAAGATTTTCGTGACCGCAAGGAAGGCAGGGATGACCCGCCAGGCTTTTTGGCATTCCATTCGAAAACACGCAAGGGTGGCTGCGATTGATCAGCAGGTCTCCCCCCATATGCTGAGGCATTCATTTGCGACGCACCTGTTAAACCACGGGGCAGATCTGAGGGTGGTGCAGTTGTTGCTCGGGCACAGCGATCTTTCGACCACGCAGATTTATACCCACATCGCCCGAGCAGGACTGAAAAAACTACACCGCAAGCATCACCCCCGTGGGTGAACTTTAGTATCATTCCATGTTCTATGAATACCAGCATGGTGGATTGCCCAGGGTTGTGCTTGTTTGAACCACGGGAATTCGCAGATCCGGGAATTGAATTTTAAAAATAAGAGGTAGGCCATGAGGCACTTCAAGCAAGGTTTGACTGTTTTTCTGCTCACCGTTTCACTGGCGGTTGTTGCGGGAGACGATTACAGTATTATTGAAGAGCGAATCCGCTCGCTGCTTCCGTATGCGGACTCAATTGCCATCTCTGAAACACCCATTGACGGCATTTTGCAGGTTCAGCTCAACGGGGACATTGTCTATATTTCCGCTGATGGCAAGTACCTGTTCCAGGGCCGGATTGTCGATTTGGAAACACGCGAAGACCTGACCGAAGTTGCCAAGGCAGGGCTCCGCAAGGAACTCATGGCTAAAATCGACCCCTCCGGGCAAATTACTTTCTCACCGGAAGATCCGGTCTATGACCTGACGGTGTTCACCGATATCGATTGCGGCTATTGCCGGAAATTGCACGCCCAGATGGACGAGTACAACAAGCAGGGAATTGCCATTCACTACATGGCCTTCCCACGCTCGGGCATCGGTTCACGGTCCTATGAAAAAGCCGTTTCTGTCTGGTGTGCCGCTGATCAGAACTCTGCATTGACCCAGGCCAAGCTGGGCAGTGAGCCCGATCCCGAACAGTGTGATAATCCGGTGGCGGAACAATACCAGCTGGGCATCGATCTGGGTGTGACCGGAACGCCCGCGTTGCTGACTTCCAATGGCCAGTTAATCCCCGGTTACGTGCCTCCTGATCAGCTGCGCCAACGCCTGGACAAGTTGGCTTCAGCACAGGCTGCGAATTAAGTCGTAAAAAAGCCCCTGACATCCGGGAGTGTTGCCTTGTCCGAGTTCACCTGTCTTCTGGGAGAACCCGCTCTTTCTGATTTTCGCAA
>JAZFUZ010000146.1:0-6996 GCA_036447475.1 Lysobacterales bacterium | reverse complement strand
AAAAGAGTCGGCCTGAAGATCCACGTCGATACTGCGACCACCTGAGCCGCTGAAAATGGCCGCACGCTGCACAAACCCAAAGCTGTCGGGGAAGCCTGTCAGAATCTCCGAATTGAAAATCTCTAGCAAATCATCCATGTCGCCTGGATCGACCGCTTGACCACCCAGAAACATACCGAATGTTGGCGAAGCGCCAAGAAAATAACTCCTTATCTGCTGTGGCTTTTTACCGTTCATGTACGGCTCAAGGCGTTCGTCGATGACATCCAGGAATTCGCGTCTGGAGGTCTCCACACCAAGCCCCGGCGGCGTCACCATAAACCCGAACATGAAATTGCGCTTGCCCTCGGGCAGGTAGTCCGCCGGCGGAATCAGCAGCAGGGCAAGCACCAGAGGAACTCCGGTCAGCGAACCCACGAAGATCCAGCGGCGCCGTGGCGTATCCGTCCAGCTCATAATATGCCTGGTCACCCAACGCCACCAATGACGATGGTGGTCCACAATGGCTTCGCCCTTGACCCAATTCGCCGCCGCTGTGGGCAGCACGGTCACCGCCACCAGCAAAGAGGCGATGATCGCCGCTGAAATGGTCACCGCCAGGTCGCCGAACAACTGCCCCGCTTCATCGTGCAGAAACACCACGGGCATGAAAATGGCGACGGTAGTGGCGGTGGAAGCCAGCAGCGCACCCCAGACCTGCGACGTACCGCGCAGCGCGGCTTGTTCGCCATCACGCCCCGCCTCGCGTTGGCGGAAAATATTCTCCAGAACCACGATGGCGGCATCCAGCACCAGGCCTGTGGCAAAGGCCAGACCCGCCATGGAAACGATATTCAGTGTCCTGCCGGTGAAATCCAGCACCATGAAAGCGACCAACAGGCACAGCGGAATGGCCAGCGCCACAATCAGCGTGGCGCGAAACTTGCGTAAAAACCACCACAAGACCACGATGGCCAGTGACATGCCCAGCAGCAGGTTGTTGCGCACCATGCTGATGGAAGCTTTAACGTACACGGTTTCGTCATAACTCTGCTCAATGGTCAGGCCCGCGCGGTCCAGCTCATTTTCTGCCAGGTCCGCGATCACGGACTTGAGTTCGTCCATCACTTGCAGCACATTCACACCCGACTCGGGAATCACATTGACGGCGAGGGAAGGGCCGCCATTCGTGTGCAACTGAGTGGCCGGATCCACCATGGTCATCTCGATGCGTGCAATGTCATTCAGGCGTATCGGCTTGCCGTCCCGCCATTCCAGCACCAATTCGCCCAGCGAGGCGATATCGTACCTGCCACTAAAACGCAGGGTGTACTGGCGCCGGCCGACTTCAGTCGAGCCCGCAGACACGTCCGCGTTGCTTCCCAGATCTGAGGAAATGCCAGTGAGGTCCAGGCCGATGTTGGCGGCCTTGAAAGGATCAAAGGTAATCCTGACTTCATGCGGTCGCCCCCCGAATGCGCCGGTCTGGGAGACGCCCGGTATACGCTCGAGTCGCGTGACCACCGTATCATCCACAAAATCCTGGTAACTCGCAATCGGCCGCGTATTGCCCGGTTTGGTCTGGATGCCAAACCAGGCGATGACCTTTTCAAAACGGTCTCCACCTACCCGGATCGCCGGCTCGTCGGCATCCACCGGGTAGCGCGGTACCTGGTTGAGACGGTTCATCACTTCGATCAGCGCCCGGCTCATGTCGGTGCCGATGGCAAATTCCAGATTGATGGAACCCCTGCCGTAACTGGAGGTGGATTCCAGCTTGAGCAGGCTGGGTACGCTGCGCAGGACATCTTCCTGGGGCTCGATGATCTCCGATTCAATTTCGTTGGGCGCCGATGCCCGCCAGCGCGTGATGATGGTAATTTCCGGGCGCGTAATATCCGGAGTCATCTGGATCGGCAAGCGGGAAAGGCTGATCATCCCAAAAATGACAACAAGAATGCAGGCCACGATCACGGCAACCGGGTTGGAGAGGGCCATTCTTGTCAGTGTCATTGCCTAGGGCCCGATCCGATTATTGGGTCGTCAAGTATAGCGCGAAGCCCAGCTACTTTAAGCGCTGAATACAATCTGCCTGGAGCCTTACCGAGGCAGCACAATTCCGATGAGATTTAGCAGTGATCCGGGAAAACGAGGAGAATGGTTGTTGAATACTTGCGGATTGTGGAAAAAAGGGCATTAATATTTACGATCCTCCAACGCAAGGTGGTGTTCGGAATAAATCAGTCCTGTACCCGTGTACACTTGTGCAAAATCAGCTAATACCTGGCATGGTGCAAGATAATAATGCTCCGGACCACTGACGCAGAGTTGTGAAACTATTTTGAAAAGCACACACCTACAGACAAGTTTCCTGGTGCTGATTTTTTTGCTGTATTGCCCTTCGCTTTTCGCCCAGAATAAAACCGCGGCGCCGGGTGTCGTTGTGGCAACGGTTAGATTGCAGTCTTTTCCACTGTCTGCCGAAGCACTCGGCAATGCCCGTGCCAATGAATCGGTGGATATTCGGCCGAAAATATCTGCAACCCTGATGGCGATTCATTTCGAAGAGGGGCAAGAGGTTGTCGCCGGTGATGTGCTGATCGAGCTGGACAAGCTCGAGCAGGTAGCAGATCTGGCCGCAGCGAAAGCCTCGCTGGTGAACTCCGAAGCGAGATACCAGCGTTCACTGGAATTATATCGGACCCATGTTGTTGCCGAGTCGCAGTTGCTTCAGGACGAGGCCAGGAAAATAGCAGATGAGGCAATGGTTTCCGTCGCCGAAGCACGCATGGCGGACACCATCGTCCGCGCGCCTTTTGCCGGGCGCATAGGATTAAGAAGGGTTTCACTGGGCAGCCTGGTGGGTCCCGGCACGGTTATCACCACTCTGGATGATACAAAAACGATCAAGCTGGATTTTGATCTCCCGGAGGTCTACCTGTCTCGTCTTGAGCCTGGATTATCCGTGAGAGCCCGCAGCGCTGCCTGGCCGGGGCAGGAATTTATTGGCACGGTATCGAGTGTGGATACAAGAGTTGACCCGATCAGCCGTACGATTCGAGTGAGATCAGTGATGCCGAACGAGGAAGGTCGTTTGCGCCCAGGCATGTTCCTGACGGTGACCCTGCTCAATGAAAACATCAGCACACTGATGATTCCGGAGCAGGCGCTGATACCGGTACGCAGCACCCAGTCGGTAATGGTTGTAGACGAAAACCAGGTAGCAGATCTGCGCCAGGTGAAAATTGGCAGAAGACGTCCGGGCCAGGTTGAAATTCTTGAGGGTTTGTCAGCAGGAGAAAAAGTGATCGTGGATGGCACCCAGAAAGCCCGTCACGGTCAGCAAGTTAAGATTATTGGGGAACTGGTAATCTCTCCATGATTATCTCCGAATTTTCTGTCCGAAGACCGGTATTCGCGAGCGTCATTTCCATGCTGTTGGTCATTCTCGGTTTGTTTGCCATGATGCGTTTGCCCGTGCGCCAATACCCCGATGTTGACGCCCCCGTTGTTTCCGTTGAAACACGTTACCGTGGCGCCTCGGCGGAGATCGTGGAAACCAAGGTGACACAAGTTATCGAGGACCGGATAGCCGGCATCGAGGGGATCGTGAAACTGACTTCTGACAGTCGTGATGAACGATCGGAAATCCGCGTGGAATTCAATCTCGAACGTGACATTGAGGCAGCGGCCAATGACATACGTGATCGTATTGCACGGGTCGTTGACCAGTTGCCACGAGAAGCTGACCCGCCTGAAATAGCAAAAGCGGACAACACCACACGACCTGTCATGTACCTCAACCTGACCTCTGACCAGATGAATGGCCTTGAGATTACCGACTATGCGGACCGCTACCTGCTAGACCGCTTCTCCACGGTATCGGGGGTCGCGCGCGTACGAATTTCGGGCGCCCGAAAATACGCCATGAGGATCTGGCTCAGTCGTGAATTACTGGCTGCGCACAACCTGACCGTCAACGACGTGGAAGAAGCCTTGCGCTCGGAAAACGTCGAGCTGCCGGCAGGCCGGTTGGAATCGAGGAGCCGCGAGTTCACCCTGCGCACCGATACGGGCTTCACCACAGAGGATGATTTCAAAAAGCTGGTCATTGGCCGTGGCATGGACGGTCAGGCCATTCGTCTGGGTGAAGTCGCTGAGGTCAGGATCGGTGCGGAGAATGATCGCAACATTGCGCGTGCCAATGCAGTAGCCGCCGTGTCCCTGGCCATAGAGCAGTTATCCAAAGCAAACAGCGTCATAGTGTCCCGCGCAATTCGCCGGGAAATAGCAGCGGTCACACCGGAACTGCCGGAAGGTATGCGTCTGCAGGTCAATTATGACCGGGCCGAGTTTATCGAAGCGTCCATGAACCAGGTATACAAGGCGCTGGCCGTGTCGATCAGCCTGGTACTGGTGATCATCTACCTTTTTCTTGGTTCCCTCTTGGCCACATTGATTCCCGCTATCGTGGTTCCAGTATCGGTAATTGCTACCTTTATCGTCATGGGCGCCATGGGTTACACCATTAATGTGCTGACCTTGTTGGGCCTGGTGTTGGCCATTGGCCTGGTTGTCGATGACGCGATCGTGGTTCTTGAAAATATTTACCGGCGGATTGAAGACGGGCAAAAACCGCTGCTGGCAGCCATTGATGGGTCGCATGAAATTGGCTTTGCGGTGATTGCGACTACGCTGGTCCTGGTCGCCGTATTTGTTCCGCTTTCGTACATTGAGGGGGATGTAGGACGGCTGTTCGGAGAGTTTGGCATCACCCTGGCGGCGGCTGTTCTGTTTTCCAGCCTGGTTGCATTGACCCTTACACCCATGCTTTGCTCCAAGTTATTGCATCGCAAAAAACTCAAACGTGGACCTGCCGCTGCAGTTGACCGGGTTTTTTTCGCTCTGACAGTGCGCTACCGCCGGGTACTTGAACGGGTGATAAACTGGCCCTGGCAGGTGCTGATCAGCGTGGTATTAGTCACCGGGTTTACGCTTTACCTGATGCAACAATTGCCGGCTGAATATGCACCCACTGAAGATCGTGGTGCATTTTTTATAAGCCTCCGGGCACCCGAAGGCGCAACCATTGAATATACAGACCGTAGCACCCGTATGGTGGAACAGTTATTGCTGCAAGAGCTTGGCGACGGAAAACCGGTCAAGCGATTCCTGACGCGTTTGCCCGGTGACTGGGGCAACGCTGCCGTCAACAGTGCAAGGTTCATCGTGCTGTTGGAGCACTGGAATGAACGTACTGAAAGTGACAAAGATATTGCGGCCCGGGTAGCGGATGCAGCACGCAACATTCCCGGGGCACTTATTTTTGTCCGTACACCGCGAGCCCTGGGTATCCGCAGTGGTGGCAGCCCGGTGGAACTGGTGCTTGGCGGGCCCGACTATGAGCAGTTGATAAAATGGCGCGATCAGATGGTAACGGCGATGGAAGCCATGCCTGAGTTGACCGACATCGACAGTGATTTTCAGGAAACCAAACCGCAAATGAAGATCAGCATTGATCGTGACCGGGCTGCCACACTGGGTGTCTCCCTTGCCAATGTCGGGCGAACGCTGGAAACTATGTTGGGCTCACGCATCGTCACCACCTATGTAGATCGTGGCCGCGAATACAACGTGGTCCTGATGGGAGAAGACCAGGCACGCTCGTCGACCGATGATCTGACCAATCTTTACGTGCGTTCTTCGTTAAGCAGTGGCCTCGTGCCATTGTCCAACTTGGTACAGATTACCGAATTCGCCGGACCATCCGAACTGCGCCGCCATGACCGGATGCGCTCCATCACCTTGCAGGCCAGTTTGGCCGAGGGTGTGAAACTCGGTGAGGCCATTGAAAAACTCAGTGCAATCGCCTCCGCCACCCTGCCTGCCAGTGCCCGCTTGAGTTGGGACGGTGAGAGCAAGGAGTACCTTGATGCGGGTAGCTCTTTATACCTGACGTTCGGCCTGGCTATGCTCATCGTATTCCTGGTGCTAGCAGCCCAGTTTGAGAGTTTTATCAACCCGGTGATCATTTTGATCGCCGTGCCGCTGGCACTGATGGGCGCGGTTTTGGGGCTGTGGCTTCATGGAAGTTCCATCAATGTGTTCAGCCAGATCGGTGCAATATTGCTGATCGGCCTGTCTGCCAAAAACGGAATTCTGATCGTAGAGTTTGCCAATCAGTTGCGCGACCGCGGGGTGCGTTTCCGCGATTCGGTCATCGAAGCTGCAGCGGTGCGACTGCGCCCGATACTGATGACCAGTGCGGCCACTACCTTTGGCGCCTTACCGCTGTTGCTGGCTACCGGTGCTGGTGCCGAGTCCAGGCAACCCATCGGTATCGTGGTGGTGTTCGGGGTAACCATTTCCGCTGTGTTAACCCTGTTCGTGGTCCCGGCACTTTATGTTTTGTTTGCACGCCATACCAATTCGCCTCGACACATGTCCCTGGTGATTGAGAAGTTACGGCAGGGTGTTGCGGGAGGCAGTCTCGATAGCACGGCTGCTGCCGACTACAAGCCAGTGGATCGTTGATTCGGCTACCACCCCAACCATCATGATCGCCGAGAAATTCACCGCGGAAGTGTAATTTCAGCCGATGGTGGAAAGCATGGGTAGGGGGACGTGGATGAGGTCGCAGGTGACGCGCAGGAGCTCCAGTTCGGCGGGGGCCAGAAGGCCGTCATGCAGCACCACCGTGATCAGTGCGCGGACCAGTTTTTCTTTTTCGACAGACTTCAGCCGATCCAGCTTCGGCAGGGCCTGGTCAAGTACTGCCGCCCAGTTTTCCAGGCGGGGCATGGTTGTTTTGATATCCACGCCCAGGACCTCCAGTCCGGCCATGAATGCAGACTGTGCAGCATCCCCGCCTGCATCGCCATGGCTGGCCAGAACAGCAGCGACCTGCAGTGCTTCGGTGTGACAGGAGCGGAGTGACTTGTTCCCGGAAACCCTCACCGCGTGGGGGTTATAGGTCTCCCACAAGTGCTGATCGATGATCCTGGCCAGCAAGTACTC
>JAZFUZ010000145.1:0-5173 GCA_036447475.1 Lysobacterales bacterium | reverse complement strand
GATTCAGAGGTCGATGCGCTTGAACGGGGTCCCCCTGGCGGAATGCGCTTGCCAGATCTCGGCGATGGTTTTTCGGCACACAGGATGCAGCAGGCTGGGCGCCAGGTCGGCCAGGGGTTTGAGGACGTGAGTGAAAGTCATGATTTCGGGTCGGGGGATTTTAAGCTGCGGGCTGATCAGGTAAAGATCGTCGTAAAGCAGGATATCTATATCCAACGTCCGATTTGAATATTTGGCGACGTCGCGATCACGGCCGTGACGGTCTTCCAGTTCGTTCAGGAACTGTTTGAGTTCCAGCGGTTGCAGCATGGTCTCAATGGAAGCGGCGAGATTGATGAAATCGTCGCCTTTAAAGCCAACGGCCCGGGTCTGGTAGGCAGGTGAGAGCCGGACATTGTTGAATGCCTCGCGCAGGGCCGCGATGCCCGCAAGAATATTGCTGCGTGCATTGACGTTGCTGCCCAGGCACAGGTATGCAGTGCTCATTATAAATAAATCAATCGGCCGTTCGGACAGCGGGCATTCCGCGCTCAATGATGACGCCCACTGTGTTCGAGCCGCGCACGGCGCCAGGTTTGCCCAGTTTAAGCCGCAGCCAGTTGACTGGAAATTCAGCCAGGACGATGGCAGCACAACCCTCAGCCAGCGCTTCGACCAGTTTGAATTCACTGTCTTCAATGAACCGGATCAGGCGCTTGCTCACCGCCTTGTAGTCCAGCGTGTCTTCGATGGCATCAGTTTCAGCCGCCCGCTTGATGTCGAACTCCATTTCCAGATCAAGGCTGATGGCCTGTTTGATTTCCCGTTCCCAGTCATAAATGCCGATAACGGTCTGAACAATGAGATCTTCTATGAATACCCGGTCCATCATGACTCTCCCGTTTTCTGGATACTGCCAACCCGCATAACTAGTCACATCTTCGTCCGCCTTCGTGCAATAGGTGGGCTGAGCTCACTCATTGGCCAGCGTGGGCGCGCCTGGATGACTTCCGGCTCATACTGACCTGCAAGCAGGCGATGATACCCGGCAAACGCGATCATGGCGCCATTGTCCGTGCAAAATTCAATGCAGGGATAGGATACGCCCCAGCCGTATTTGCGACCGGCCTGCGACAGGGTGTCGCGCAGGTGCAGATTGGCCCCGACACCACCGGCTATGATGAGGTGGCTGCTGCGCGTTTGCTGCATGGCCCTGCGGCACTTGATGACCAACGTGTCAACCACTGCCTGCTGGAAACCGGCCGCTATGTCGGCTTGCGCATTCTCTTCTTCCGAGTGTTTCCGCCACAGGTTGCGGGTATGGGTTTTCAAGCCGCTGAAACTGAACTCCAGTCCGGGCCGGTCGGTCATCGGGCGTGGAAATGTAAACTTGTTCGGGTCACCCGACCTGGCGGCACTGGCCAGCGCCGGTCCACCGGGATAGCCCAGTCCAAGCAGCTTGGCCGTCTTGTCGAAAGCCTCGCCCGCGGCATCATCCCGGGTCTCGCCGAGCATCCGGTAGGCCCCGAATGAGCGGACTTCCACCAGCATCGTATGCCCGCCCGAAACCAACAGGGCCACGAAAGGAAAATCAGGTGCATTGGCTTCGAGCAGAGGCGCCAGCAAATGCCCCTCCATATGATGTACGGCAACCGCCGGCACACCCAGGGAGACAGCCAGTGACCGGCCCACCGAGGCGCCCACCAGCAAGGCCCCGATCAGGCCGGGTCCGGCGGTGTAGGCAATGCCATCCAGTTCTGACTTCGAGCATCCAGCCTTATCCAGACATTCGTCCAGCAGCGGCAGCAGGATGCGTACATGATCCCGCGATGCGATCTCCGGCACCACGCCGCCATACTCCGCATGAATGTGCGCCTGCGAATAAAGCGCATGTGCCATCAGGCCCTGGTCACCATCGTAGATGGCCACCCCGGTCTCATCGCAGGAGGTTTCTATTCCGAGTACACGCAAAATACGCATCCAGTGAGGTTTGAACATCCTTTATAGGTGCACCGGGCCAAGCCCGCATATTGCCTGAAGGCGGACCCGTATATGATAGATTTAATCATATTCAGAAACTTAAGGGTAAAAGAACTCCAAAGCAAAAGCACATTTTGTCCTATTCGGGTTCTGAGCGTGATTAGTCCAGAGCCATTCGCCCACAAAGCGGCCCCCCACGGCATATGTTATCTTCACCGGTTGTTTTAACGAGAGAATGGGCCTTGGGAAAGAGTCTTGGTGTGGCAGCTTCAGGCAGCCGGGAGGTGTCGCAAACAGCCGTTGAAGTACTGCAGGCTGGCGGCAACGCATTTGATGCCGCGCTGGGTGCGCTGTGCACGGCTGTTGTTGCGGAACCCTTGCTGGCCAGCTTGGGCGGTGGCGGATTTTTATTGGCTATGCCGGACTCCGGGTCGCCGTTGGTATACGACTTTTTCTGCCAGACACCGGCAAAACGCAGGCCGGAAAAAGAGATTGATTTTTACCCAATCATGGCAGATTTCGGGACCGCCCTGCAGGAATTTCACGTTGGGATGGGATCGATGGCCGTGCCGGGTGTGGTGGCCGGAATCTTTGAAATTCACCAGGATCTTGGCCGCATGCCCATTGCTGACATCATGGCGCCGGCGGTGGATCTGGCGCGGTCCGGCGTTGAAGTAAATAGCTTTAGCCATTACATCATCCGGATTTTGCAGCCCATTGTGGAAGCCACACGCGGCTCCTTCAGCCTGTACGAATCCCCCGGGAACCCCGGCCAGTTGATCCGGGAAGGGGAACGGCTGGTCAATCCGGATGCGGCCAGTACCCTCGAAGCCCTGGCCAGGGTCGGACCGGATCTTTTCTATCGTGGAGAATGGGCAAAGCAACTGGCGCGGGATTGCGCGGAGAATGGTGGGCAGCTAACGATTGGAGACCTTGCAGCATACCGTGTTGTGAGGAGGGAGCCAGTGCAATTCAGTTACCGCGATACCGAGTGCTTTATCAATCCATCGCCTGGCGGCTACCTGGTCGCCTTCACCCTGAAGCTGTTGAGCGAATGGCTGCCACCTGGTACGGAATTTGGCAGTTCGGAACACGTTATGGGCCTGTTGCGCAGTATGCGGGCAGCCAATCTAGCACGGGACGATTACAAGTTAGAACCGGGACTGGAGAAGTTGCTGGACGAGAAGACCGTTAGCCAGTGGCGACAGGGTCTGGAAGAGCATTCGATGTTCAGTCGCGGGACCACCCACATTAGTGTGGCGGACTCGGAAGGCAACCTGGCCAGCCTGACCGTATCGAACGGTGAAGGTTGTGCTTATGTTCTGCCCGGTAGCGGCATCATGTTGAACAATATGTTGGGCGAAGAAGATCTGAATCCTGATGGTTTTCACCAGTGGAAGGAAGGCTGCCGGCTGGCTTCAATGATGTCTCCTGCCGTGGCTGAACGGGCCGATGGAAGCCGGTTGGCGCTGGGTTCAGGTGGCTCAAACCGTATTCGGAGCGCCATCATCCAGGTTTTTAATAATCTACTGGATTTTGAATTGAGCCTGGAAAAAGCCTTATCAGCGCCTCGGATCCACCTGGAAAACGACATGCTCAGCATCGAGGAAGGTTTCAGTAAGAAAACCATGCAGGTACTGGAAGGCGCCGCCCCCAAAACCCACGCATGGGCTGGGAAAAATCTTTTCTTCGGCGGTGTGCATATCGTTTCCGCCAGTCCGGATGGTTACTTTGACGGAGCCGGCGACCTGCGCCGCGGTGGCGTGGTGGCTTTCGCGAGTGGTCGCTAACCCGCATATTGCACCAGTCGGTCTCTGGCCTCTTTATCCATAGCTACGGCTATGGCTTTCGGTCCAGCCCGGTGTCCAGCCGCAGCTGTCCGGCGCCACCATCTGGGATACTGGTGCAATATGCGGGCTAAGGATTTATTTACTGAATCGAAGCAGGAATTTGCATCAAACCTTTGCATGGGCTGGTGAATGCTTGGTAAAATGAACGGCTAGGTCAACGCAATGCCGTTTTTGGCATAAAGGAAGAGTGATTTAATAATGCCGAGTGTAAAAGTTCGCGAAAATGAGCCTTTTGAATACGCACTGCGCCGCTTCAAGCGCTCGTGTGAGAAAGCCGGTGTGCTGGCAGAAACGCGCCGCCGAGAGTTCTACGAAAAGCCCACGTGGGAGCGCAAGCGTAAAGCGGCTGCAGCCGTGAAGCGCAATCTGCGCCGTTTGTCGCGGGAAGTGGTACGTCGTACACGGATGTATTAATAACAGCCGTACTTTTACCCGACCGGCCCTGGCTGGTCATGAGCGGTTCATACCCAGGTGAATCGCGGATCGATGCATAATTGGGAAGTCGTGATTGGTATTTTTTAATGTCGCTCAAAACCCGTATCCTCGATGACGTCAAGAATGCGATGCGCGCCCGCGAGCGTGATCACCTGGCTGCCTTGCGCCTGGTTACCGCTGCGATCAAGCAAAAAGAAGTCGATGAACGCATTGATCTCGATGACGGGCAGGTGCTTGGGGTGCTGGACAAAATGGTCAAGCAGAGGCGTGAGTCACTTGAGCAGTTTGAACGGGCTGGCCGTGAAGACCTGGCGGAAAAAGAGCGGTTTGAGCTGGGCCTGATACAGGCCTACCTGCCCGAGCCATTGGGGGAAGATGAATTGACCGCATTGATCCTGTCTACGATCACTGAACTGGGCGCCAGCAGTATCCGCGACATGGGACAGGTGATGAATACTCTTCGCAGCCATGTCCAGGGCCGTGCTGACATGAAAGCCGTCAGTCAGGCGGTCAAGCAGCAACTTGGTGTCTGACATGGGCGGCCGAACAGCGGGCGCCAAATCACCAACAAGCCTGCCATGAGCGGACTGATCCCCGAATCCTTTATCGAAGAACTGCTTGGCCGCCTCGATATCGTGGAAGTGATCGAACGTCACGTCCCGCTGAAGCGCGCCGGACGCGAGTACCAGGCTTGCTGTCCCTTTCATGACGAAAAAACACCCTCGTTCACGGTCAGCCCGCAAAAACAGTTCTATCATTGCTTCGGTTGTGGTGCCCATGGCTCAGTCATTGGCTTCCTGATGAATTACGAGGGCCTGGAATTTGTCGATGCCGTTGAAGACCTGGCGCGTCACGCCGGTTTAACCGTGCCCAGGGAAGCTTCCCGCAAGGCGCAACCATCGGCCGGGCTGTATGCAGTGATGGAATCG
>JAZFUZ010000144.1:0-12206 GCA_036447475.1 Lysobacterales bacterium | reverse complement strand
TTCCCTGGTGATTCACTGGGAATGATTGGCACGGTCATTGATCCTTCGCAGCAAGCAGCCGCAAACGGTGACTTCTCAGTTCCGGAGCCGGCAGCTGAAACTTCATGGCTCCAGCGCACAAAATCCTACTTCAACTCTGGTGCTCTGTCACGCTTATATTGATGGGTTCAGAGCCCCCACCAGAAAAATCACTCCTTACAAACTGTCTCCGGGACACTAAAATGCCCTGCAACCGATTGCCGCAACCTTTTTAAGACTCTTTTCGTTTTTTCTCTGTTCTTTCGCTGTAAAATAGCGGTCCCGTTTTGTTGAAAAATTTCAGGATTTTTTCGATGTCGTTGATTGACTCGCTCAACCGCCCCAAGTGGCAACACCATGATCCAGAGGTCCGCAAGCAAGCAGTTGACCAACTGGATGATCAAGACGTACTTTTCGAGCTGGTCAACACGGATACGGATGCCACCGTGCAGGCCAGGGCCCTGTCCCGTATCACCAACCCGGATACCCTGGACACTCTGATCAACGCCTTGCCCGGAGCCTTGCAACAACAAGCCAAATCCCAGCGCCTGGCGCAATTGCTGCCCGAACCGGACCGGCTTGCCTCAATCAAAGACGACCTCATCCTGGTAAAGATCGCAGGTCTCACCGATGAATCGGAACTGATTGCGGCAGCGATCGCCCAGGTCAGCAGCAATGAATTTCGTTTGGATATCGCCAGCAACCACAGCCTGGCGAAAGTGCGCCTGCACGCGGCACAAGGCATCCAGGATATCGAATTACTGGATCAGCTTATGCATCGCGCCCGTGGTCACGACAAAGCCGTGTATCGCCATTGCAAGACCTTGCTCGATGAGCATCATTCGGTCCAAACGGCCGCAGCGGAACGACAGGAGAAAATCCTGCTATTGACCCAACAGGCAAAGGAGCTGGCCAAGGCTGTTGATTCACCGGAATACAAAGGTCGCTACCAGCTGCTGGAACAACAATGGCAGACGGTCAAAAATTGGGCAAAACCTGCGCACAGGAAACAATTTCAACAGGACCTGGCCATCTGCTCGGACCGACTGTCCCACCTGTGTGATGCCCAGGCAGCTGAACAACAAAGACAGCTTGAACTGGCGGATGCAAGCCAGGCGTTCCGGCTTATCATCGTTGAGCTTAAGCAAATCGACGCGGCAACGTCAGCCCCCGAAGATCATGCGGCCATTACGCAACTGGCCGGTGTTCTGGGTGACATCGAAAAACGTTGGCAGACGGCAATGGAAATTAAGCCTTGTTCCGCAGAACAATCACGGGCTTCGCGGCAGTACCTCAAGCGCTGGCGGTGCTTGTTGAAAACCGCGCAAAGCCTGATCGATGGGAAATCCAGGCTGCAAAGAATTCTGCGTGAAGCGCACGGTGCCGATCCTTCCGACTACCAGTCCTTGCAACGGCAAACCGAGCGCATCAAAAAGCTTATTGCTGCCCTGCCCTGGCCCGATTCGCTGCTGGCTGTTTTACCTGCTCAAATATCCCTGCTGCAGCAGACATTGAGCCAACTAAACACGCAGATCGATACCCTGGAACGGGGGCAGGAAAAACACATCAGGCAAGTGCAGACTGCGCTTGATCAGCTGCGCAAAGGGCTGGACCAGAGCCAAAGTAAAGACGCGGACCGGGCACTCAAAAAGGCCAGGCGGTGCCTTAAATCACTGGCCCCGAAGCAGCGGCAACTCTTCGAGCGGGAGTTAAGGCCGCTGGTCGCCCGCCTGAACGTTGTTCATGACTGGCAGGGTTTTGCCATCGAACCCAAAAAGGTGGAGCTTTGCGTCCGCATGAACGACCTGGTCGGGAGCGCGGAAAAGGTCGAGATTCTGGCTGCGAAGATCAAATCTCTGCAGCTCGAATGGAAGCTGCTTGGCCCCCTGCCCCATGCGCGCGACCAGGAATTGTGGAACGAGTTCAAAACCGCCGCCGACGAGGCCTTTGAGCCTTGCAGGGCGGCCTTTGCACGACAGGCCGAACTGCGGCGGGAGAATTTCAAAAAACGCATGCAGCTGGTTGCACAACTAAACGACTATGAAGACAGAATGGCCTGGCCTCGTTTCGCTGCTACACGCTCCGGAGACGAGGAACCCGGGGATGCGGAACCCGGCACGGCGCCGGACTGGCGCTTGGTTCAGAAAACCCTGGATGTTGCCCGGGAGGCTTTCCGGAATATCAAACCGATGGACCAAAAGGGCGAGAGAAAAAGCCAAAAGGCATTGCGGGCAATTTGCGACCGGATTTACAGCCACATCAAGCAAGAATACCAACGCAACATTGCTGCTAAAGAAGAGTTGGTGACCCGCGCACAGGAACTGTCGGCGCTGGAAGACCTGCAGCAAGCCATTGACCAGACGAAGAAAATCCAGCGCCACTGGAAAGAGATCGGCATGACACCGGTTCGTGTCGACCGCAAACTATGGAAGAAACTTCGTGCAGCCTGCGATGCGGTATTCGCCCGTCTGGACGAGAAACGTGATCAACACAATGCCAAAATTGATGCCTGCATCAAGCACGCCGAATCCTTGCGCGACCGGGCCAGGGCACTACTGGAGTCGGATGATGAGGAACGTTTGCACCTGAAGAAAGTCCTGTCCGAGCTGAAACAACAGGTCCAGAGGATCGAGCTGCCCCGTGGCGTCCAACAACGCCTGGGCAAGGACTTGCAGAACATCGAGAGCCAGGCCCGGGATATTGTCCATGCTATCCGGGCTCGTCAGGTGCAGGCTCAATGGCAATCCCTGCTGGAAAAAATAAAAGCATGTGCACTGAAAACCACCGATGCCGACACCGCCAGCAGCCTGTGGACACGAACAGGTGAACTGCCAAAAGGCATCGACCCACAAGTACTGGAATGCTTCTGGCAGCAGGGTCCTTCTGCAGGCAAGGAAGAACAACTGCGGGAAGCCTGCATCGCGCTGGAAATACTTGGCGAAATCGAGTCACCGGACGAGGACAAAAAAGCGCGCATGAACTACCAGATGAAACGACTGGTTGAAGGCATGGGCAGCCAACCAGCACAGTCAGAACATGCTCTGCAGGATTCCATCAATGATTTTATCGCCCTGCGCCCATCGAGTGGCTGGGCTGAGCGCTTTTGTTCAGGAGTGGCGAAAGCCAGGGTTTAGCCCCGGCAGGTTGAAAACACCGGACAAGCCCGCTGACGCGGCACCACTAATCAGGGCCAGGACAAAGCCGAACTTGAGTCCCTTGATGACATCGGAGCCATCGAATAAAAAACAAGCCCCCCCCACGATAATGGTCTTGAAGTTAAGTCTCATGGTCGATCTCCCGTGATGGGTTACAGCCTTAAATAATTATAGGAGATCAGGGAATTTCTGCCGGTGCTGGGTGAAAACTCAGCTTTCAAATTCCCACTTCCCTTATAGTGTACGGGTGTCTCGGGCTGGGGTTCGACTGGTCAGTAAATAAGGATATGGAAGATTTCATTTATTTCGGATTGGCTCGTGCCCTTCATGTTGTGGGTGTCGTGGTCTGGATTGGTGGCGTGGCCTTCATTACCACCACGCTGATTCCTGCTCTGAGAAAAATGGCGGATGCGGATAAGCGATTGGCGCTTTTCGAGCAACTGGAGGGCAAGTTCGCTTTCCAGGCCCGGATAATCACCTTGGTTACGGGTCTGACCGGGTTCTACATGTTGGAATACATGCAAGCCTGGGAGCGCTACCAACAAATGCGCTTTTGGTGGCTTCACTTAATGACGCTGATTTGGTTGGTTTTCACGCTCGTCTTGTTTGTTCTCGAGCCGCTGGTTCTCCACCGTCGTTTTAAGATGATGGCCATTCAAAACAGTGATCGAGCTTTCACACTGCTTCATCGAATGCACAAGTTTCTGTTGGCTTTAAGCCTGATTGCCGTGTTTGGAGCTGTGGCCGGTGTGCATGGCTTACTGGTGTTCTGACCATTCAATCCGGTGCATAGCAAGCACCCTAAAACAGCGGCTGACAAGGCTTGAAACATGGAGGTAAAAGACTGTTCAATACACCTGGGTTGCATGCAAAAGGTCTTTTACATGCTGCTTATGTTAATAATATAGAATAGAAAGCGGCCTTAACGATTATAAGATTATTTGGAGAATACAGTGAAACAGGTAAGTTACTTAAAAGCGACATCTGCACTGATATCAGCAACTATTCTGGGTGGGGTGTTAGCTGCTCAAGCTGCCGTGGCGCAGGACGGGCAATTGGTGCTCGAAGAAATTATCGTAACCGCACAGCACCGTGAACAAAGTCTTACGGATGTTCCTATTTCAGTTGCTGTTATCAGTGGCGACTTTATGCGAGAACACTCGATTCAGCGAATGGCTGATCTGCAATTCTCCGTTCCTAACTTCACCATGGCTGAGAGCGGTATTGGAACGAACGTTTTTATCCGTGGCATCGGTTCAGGAAATAACCAAGGCTTTGAACAGTCTGTTGGAATTTATGTTGATGGCATTCACCACGGTCGTGCACAACAATCTCGTGCGCCTTTCCTTGATCTGGAGCGCGTAGAAGTACTGCGTGGACCACAATCCATCCTGTTCGGCAAAAACTCTGTAGCCGGTGCTTTAAATATTACGACTGCAAAGCCAACGGAAGAATTTGAAGGCACAGTCTCTCTTGCGTATGAACCAACGGATAATGAAAAAGAAGGCACTATCGTATTGTCTGGTCCATTATCAGACAAGATACGTGCTCGTGTTGCCGCGCGTTACCATGAAATGGATGGCTACATCGAAAATATTACTTTGGATCGAAATGAGCCCAATCAAGAAGATTGGACCATCCGGGGTACGATTGAAATTGATGTGAGTGAAAATCTGACGGCAACTTTCAAACTTGAGCGCAGTGAATTTGATGTGCTTGGCCGCAATATTGAAACTGATGGCGAAGTCGCCGCAGCAGCGGGTCCATTCACAGGCCTTCTATATTCACAGGTTTTAGGTATTTTTGGACAAGATGCATCTGTAGGGAATAATGTACTGGATGGAAAACGCCATGCCAATGGTGACTTCAGCTACAACGATCAAACCGAGCTTGTTCTCACCTTGGATTGGCTGTTGGGCGAACATTCCCTAACCTCTATTTCTGGTTACTCCAATTTTAAATATGATGACAATTGCGATTGTGACTTTACTGGAGGGAATATATTCACATTGCCATTGTCTGAAGAGTTCGAACAATTTTCTCAAGAGTTCAGGTTATCGTCTCCGGGTGGTGAAAAGCTGGAGTATATTGTCGGTGCTTATTTCCAGACCAGTGAACATAATTATTCTGACGCTCTCAATGTAAACGCTACCTCGGTTTTGGTACCTCTGCTTAATGCAAATCCTGCATTAGCTCCTTTCGCACCTTTGTTTGGCGCTTTAGGCATTGCAGGAGCTGGAGCCCTTTTTGCCGATACTGCGGGTCCACGACAGGCTAAAGTTGACGCTGATATCTATTCAGCTTTTGCTCAATTATCTTTCCATATGAGCGATAATCTGACGCTGCAGGTTGGTGGGCGCTTGACGAAAGAAAACAAAGATGGCTTTCGTATTCTTACCATAACGAACTTGGATGGCAGTGCTCTGACCGGGGCCAAGATATTGGCGCCGGATTTTTACGCTCTCGTATTTGAAATAGCTGCGTCCAACGCATTTGGCGGAAACTTGGCTGATGCGCTCGTGCCCCTTCTAGGAGCTCCTCTGGGTGGTGCTTTAGGTGCTGCATACGCTCCGACATTTGGCTTTTTTGCTAATAAACTGGGTAGCCATCCTGTCTCGGGATCGCGCTCAGAAACCAATTTTTCTCCTGATATCAAGCTGACATTTAATGTATCTGATAATACGATGCTTTATGCCAGTTGGGTTAAGGGCAACAAATCTGGTGGATATGACTTTAGAGCCAATAACCAAGGTCGTTCAGCGACGATGGAAGAAGCTTTCGAGTTTGAAGATGAAAAAGCAACAAACCAGGAGATCGGCGGCAAACTTGTTGTGGCCGATGGTGCCGCAGAGATTAACTTTGCTGTGTTCCTCACCAAATTTAAAGACCTTCAGGTCTCCATCTTTGATGGCAAACTTGGATTTAACGTGGGTAATGCAGCCAAAGCCGATGTGAAAGGCCTTGAAGTTGATGGTCGTTGGCAAGCAGGCGAAAATCTAACTCTCCATGCATCTGTCGCCTATACGGACTTTGAATTTAAAGATTACGTCAATGGTCAGTGTTACTTCGGATTGGCTCCGAACGGGCCATCGGCAGCTAACGGCGATTGTGATTATTCTGGTTTGACCAATCAGCTGGCTTCAAAATGGCAAGGATCCGTTGGTTTTAATCACGAGCATAATGTTTCTTCTAATTGGATCATGCAAACTTCCGCTAACTTATTCTTTACCAGCGAATATCATGCATCTCCACAGTTGGACCCAAAATTGATCCAGCCTGATTATACAAACATAAATGCTCGCATAGCATTGTTGAGCGCAGATCGTGATTGGGAAATTGCCATTCTTGGTAAAAATCTGACGGATAAGAAAGTCAAATTGTTTTCCGGGGATGCTCCGTTATCAGGTCCAACATTTGGTACGATTGCAAATTATAATTTCATGAGCCGCGGACGGACAGTCACTCTGCAGGCGACTAAGCATTTCTAAATCGCTTAAGTCATAAAATATTCTGAGCCGCAATCAGGCTCTCGGCGGGCACGCATCCGTTCCGGCGCACGCTCCCGTCGCGCCTGCACCGCGTCATCTACCGCCTTGGTGCAATATGCGGGTTAAGGTTGGATCGCTCATCTAGCGGTCGGGTGCCTCAGGCATCCGGACTTCGAGCTTTTTTTCATCAGCCACAGATAACACGCCGCAGAGATGCCCGCTGAGCCAAAGATCATGCACATAACCATGACCTGGTAGCGCACTGCAATCAACGGGGATATGCCTGACAGGATTTGGCCGGTCATCATGCCTGGCAGCGACACCAGGCCGACAGCGAACATCGAATTGATTATCGGGATCATGGCCGCCTTCATGGCCCGTAGTCGGGCCTGCTCGTAAGCAGTATTTACAAGTTCGGACTCAAACCGCTCTGCGGCCACGCTAACCGTATTCATCGAATTGGCAAAAATCATCCCAGCCAGCGGAACCATCATGCTTGGGGAAAACCACGGATTCAGCTCCAGCACCGCGACGGTGACAAGGGTCAGCGTTGTAATGCCGCCGAGGCTGATAGCCAGCAGCACCTTGAGATAGATGCTCCGGTTTTTCTGCCTGAGCGGTCGCAGCGAAATCCAGCTGGATACCAACAACATGACTGCCAACACCGCCAGGATGACCGGCCATTCATTGGAATCGAAAATGTAGGTCAGCACGTAACCGATCATCAGTAGCTGCACCAACATGCGCAATACCGAATAAGCAGCTGTGCGGCTGCCCAGCGACCAGCGGTGCAGGATCCAGATCACGATCCCCACCGGGATGAAGGTTAAGGCGAGATTTGCAAGCGGAATGGTTTGCATGGAATTACCCCGAGATCAAAGGATGGAGGTTGAGTCGATATTGTGCCGTAAATTCATAAAGAGGCCATCGGGGTCCGAACTCCGTAGCATTGGTGTTGGTAGCCATCAATCATTACGGGGAGATCCCACGATGACCGAATAGGAGCTTAAAGTGCCGGAATGCCAAATTCCAGCGAAAATTCAGTCCTTGGTATGTCGTAAACTGGGTGGCCTATCCCTACATCCTAATTCGAGCACCCTGATTTTTTATATATTTTTTCATCACCGATAGCTAAATCTCTGGAAGCAAACATGAAGAGAAGACAATTTTTGGAGCAGGTGACCACCGTTGCCGCCATGCCCTTGCTGAGTGCCTGCAGTGGAGATAATCCCGTGGTGCAAATTGACAGCGGTCTTCCTGTCGGTCCATTTGATGCTGAATCCACTGCGGAGGAAGTGACCCGGGGCATGGATTTAAAAGGCAAGGTTGCCCTGGTCACTGGCTGTAATTCCGGATTGGGTTACGAGACCATGCGGGTGCTGGCTCTGCGTGGCGCACACGTTTTAGGCACCGGTCGCACCCTGGAGAAGGCAAGCAAGGCATGCGCAAGCGTCTCCGGGTCGACCACCCCCATGGTTCTTGAATTAACCAGTTTACAGTCGGCCGTTGATTGTGCGCGGGCGGTCGGGGAGTTGAGCCTCTCACCCGATATTCTGATTTGCAACGCCGGTATCAATACCTTTGGCGAATTGGAATTGGTGAACGGCATCGAGAAGATGTTTCTGGTGAATTTTCTCGGTCACTTTGTATTAGTAAATCAACTGTTGCCACTCATGAAGCGGACCCAGCCGGGGCGAATTGTTCATGTGGGAAGCCGGTCCGCATACACCAGCGCGCCGAAAACAGGGATTGACTTTGATAATCTGCGGGGCGAGAGGGAATTCGATTCCGGGGAAGCCTACGGTCGATCCAAGTTGGCCAACGCTTTATTTTCTCTTGAGCTGGCAATGCGCCTCAAGGGTTCTGGTGTTACATCGAATGTTATTCACCCCGGTTTGGTGAAAACCAATATCGCTCGCACCGCACCCACAGTCTTGCGAGTCGCATTCGAGTTGTTAGGCGGAGTCATTGCCAAGACACCGGCTCAGGGCGCCGCTACCCAAGTTTATGTCGCTACCCATTCCATCGTGGACGGTGTGAGTGGTGCATATTTTGAGGATTGTAATCCGGTTACGGTCAGAGGGGATCATCACATTTTTGATGAGTCAATGGCAGCCCATTTATGGACTACCGCGGAGGAGATGGCTAAAGGGTATTTACTGTGAGGTCTGCGCGTCGTCAGAATCGCCCCCAATATCCTCAATATGCGCAAAAATATCCAGCTTAGGGGTTCATTCCAGAGCCATGGCATTAGATCGATTAGAATGAGGTATGACCTGATTTTCTGTACCGATTTTCATAGTTAATCCTTGAACAGATCCTGGACCTCCGCCGGGACTGGCTTGGCGCGCATGCCAACCGGCGATTCCGGATCCATCTCCGCCCAAACACGCCGCTCGAACCCCTGCAATGCCCTGGTGCCGCTCTCGTGGTAAATAGTGTGATTCATCAAAAATGTTTTACCGGCCCACTCTTCCACAAAGGTATGAAGTTCTACTTTTTCACCATGCTTGCAGGGGGTTTCATATTTTGCCCCCGATTCCACTAATGGCAAACCTGCCAGATTATATTTTTCCTTTAGACACTCATATGACAGACCATTGGCAGTAAATAAATGTTCAGTCGCCTGGTCAAACCAGATATAAAATTCAGGATAAAACATGATGCCGGCCGGATCGCAATAAATCCAATCAACGCTATGGCGTAAAACAATAGTTTTCATTCAGAAACCCCGTCTGACAGTTATATTAATGGATAGGACGAAAAAGGATTCTCATAATTCGTATCCTAACCTGCTAACAAGGAGCACGGTATGGCCACGAATCAAACACCAAGGAGTTCTGAAGTCAATAGCCGTCCATGAAGAGTCCGTGCCCATGACTGAGCGGACATCCAGGAAGGCACTTGCAACTCGGTGTATCTAGCTAGTGTGCCCACCGATGACCATGCGCCCTCTCCCCAACGCGCAATAGCGGTAACAAGATGGCTAAAGGGTATTTACTGTGAGGTCTGTGCATCGTCAGAATCGCCCCCAATATCCTCAATATGCGCAAAAATATCCAGCTTAGGGGTTCACTCCAGAGCCATGGCATTAGATCGATTAGAGTGAGGTATGACCTGATTTTCTAATTCAACTCAATCTCTGTAGCCAGCGCAATTAGATCATGACCAACGGATTCATTCCCGCTAAACTTAAGACTGTTATCTGAAAAGAGATTGCCATGAAAAAAATAATAACGCTGGTAGCCGCCAGCTTGTTGTCTTCCGGGGTGATGGCCGCACAAGAAACCCTCTCTGAACACGCCCAAAAAACCCTGGAAATTTACACCCACATTATCGCTGTGGAATCTTCCAAAAATCTTGGCAATGTACCGCAGTTGGCAAACTATCTTGCCGATGAACTCCTCGCTGCGGGTTTCCCTGAAGAAGATGTGGAAGTAGTGCCGCTTGGCGAGACTGCCTCCCTGATTGCAAGATATCGAGGTGATGGTTCTTCGCTTAAAGCACCGATTCTATTGTTGGGCCATATGGACGTGGTGGAGGCTCTCCTGGAGGACTGGGAACGTCCACCCTTTGCGTTAACCAGGGACGATACTTATTTTTATGCTCGCGGCAGTGACGACAACAAGTTTGGGGTGGCTCAGCTTACCTCTACTTTTATTCGTCTAAGGAAAGAAGGCTTTGTGCCCAACCGGGATCTGATCATTGCCTTTTCCGGTGACGAAGAGAGCGACATGACGACTACGCGCATGCTGGCATATGAGCGGGAAGACCTCGCCAAAGCCGAGTTTGCCCTGAATTCCGATTCCGGTGGTGGTGACCTCAACGCGGATGGAAAGCCGGTGGTTTACCGCATCCAGGCAGCTGAGAAGACCTATGTAACCTGGGAAATTACGGCACACAATCCTGGTGGGCATAGCTCCCGTCCCAGGCCGGATAATGCAATTTATGAACTGGCGCATGCCATCACCAAAATACAGGGTTACCAGTTCCCTGTGCGCTGGAATGATATGACTCTGACGTTCTTCCAGGAGACGGGAAAACAACTGGGTGGTGAGTTGGGAAACGCTATGATCCAATTCGCCGATAACCCGCAAGATAAGGCTGCTACAGACCGGCTGGCATTGGAGTCTTCCTACGTGGGCACTACCCGCACGACCTGTGTGGTGACCATGCTGCAAGCGGGTCATGCCGAAAATGCGTTGCCGCAATCTGCCTCGGCCACCGTTAATTGCCGCGTATTCCCGGGTGTACCAGTAGCTGAAATTGAAACGCTGCTCAAACAAGCCATCGGCAATGACGCGATCGAATTCAAACAGCTTGAGGAAGCCATAGAGAGCCCCATTTCCGAGTTACGTCCGGATGTTGTTGCAGCGGTTAGCAAGGCCGTGCACACACGTTACCCGGATTTAAAGGTGATCGCATACATGGCCTCCGGCGGGACCGATGGTATGCACTTTCGTACGGCAGGAATTCCTACCTGGGCGGTGAGCGGTCTGTTTATGAATCCGGATGAGATGTATGCCCATGGTCTCAACGAAAGGGTACCCATCAAGGCATTCTACGATGCGCTGGATCACTGGAGTATTATTCTCAGGGAATTGGCGGGAAATTGAGTCGGGTTTCAACCGCCTGCTCAGTCATGCAAGACTAAAATGAAGACATAGGGTACCAGCGGCAATCTTCGAGACATCCGCGCCTGGCCCGGGCTGTGTAAAAACTCAAAAACGACCAATTTACTAATGGCAAATAAGAATCAAGCGCGAACCTTCTGATTAGTATTCAATGACTGACAAGATGTCGTCATTTATGATTTCCAAGACCTGCAAATATCCGCCGTAGTAACGCGACATTCCTACGTCGACCGCCCAAACCTTCTCATCGCACCTCGCCGTAATTGAATCTTGCACCGAGTGAGCAACAATCATCCTCTTAGCGTTTAATAGCTTCAGAAATTCTTCCAGCATTACACAATCGTTTTCGTCGACGTCCTTCGAGAAATGTCGGCTCATCATGACGATATCATCGTAATTTCCCAGGTTCATTCCCTGCGCGGATGTGGGTTCGTCCGCATGACCAGCAAACCACCGGCTGACTTCTTGGTTGATGCGGTCAATACCATACCTGGCCCAGTGTGGCGTTACTCCGCCATGAACGTAGATGGTCTCGCCCAGCCGTAAGACGGCAGGAAACTCTGCCAGTTGTTTTGCGTAATATCCGCCGGGCATCAAAGCGGCGCCTCTGGCCCGTTTGTACTCGGGCAGTTCGGCCAGGTGCGGGTTGTCGAGGTCCAGGTCTGGAATATTGGAAAACGCTGGATAAGCTTCGTCTGGAACCCACCGAAGCTCCAGTCGAGCCCCAAACACCTCGTGATTGCCTATGAGCGCATGGACGCTACCGCCTCCTGCTTCCGCCTTTTCCCGCACTTCCAGAATGAAGTCGAGAACCTCACGATCCTGATAGCTGCGCCCAATGAAGTCGCCCAACTGAACAAGGACTAAATCGCCGCCGATCCATTCGTCCTGCTCATCTGTGGCACCTGCAA
>JAZFUZ010000143.1:0-16987 GCA_036447475.1 Lysobacterales bacterium | reverse complement strand
ACATGAGTATCGGTGCAGGCCGGATCGTGCAGCAGGATTATACGCGAATCGAACAATCCATCCGTGAACGCAGCTTCCATCAGAACAAGGTACTGGGCCGGGCAATTGAGGTGATCCGGAAAACTGATTGCACGGTGCATATCATGGGCCTGCTTTCACCCGGTGGGGTTCACAGCCACCAAGACCAATTCCTAGAAACGGTAAGACTGGCTGCCAAGCGCGGTGCAAAATCCATCGCGGTACACCTTTTCCTGGATGGCCGGGATACACCGCCGCGCAGTGCACAGTCGGCCATTGAGCGCATGCAGAAACTCGTTGACCGGATTCCAGGCGCCAGAATTTGCACCGTTACGGGCAGATATTACGCCATGGATCGTGACCAACGCTGGGACCGGGTGGAACGAGCCTACGGCGCAATCGCATCCGGTCAATCCGACATCATGGTGAAAGTAGCCATCGATGCGCTGCACAAAGCCTACGACCGCGGAGAAAACGATGAATTCGTCCAGCCCACGCTGATTGGAAATCCAGGTGGCGTTCACGATGGCGACAGCATTATTTTCATCAACTTCCGTGCAGACCGGGCCAGGGAACTAACCATGGCTTTCGTCGTCGAGTCGTTTAACGGCTTCGACCGGCAAAAAATCAAACTCGCTGAATTCGTCTGCATGACGCAATACAAGGCCGGCCTGCCTGTCTTGGTGGCATTTCCGCCGGAAACCCTGCCTCACTTGCTGGGTGAAGAGTTGGCGAGGAACGGCTTGCATCAGTTACGCATTGCAGAAACCGAGAAATATGCCCACGTGACATATTTCTTCAACGGGGGAGAAGAAACTCCGGTCGATCTGGAAGACAGGATCATGGTTCCCTCCCCCGATGTCGCTACCTATGACCTGCAGCCCGAAATGTCCGTACCGGAATTGTCCAGTCGGTTGGTTGAGGCCATTCACTCAAATAAATACGATGTCATTATTTGTAATGTGGCCAACCCGGACATGGTAGGACATACCGGCAGCCTGACCGCTGCGATAAAAGCCGTAGAATCAGTAGATATCTGCCTTGCCAGCGTAATGGCAGCGATTGACGAAGTTGGCGGGGAAATGTTGATCACGGCAGACCATGGCAACGTGGAACAAATGTTGGATGAATCCTCGGGACAAAGCCACACGGCCCATACGACCAACCTTGTGCCTTTCCTGTTCCACGGTCGACCGGCAACGATTGCCGCTACCGGTTCACTCAGGGACATTGCACCAACCATGCTCTATCTGCTGGGTTTGAGCCAACCCGAAGAAATGACCGGCAGCCCACTAGTGGACCTGGTAAGTGTTAACGGGCCCTGAGCCGTATACTGCACCGTCATCCGGGTTTCTGGTGCAGTATGCGGGGTGACACAAAAGCTTACTGGTGCTTTACGCAGTCAGTGATCGCGGTGTTTTATTGCAGCATGTTGTGCTGCTCCGGGTCGGCGGAGGCGCAAACTGGCGGGGAGAGAGCACAAGCAGAGTCCAGACTGGAAGGCGTCAGGAAAGAAATCGGGGTACTGCAGAAAAGCCTGGCGAGATCACGGGTGAAGCACGCGAATGAACATACCCGGCTGCGTGAAATCGACCTTCAGATCCAGGCAGCTAACCTGGAATTGCGAACGCTGGAAAAGCGACGCCAGTCACACCTGCGCGAACTGGCCGGGCTGGAACGCCAGAGGAATGAATACTTGATCAGGCTCAAGCAGCGCCACGACCAGTTGGTGGAACAAATCAGGGCTTCTTACCGGCTGGACAATCAATCCAGATTGAAATTGATTCTCAACCAGGACAGCCCTGCACAACTGAGCCGTATGCTGGCCTATTATGACTACATCAACCGAGCACAGGTTGCAAAAATATCCGGCTTAAGAAAGGTTTTAACTAAGCTCAACGCCATGCAACAATCTATAGATCAGGAACTATCGCGGCTTGAAACGGTTCAAACAGAACAGCGTAAAGTCATGGACCAGTTGGATCAGCAACGCAAGCAGCGCAGGACTTTGCTGGAGGAACTGGAGGAACAAATCGACGATGAAGAGTCGCGGCTCACGGAACTGGAACGCAACCAGCAAGATCTTGAAACGCTGCTGGAACTTCTTAGCGACGTGCTGGCGGATATTCCAGCGGATCTGGGGAAACAGCTGGGAGTTGCTCGACAAAAGGGCCGGATACCCATGCCGGTCAAAGGCCGCGTGCGACATGCATTCGGCCACAGCCGGGGTGGTGGTTTGCGTTGGCAGGGCTGGCTCATAGCCGCCGCGGCAGGCAGTGAAGTCAGCGCCATCGCGTATGGCCGCGTAGCCTTCGCAGACTGGCTTCGCGGTTATGGCCTGTTGATTATTATCGACCATGGCGAGGGTTTCATGAGTCTCTACGGGCATAATGAGAGCCTGTTGTATGAGGCAGGAGACTGGGTGGAACCCGGTAAAATCATCAGCGTGATCGGTGTACGCACCGGTAATGACCAGGGCTTGTATTTCGAGCTGAGAAAAAACGGTAAATCCGTTGATCCTGCCGCCTGGCTCGCAAGATAATTATTATTGAATAGGGAAAAACTGTATAAATGTGCAAATCACTTTTTATTACCCTGGTGTTACTGGCCTTCGCGCCCATGGTCGTTTGCCAGGAAAAACCGGATGAGCTTGTGCCGGCAGGACCTGGAGCAGGCGACACGCAACTTACTTTGGGCGACCTGCGAACTTTCACTGATGTATTCAGCCAGATTCGCAGAAATTACGTCGAGGAAGTGGATGACAGGACGCTGTTGATTGCCGCCATCAACGGCATGCTGTCAGAACTGGATCCACACTCATCCTATCTGCCTGCCGATGATTACAAACAGCTGAACGACTCTGCCCATGGCCGCTACAGCGGTATCGGGGTTGACGTTGGGATACAGAGGCAGAAAATTGTAATCCGTAACGTCATTACTGCCAGCCCGGCCGACAGAGGTGGTATCAATCCGGGAGACATCATCACGGCAATCGACGGCAACCCGGTAAAAGACCGCCTCTTACAAAATTCGATCGACGAAATACAGGGCAAGCCGGGCAGCACGGTCACGCTCACCGTTCTGGCACCAGATCCTGACGCCAAAGAACGCAAAGTGGAGTTAATTCGTGAGTATATCAACATCCCGTCCTTGAGTTTCGAGTTGCTGGATCAACAGTATGGTTATTTCCGCATCTCATTTTTCCATAGGAACAGCGCAACAGACCTGGAGGAATCCCTGCAATCGATCAAGCAGGACGGCATCGTATTGCGTGGCCTGATTATCGATCTGAGGAACAACCCGGGCGGCGTGCTTCAGCCAGCCGTGGAAATGGCTGATGGTTTTCTTGATGAAGGCCTGATCGTTACCACCAAGGGACGCAACGCCAGCATGCAACTGGAATTCAGGGCCAGCAAAGGAGAATGGCTGCCGGGAATACCCCTGATTGTACTGGTAGACCGTGGTTCAGCCTCAGCATCCGAAGTGCTGGCCGGTGCGCTGCAAGATCACGGCCGAGCATTGATCGTGGGTGAGCGCACTTTCGGCAAAGGATCGGTCCAATCGATCCTGCCGCTGAGGAACGGCTCCGGGATCAAGCTGACCACCGCACGGTATTACACACCATCCGGCCGCTCAATCCAGGCTGAGGGTATCCGTCCGGATCTTGTTGTCGAGCAAGTGGAGATCGTGGATGCAAATGATCATCGGCGCCGGGAAGCAGATCTTGAGGGGCACCTGAGCAATGACACAGAGATAAAAGCCGTCATTCCCGATGTACCGGTAAGTGCAGCAGAAGATTTTCCACTGCATGAAGCACTCAGCATCCTCAAAGCCGCCAGCATACTTTCCGGCAGCATCCGGTCTGCAGGCTCAGAACCCATAAAACTGGAGGAATGATCATGCCGCGTGTGCTGGTACCTTTAGCCCAGGGCTGCGAGGAACTCGAGGCAGTGACCCTCATCGACTTACTCCGGCGGGCAGATATTGAAGTGGTCGCCGCCGGGCTGGATGATGGGCCCGTCACCGCCAGCCGGGGCGTCAGGATACTGCCTGACATGTCGCTCGATAAAGCATTGGAACTGGATTACGACATGGTCGCCCTGCCCGGGGGACTGCCCGGCAGTGATCATCTCGCCGCGGATGAGCGGGTGACGTCCCTGTTACAAAGCATGCACGAATCCGGCCGCTTTATCGGTGCTGTTTGTGCCGCACCCAAGGTTCTCGCACGTAGCGGAATCCTGGATGGCAAGCAGGCAACCGCTTATCCCGGGGTGCTGCAGGCGGAAAAACACGCAAATATCAGTAGCGACGCGGTGATCCGTGACGGGCGCATTATCACGTCACGCTCCGCCGGCACTGTCATGGATTTCGCCCTGGCAATTATCGAAGCCCTGCAGGGACGTGAAACCCGCGACAGTGTGGAGGAAAGCCTTGCTCGAAACCACCATACGCTTTGAAATGCATATGATGCAGAGACACTACAGTGATCAGAGGCCAGGTTTAGTCGGATTTCACAGGACTTTTGTTTACTCCAACCAAAACTGACAGAGCACTAGTGGATACTTCCAATAAGCAATTTAGAGATATTTTGATTCTCGGCGGTGGTCCTGCGGGACTGGCAGCAGCTGATGTTTTGGCCATGGCCGGAACACCCTTTATTGTTATCGAAGGCAACTCAAGCGTAGGTGGCCTGGCGAGAACAATCCAGCACAACGGTTTTCGATTTGACCTGGGCGGGCACCGTTTCTTAACCGATAATAAAAAATTGGAACATCTGGTCAGGCAAGCTCTAAACGGTGAAATATTAGAGGTGACTCGTTCCAGCAAGATTCTGTTTCACAATAAATACTATGATTATCCACTCGAACCCTGGAATGCCCTTTCCGGCCTCGGATTTATTACCTCGTTTAAAATTATTTTCAACTATGCGTTGGCCCAGATAAAGAGCCGTCTTTGGCACACGGAACTTGTTTCACTGGAAGACTGGATAGTCTGCCACTTTGGTCGCACCATGTTTACTATTTTCTTTAAGGATTATAGTGAAAAGGTCTGGGGAATTAACTGTGATGAGATTGCTATGGAGTGGGCAGCTCAGAGAATCCGGGGCTTATCCCTGTTCAAGGCCATTAAAGATGCATTTTTTCCTACCAAGGATAAAGATGTGAGAACGCTTGCTCGTAAGTTTCTTTACCCCACCTATGGATTTGGACGGATCTGCGAAGGCCTTAATTCGAGAATTTTAAAAGGTAACAATAACGAGGTTTTGACCCGTGCCCGAATAGTCGGTATCCAACATGCAGGCCAACGTATCGAGTCTATAACCGTGCAGCGTGGCGAAGACACCCATGTCTATGGAGCCAATGAATTTATAGGCAGCATTCCGATAACGGCTGTGGTTAATCTACTTGATCCCGCTGCACCCCCGGAAATCCTCGAGGCAGCATCAAAGCTCAAATTCAGGGATCTCATCATCGTAACGGTGATGATTGACAGAGACAGGGTTACCGACCAGACCTGGATTTATATACCCGATCCTGAAGTACCATTTGGAAGAATCCATGAACCCAAGAACTGGAGCACGGTTATGGCTCCAGCGGGAAAGACGCATCTGGTAACAGAATACTTCTGTTTTAACAGCGATCCCATTTGGCTACAAACAAACCAGGAGCTGACTGAGCTAACGGTCAAACATCTGCATAAACTTGGCTTCATAAAACCGGATGAAGTCATAGATAGCGTAGTATTACGCATTCCAAAAGCCTATCCACTTTTTGCAGTGAACTATATGAAACACTATGAGCAGGTATTCCATTATCTCGAAGGTTTTGTTAATTTACATCTGATTGGGAGGGCCGGGAAGTTCAAGTATTACAACACGGATCATGCGATGGAGTCTGGTATTGCTGCGGCAGAGAACATAGTCGCCCGTAATCAAAATTCTGTTTTTGAACGCTTGAAAGAACTGCAACCTTTCTGAAGGACCTGATAATGAAGTGCGTATTAATCCACCCCGCGTGGTCCCCCGAAGAGATATTTCCCGCTAAAACTGCGAGCTCCCAGATCAATTATTGGCAACCGCTGGGAACACTGTATGTTGGTGCCTCGATGCTCAAGGCAGGACATGACGTTGAGTTTTTAAACGGTGCGTATCTTTCTCACGCTGAATTGATGGACAGAGTCCGGCAAATACGACCTGAATTTGCCGGCCTGTATTCAACCACCTTTGGATTCCCCAAAGCCATTAAAACAGCGAAAGCCCTTAAGGCGATTGATCGCGGTATTTTCACTTGTGTTGGAGGCCCTTATCCCATCGCAGTGAAGAGCAAGTGCCTGGAAGGCGAGGGCCAAGATTTTGATGCGGTTGTGACAAGTGAAGCAGAGTCAGCCATTGTTGAGCTGCTCAACAGGTTGGAGAAAGGTGAAAGCCTTGTAGGGCTTGCGGGCGTAGACTTCCGACAGGATGAACAAATTATTTGCAATCCGCACCGCCCCTTGCACGAGGACCTGGATACCCTTCCCTTTCCTGCACGGGATCTGCTGGGAGACAAAGCCTATTACATTCCTCCACCGGGACAGTACAAGAGAAAGCCGGTCACCATCCTGATCACCTCAAGAGGCTGCGACAGACGCTGCATTTTCTGCTCCCAGATAGACAAAGACCGAAAATACGGCGTTCGCGGTGTGCGCTTTCGCAGCGTCGGGAATGTGCTTGAGGAAATCGAGCTTTGCCTTGATCAGGGTTACCGGGAAATCAAGTTTATCGATGATTCATTTGCTGCCGATTACCAGCGAGCGATGGAAATCTGTCAGGAAATAAAAAGACGCAAACTCGATTTTACCTGGTTCGCCTCGGCCAGTATCAACCAGGTCGATAAACCACTGTTACAGGCCATGAAAGATGCTGGCTGTTGGGCCTTGCTGTTTGGAGTTGATAGCGGCGTTCAGAAAACACTGAATTCACTGCGTAAAGCCACTACGCTCGACATGATACGGAGGGATGTTAAGTGGGCCAAAGAAGTCGGGATTCGAGTGAGCACTCCTTTTATCTTTGGCGCACCCGGCGAAACTTTCGCGGACGGGCTAAAAACAATAGACTTTGCGGTCGAACTTAACGCTGACTTTGCCAACTTCCACTCTCTCACACCATTTCCTGGCACGCCTTTGCACGACAATCTGGACCAATTTGGTACCGTCTCCGAAAACCTGTCAAATCGTACCTACCAGTCTGCTGCATTCGTTCCCTACACCATGACTCGCGATGAGATATTAAAATTGCGTCAGATTGCTTTCAGGCGTTTCTATACGCGACCTAAATTTTTAATAAAAAGATTGTGGCAAATGCGAAGCTGGAACGATTTCCTGGTTAATCTTCAAGGCTTGAAAAGTTTGTTCTGGATTTTGGTAACCCGTAATATTTTTCACGGATGGAAAGGTAAGGCTGGAACTTCGGCAGACGTTCCATCCAACTAAATCCGGATATATTCCTTAAGCAGGGCTGGATACATCGCAGGGTTAAACAGGATGTTCATCGTGTAATTACACTCATGCGTACACTTTCTGCAATAGCGGTTGCTATTCGAGATCGTTTTTTTTATCTGTTCCGCTCTGCCGGTGCGGGATAACTTCAACAAGTCGTACTCATGGTCTCTGACATTGCCAAAACTATGCGGGAGAATCTCGCAAGGATAAACTTCACCGGTTTCTGTTAATACAAGATTGAGATTTCCAGCATAACAGGGAATTGATTTTTGACCGCTTATGAGGGTTTGATGAATTAGTCGTCTTTGCAATACATCCTGAGCAGATTTGAGTCGTGCACCTTTGAAACGGTAAGTTCCTTTCACTTTATTTTTCAAATTTTTGTTCAGCAGCCTGGCCATTCGCTGATAGTTTTCAGGATCAACCTGTTTGTAACTTTCCTGCTTAAGGTTTCCGCGTACTAGAGATACGGTATGGGTACTTATATTTTTGAGGCTGCTGACGTAGTCAATTATTTCTTTTACCTTGCCCTGATTTTTTGCATGTAAAGTCGTATTAACACCCAGTTCAAAATTGGGGTAGACATCGAGAAGCTTTTCAAGCTGTCTACAGGTTTCGAGAACTTTTTCAAAATTACCGGGTGTTTTTCTAAATTCATCATGGTCGCTACCGATTCCGTCCAGCGATAACTTCACAACAACAATGCTATTTCGACAGTAGTCCAGGATCTTTTCTGTTTCCCTGTAGATAAGATTTGGCATCAAACCATTGGTTGGGAAAAGCATGATAGAAGGTTGACACTGATCATAGAAACATTGGCTGATCTCTGTCAGATCTCTCCTCAGGTATATTTCACCTCCGGAAAAGGCCAGCCACATGAGTTTACCTGCTGAACGAGCGATTTTGCGAATTTCCTCAAGTGAGAGTTCTGGAGCATCGGAATCATGACAAGTCGTACTTTCAAGGTAGAAGCAGTAAGGGCAAGCAGCATTGCACCTTCGTGTCACGAAGAAAGTCAGATGTATAGGGCGTCTCTTGTAAATAATCGAGCCGACATGCTGAAATGGTGAGTACATCTGTCGCTATATCCCATGGTCTTTTTAAGCCACTGACAGCGTAACATACCGACCTTACTGCCCGCACCGAGCGTATCGGGAATGGCTGGAGAAATGCGGGCTCCGAGCAGGATGACGGGAATATATGTTTGTCAGCCTGCCTGTGGCGGATTCGGGATCAATTACTTCTGTGACGGGCATGGAAGAGACTGCCTTGGTGGAGCGATCCTACGCGTATATCATACGCAGATGCGCACAATTGCTCCCTTATTCATCATGCTCAGCGCATTGACGGCTTGCAGCACAGGTAACACTGCATTAAATGATCTCCGCATCGCGACCTTCAATATCGCCATGGGTTTGCAAGCAGAAGGGCAGCTTGGGCAAAACCTGGAAAGTGGACAGGAATTCCGCCTGCAACAGGTGGCTGAAATACTGCAGCGGGTGCGGCCGGATATCATCGTGCTGAACGAATTCGACTACGATCCGGACTATGCCGCCGCCAATCTGTTCAATGCGCATTACCTTGCACATAGCTGGAACGGTCAACCAACCATCCGCTACCCCTACAGTTACCGCGGTCCGGTAAATACCGGTGTAGACAGCAACCTGGACCTGGACGGCAATGGCAAAACTGGAGAGCCGCAGGATGCCTGGGGCTATGGCAATTTTCCCGGCCAGTACGGTATGCTCGTGCTGTCGCGCTTTCCGATCCATCAGGAGGCCAGCCGGACGTTCCAGCATTTCCCCTGGGCTGCCCTGACCGCTGCGCAAAAGCCACTTAATCCAGACGGCAGTAGTTATTATCCAGATGACATTTGGCAGCAACTGCGTCTGAGCTCCAAAAGCCACTGGGACCTCATGATCGATGTTAATGGGCATGATCTTCACTTCCTCCTACACCATCCAACACCACCGGTGTTCGACGGCCTGGAAGACCGCAATGGAAAACGAAATCACGATGAAAACCGTTTCTGGATCGAATACCTGGGTCGCGGGGACAGGGATTTCATCGTCGACGACAGGGGCGGAACCGGAGGTCTCGATAGAAGCGCCGCGTTTGTAATCGCTGGTGATCTGAATGCGGACCCCATCGACGGTGATTCAGCGAACGGTGCCATCGGGCAGCTGTTGGCTTTCCAGCTGATCAACGCTGCTTGTACTCCACTCAGTTCCGGTGGTCGGGAGGCGACAGTCATCCAGAGCGGTAAAAACCGGCAGCATAAGGGTGATCCCGCAGCAGACACCGCGGATTTCAACGATGAACACATCGGAAACCTCCGTCTTGATTACGTGCTGCCTTCCCGCAACATTGCCGTTCGAGGCTGTGGTGTGTTCTGGCCTGCCAAAGGCGAAGAGGGCCACCACCTGGTAGATGCTTCCGATCACCGGCTGGTCTGGCTGGACATTTCGCTATGAATGCAGGGCACAGACCCGCTTCAGTCGACGACTTGTCCCGCTGGCAGCGCGCAATGATTGAGCACGCAGCCCTTGATGTTGAGCAGAGCCTAGTGTGCTGTCAACAGGCCCTAACGGGAACGACTCGGGGGGGAGATTGGGAACGGGGTGACTTTCTCACCGGATTTACGGTCGCGAATCAGGCACTGACCGCGTTTTTCTACCTCTTCCACGCGCAGCACGCTTTGGATGGGCAGGTGCAGCACCTTGGCACTTTCAAATTCCTGGCGCATTTTTTCCTCGGTGGGATCCACCACCAGGCCTTCACCCGTTTCAAACACCAGGTCGGAAACTTCGATAAAACCCCACAGGCCGCTCGAAGTCACGCCTTCACTGTACAATTCGTACACTTTGCCCTGATTAAGAAAAATAATCTTGTAGAGTGGTTTGTCTGCCATTTCGCTTGTCGCTACCTGCCTGCCCCAGAATGATTGGCTACGGAATTATAGCCGTATTTGCGCCAGCGCTTTGCTCATCAGGGTAATGCTCAGACCCAGCGCAAAGCCAGTCACATGTGTCCACCAGGCCACCGCAGCGTTAATGGGGCCAAAAACGGTATAAAGCAACTGCAGCGTAAACCACGACCCGAGCACCAACAGGGCCGGCACCCGCGCAAATTGCAGGTACAGCCCAAGCGGCAGGAACATTCCGATCCTGCGCCTGGGGAACAGACCGAGATAAGCGCCCACAACCGCTGAAACCGCCCCACTGGCACCAATGATGGGCGTATCAAGCTGCGGAACACTCAAGGTCACGATCACGTTAGCCAGTGCCCCGCCAAGCAGGAACACCGCCATCAGACCGAAGGGACCAAAGCGTTGTTCGACGGGCATACCGAATACCCACAGGTACGCCAGATTACCCAACAGATGCAGCCAGTTTGCGTGAATAAAAATGGAGGTGACAACCGTCAGCACGGATAAATCCCACCACGAAGCGGCCGTTTGCTCCAGGACCTGTGCCAGCTTGGAGGGGTGCATTCCACCCACTTCGATCATGGCCTGTTGAAGAACCGGGCTGATCCCGTAATAAATCAGCAAAACTGCCAGGCAGACCAGGCCAATACTGACGGTCACAAACGGAGGGCTCGGTGGGCTTTCCGACTCGCTCGTGACAATGCCACTAGCCCGCATATTGCACCAGCATCCCGGATGATGGCGCCGGACAGCTGCGCCTGGACGCCGGGCTGGACCGAAAGCCATAGCCGTAGCTATGGATAGAGGGAAGATCAAGTCCAGGCGCAGCTGGACAAGCCAGGGCCGGGATAGGCCTCGGGCCGGCTGGTGCAATATGCGGGCTAATCAACAATTTCAGCCCTTTACCAGAAATCTGTAATTTCTGTACCGGAACACGGCTCCATCGCGCCGGATCTCATCCAGAATAACTCCAGCAGCGAGTTCTTCCTTTTCTACCAACCTCTGGCCATTGATCAGCAAGAAGCGGTCTTGTGGTTTCTCCGCGTAAACCAGCACGTTGATCCTGAACTCCGGCAAACCTTCTCTCAATGCCTGGGGTATTTGCCAGAAACTGATCGGCTCGGATTGGTGTGGCTGCGAGCGGGTCGAACGCTTGGCTGGAGTCGCAACCGGTGCTGCTTCAGCTACCGGCTGTGCGACGGTCGTCGGGGGTAAATCTGCTTCTTTGCCAGTTGCAGTATCTTTTTCTGCCTGGTATGAACTGAATGACTGGCTCAATCTGGCCCTGCGCTCCATGGATTCCACGGGGTCGGCAACGGGGTGAATGGTCGAATCGGTCTGGCTTTTTTTCTCATTCGACAACGATGCAGACGGTGTTCGCTCCATGCCACCGCGTTCCGGATCTTCAGCAAGCGCCGGGTTTACTTCCACTTGGGTTATGGCCAAAACATCAACACCAGTCGCATCCACCGGTTCGCGAAACTGCTGCCAGCCAAACCAGGCAATGGCAACCGCGCTCACAGCCAGCATGGACAAGATAATCCACTGTTGTTCCGTCTGCCGTTCCACATCAGGAGCCTCGAGCGCGGTGTGAATGGTCGGCGTTTTACCCAGCTGACGCTGCGTTTCGGATTTTTTCAACGCATTGAGCAGTATCGACATACCTAAGATCTCTGATCCGTGATGATCAACCGGGGTTCTGAAATGGTGGGCGCCAAGAGGTACAGCAAGGTATTCGGACCGACGATACCGTCGGTCTTCAAGCCTTTGCGCCGCTGAAATGCCATCAGCCAGGACTCAAATTTTTCATCGAAAACACCACCACCTTGCCAAGCGGGTTGTGCAAAGGCTGCCATTTCCATAATGATATCCACTGCCATGCCGGATTCTCCCCGTTGGATCTGGCCCGGCCAGTCCGGCGCCTGTGGCCAGAGAACGATAAACTCGCCCATCCAGCGATTCTCAACCGCCGCTCGGGATACTTCCATCGGGGAATGCCCATCTCCCACCAGCAAACCAGCCCGCGTCATTCCGCGCAACAGCAGGTAGCTTAATTTTTCTCCCTGCAAAACAAGCAGGACCGGCAATCCCAGTTGCTGCACCCGGGCCCAGCTGCCGCGTTCCCGCAGACAGGCATAACCTGTAGCAACGACACCATCACAGGCTAATCGCATGTCATTGGCCCGGCTGCCATCATGCCAAAGGTCGGCCAATGCTTGCCAGGCCGTCCCATGTTGACTATCCAGCCACGACTTATTCAGGATCGTGGGAAGATCATGCTGCCCGCTGCCGGCTGCACTTGCAACTCCAACCGCATCCGCTGTAGAGGAATCGATGCGAAACGAATCAGGCGCAGCAGTCTCAAGCGTGACGGGGGACTCGTTGTGCAACTCAGGCAGCGATTCAGTTGAGATGAGTTCAGATTCAGCCACAGCAGGCAGGCTTTGTGTTCCAAACGGGACTACTCCGGTCATCCCAAGCGTAATGACGATAAGCGCCGCCGCAGCTGCCGTCGCCACCACCCAGGGCCAACGATTGCTCCGCACCCGGGTTTCACTGGGCTGAACTTCATTGGCCGCTTCATGCACGAGCCTTGCACTCACCGTATGCGATTCTTTCGCATAGGCGCCGACCAGGGCACGGTCCGCTATGATGTTGATCAGCCGCGGAACACCTGCCGAACGTTGGTACAGGGCGCGCAGCGCCGGTTGACTAAATGGGTTTCGACTGGCGCCCGCCACTTTCATTCGATGCCGGACATAAGCATACGATTCGTCCTGCCCCAGTGGCATCAGGTGATAACGCGCCGTGATTCGTTGGGACAACTGGCGGAGATTCTGCCGTTGCAGTAATTGCCGTAATTCTGGCTGGCCCAGCAAAACCATCTGCAACAACTTGTCCTTGGTGGTTTCCAGGTTCGTCAGCAAACGCACCTGCTCCAATGCTTCCGGGCTGAGATTCTGAGCCTCGTCGATCACCACCACCACCCGCCGGCCTTGTGTGTGCTGCTCCAATAGGTAATGGTTGAGTGAATCGACCATGGCCTTGTTGCTGTGCGCAATCCCCGACGTATCCAGGCCCAGCTCTTCACAAATAGTGGCCAGTAATTCCTGCGGCGTCACCAGGGGATTCAGTAGCAATGCAAGCTGCGTATTTTCGGGCACTTGCTCCATCAGGCAGCGGCACAGGGTAGTCTTACCGGTTCCCACCTCACCGGTGAGTTGAACGAAGCCACCTGCCCCACCCTGGCCGACACCGTATAACAGGTGAGCCAACGCGTCCCGGTGGGCAGCGCTCAGGTAGATGAAAGCCGGATCAGGTGTAAGCGAAAACGGCGCTTCATTCAGGTCAAAAAACTGCAGGTACAAAACAGGTCCTCGCTCATTAATCCAGATCCAGGAGACCGGCGTTCCCACCGACCGCGGCGGTATTTACAGTCAGCGTTCGCTCCGTTGCGAAACGAAACATGTAATGTGGACCACCAGCTTTCGGTCCGGTTCCGGATAATCGTTCGCCACCGAAAGGCTGCACACCCACGACCGCGCCGATCATATTGCGGTTGACGTAACAATTCCCGGCCCGAACCTCCTCGGCAATGTACTTCTGGGTGCGGTCTATTCTGCTGTGCACACCCAAGGTCAGGCCGTACCGGGTGTCGTTGATATCCTCAATTACCTGGTCAAGATCATCGGCGCGGTACCGGATAATATGCAGGATTGGGCCAAACACCTCGCGTTCGAGTCGTTTAATGGTATCTATTTCAAAAGCACAGGGTGCGAAAAAATAACCATCCAGGTTTGGCGGCAAGGGGGTCCTGGCAATCAGCCTGCCTTCTTTTCCCATACGTTCTGCGTGTGCTCGCAAACCAGCCAGCGCTGCCTGATCGATTACCGGTCCGATATCCGTCACCAGCAGGCGAGGATCACCCACCACGAGCTCCTTCATCGCTCCGGCCAGCAAGTCCATGATCCGGTCCGCAACATCATCTTGCAGGTAAAGAACCCTTAGCGCAGAGCAGCGCTGACCGGCGCTGGAGAATGCACTGCTGATGACATCAATGACCACCTGCTCCGGAAGTGCTGAACTGTCAACCAGCATCGTATTCTGACCACCGGTCTCGGCAATCAGCGTCGCAATGGGTGCATCCCTCGCCGCCAGTGCGCGATTGATCAGCCTGGCGGTTTCAGTTGAACCGGTAAACGCTACGCCGTCAATACGGGGATCGGCTGTCAGCATGGCCCCGACCGACGCTCCATCGCCCGGCAGCAACTGGAGGGCCTGTTTCGGCACACCGGCACGGTGCATCAGGGAAACAGCCATTGACGCAATGGCTGCTGTCTGCTCCGCCGGCTTGGCCAGAACCGTGTTACCGGCTGCAAGTGCGGCGCTGACTTGGCCGGTGAAGATGGCCAGGGGAAAATTCCAGGGACTGATACAGGCAAATATACCCTTGCCGTGCAAACTCAGTTCATTGGCCTCGCCCGTGGGACCGGACAGGATCATGGGTGAAGCAAAGTTTTTCCGGGCCTGTAAGGCATAATATCTTAAAAAATCAACCGCTTCTCGAATTTCCGACAGCGAATCATGGACGGTTTTTCCAGCCTCCCTGGCGCATAGGGCCATCAATTCAGGCCTGTTTCCCTCCATTAAATCCGCTGTTCTTTCCAGCATGGACGCCCTGTCACCCGCTGCGGTACGGTCCCACTCCACGGCGAACGCCCGCGCATCGGCAATGGCCTGGTCCACTTCCGATTTGCTGGTTTGCTGGACCTGCCCCACTGCATCAGTGAGCCTGGCTGGATTGACGATCGGCAGTGAGGGGCCTTTTCCCCGGGACTCACTAGCCAGCAATGGATCTACATTCCAACGGGTGCGGGCAAATTGCTGCATGGAAAGCGCCAGCACTTTCTGCTCGAGTTCGCTCGCCAGGTTCACTCCGGATGAATTCAATCGCTCCCCGCCATACAGGTTACGAGGCAAAACAATGGCCGGATGAGGTATGGGATCGGTACTGGAAGCTTTTGCGATCGGATCTTCGGCAACCACCTCCACCGGCAGGTTCTCGTCCACCAGGCGATTGACAAATGACTGATTGGCACCATTTTCCAGGAGGCGACGTACGAGGTAGGGCAGCAAGTCTTCATGGTTGCCCACCGGTGCATAGACCCGGCAAGTATGGCGGAAACCTTCCTGCGACATGATAATGCCGTACAGGTCTTGCCCCATGCCGTGCAGGCGCTGAAACTCGTAGTCGAGACGATCCCCCGCCAGTTCCGTAACCACTGCAATGGTGTGCGCATTGTGGGTTGCAAACTGGGGGTAAAAAGCCTGCCGGTTGGCGAGCACCTTCTTGGCGCAGGCGATATAAGAAACATCGGTATTCGCTTTGCGCGTGAAAACCGGGTAGCCCGGGTAGCCCTCAACCTGTGAATGCTTGATTTCCGTATCCCAATACGCCCCCTTCACCAGTCGAATGGAAATTCTCTGGCCGGTGCGTGCAGACAGTTCCCCCAGCCAGTCAATCAACGCGTCTGCCCGTTTCAGGTAGGTTTGCAGGGCCAGGCCCAGGCCGTTCCAGCCCTTGAGGCTGGGATCTCGTAATACGTGGCCAAACACGTCAACCGTCAGCATCAGGCGATCAGCCTCCTCGGTGTCAATGGTCAGCGCCATCTGGTTGGCCATCGCCAGTTGCGCCAGTTCCAGCACCCTTGGAACGATTTCACGCAGTACCCGCTGGTGTTGACTGAATTCAAACCTGGGATGAAGCGCAGAGAGTTTTACCGAAATGCTCGATGCGGCAAATATGTCTTCAGGTTTATCACGAGAGCCGATCGCTGCAATTGCTGTGCGGTAGGCTTGCTGATACCGATCTGCGTCTGCAGCAGCCAGTGCCGCTTCCCCCAGCATGTCGAAGGAATGCCGGTAGATTCGGTTTTTTTTCTGCATCGCACGGTCCAGTGCCTCATCAATAGTCCTGCCCATCACGTACTGGTGACCCGTGATACGCATGGCCTGGCGAATCGCTGTGCGCACCATCGGTTCACCGCTGCGGTTGATCAGCCGTCGCAGCGTGGTCCTGAGACTGCTCCGGGTGTTTGCAGACAAGGCCACCAGTTTGCCGGTCAGCATCAGGCCCCAGGTGCCCGCGTTGACCAGGATGGAAGAACTCTTTCCAAGATGAGATTCCCAATCGGCATCACCCAGCTTATCGGCAATCAACTTTTTCGCGGTTTCCTCATCGGGTATCCGCAGCAAAGCCTCCGCGAGACACATCAGTACAACGCCTTCCTCCGAAGACAGGTCATATTCCTGCATAAATGCATCGAGTAAGCCCCGCTCAGCTTTTTTCGCCCGAACGGCGCTGACTAATGAACGGGCTCGCTGATTAACACGATCCGTAGCGGCAGGTCCGAGCCGGGCTGACGCAAGCAGCTTTTTAACCAGGCTGGCCTCATCAGCGTGGTAGTGGCGGTCAATTTCCGCCCGCAATGGTTCCGGTGCAGCAAGCTCTGAATTAAGAAAATCGCAGACCTGGCTGTCGTTCACAGTTATTCTCCGAGG
>JAZFUZ010000142.1:0-9936 GCA_036447475.1 Lysobacterales bacterium | reverse complement strand
TGGGGCTTAAGCTTCTCTACACCCTCGATACCCACGTCCATGCGGATCACGTCACCGGCGCGTGGCTCATCAAGGAGCGCCTGGGTAGTCAGATACTGATCGGGAAACAAAGCGGCGTCGAAGGCGCGGATCGCTATCTGGAGCACGGTGAGCGGGTAGTATTCGGCAAGCGCTACCTCAAAGTGCGCGCAACACCAGGTCACTCCGCTGCTTGCATGACCCTCGTGCTGGATGACGAGAGCCGCGCCTTTACCGGAGACGCATTGCTCATTCGCGGCACCGGGCGGACTGACTTCCAGCAGGGCGATCCCGGCATTTTGTACCATTCGGTCCATTCCCAGATTTTCACGTTGCCATCTTCTTGTCTGCTGTACCCTGGCCACGACTACCGCGGCCTGACAGTCACCAGCGTTGCTGAGGAGAGGCAGTTCAATCCACGTTTAGGCGGTGCCCTCAGTGAGAATGACTTTGCGGGCTACATGAACAACCTGGGTCTGGCTCATCCGAAACAGATCGAGCTCGCTGTACCTGCCAATCTCAAGTGCGGTCGCCCGGATAAAACCCAACTCCTGGACAATGCGTCGGACTGGGCACCTCTGAACTACACCTTCGCTGGCATCCTGGAGGTCCAGCCCCAGTGGGTGGAAGAGCATCTCAAAGACGTGCAAATCCTGGACGTGAGGGAGCCGGAAGAATTCGATGGCCCACTAGGCCATATTCCCGGGGCAAAGCTGATCCCATTAGGCAAGCTGGGGAAGCAGCTGGATGAAATTCCAAAGGGTCGGCCAATTGTTACAGTCTGCCGAGCAGGCGGTCGCTCAGCCCGGGCCAGCCTCATGTTGCAGCAGGCTGGGCTCCCGAACGTGGCCAATCTGGCCGGCGGGATACTACGCTGGCGCGCGCAGAACCTGACCGTGGTGGGCGCTGCTGATTAGACGGCTTCCCTTTGCCGGTCCCAGCGCGCTGACCGAGGAAACGCCGAGCTTACAAAACCGTCAATGAGGTGTGGGCCGGGATTAAACCACCGGATGCACTAGCGAGTTGAATTCATGCCGCCAAATGAGCCAGGACCAATGTCTGGACAATTTTGGTAAATAAGGACAGAATGTATAGCAGATTTTGAATATCAACGGGAGACGGAGTCGATGAAATTATACCTACTTTCTAATAAATTCCTTTTGAGCCTTGCTTGCGCGGCAACTTTGGGAATCAGCGCGTGTTCGGACAAGGGATCAGATGGTGATGACAGTGCCGTGGCCGAGCAAGCGACCGGCGCGGTTGATGCAGCAGCTGACGTTGCTGATGAAGCGACCGGCGCGGTTGATGAAGCGATGGACGAGGCAGTTGATGCGGTAGAAGAAGCTACTGACGACGCTGTCGAAGCAGCCGCGGATGACGCCACAGACGCAATCGAAGAAGTCGCCGGTGATGCGGCAAATGCGATTGAAGAATCGTCAGACGATGCAGCGGATGCGGCAGAAGATGCCGTTGAAGGCGCTGTCGATGCCGTTGAGGAAGAAGTAACAGGCAGTGGCGACGGCTGATCACCTCCAAAATTACTTCATTCAATAAAGATGCGGACGGCTTCGGATATCGAAGCCGTCTTTTTTTATGCTGATCAAAAACCGTTGGCCGGGTAAAAGTTCAGGGTCGTTCCAGCGTCTCCGGTCCCGCAACTGGAGATGGTTCAAGGGTACGCGGCTGAAGAATCTCGGTTAGGAGATCCGGGCGGATCTCATCCCGCACCAGGTGAGGAAAACGAGCTCCTTGCGTATACTCGATGTGCATGGCGTGAATGAAGTCGGCATTTTCTACCAGTAGATCGATGGGAGCGTTTGGTTTCTTGGCGGCTTCAATCGCTCGATAGATCAAGTCAGCAGTCCACTTGCGACCGTTCACGGCAAGCAACTTCATTCCCGGCGCGATCCCCGCAGCCGCTGCTGGACTCCCCGGAATTACATCCAATACCTTCCCATTCGCGCCCCGGACGGTGATCCATCCCAGCGGCATTAAAGGCGATAACATCACGAGCATACTCCTGCCGCCAGAGTTTGATCCGGAACTTCAAGCGCTGCGGCGCTATCGGCTACCAGGTGCAGGCGATGAGGCACTGGAGCACTTCCGGTCAAGTCGTACACTCGGTGGTGTCTTCCCGCTGAGACTGGAGAGTCGACCAAGGTTTCCAGGGAGACCGGGTCGAACATAATTTCATTGCGCCCTTCCTCCGCAACGGTAAGGGCCGTGCCAAAACCCCACCCTACCGGCAGGGTGAGTGACGGTCGATACCGAATGTCACGGGCCACCGAGCCCTCTGGGTAGAGCAGCAGAGTGTTCCAACTCATGACCACCAGATTATCTGAGTTGGAAGGTCCCGCAGTGAACTGTCCACCGCCAGTCGGCACCAGGTAGTCCAGTTCAATCTACAGGCGATTGCCACCTTCGGGCACTTCAACTTCAAAGGTGAACATGTCCAGCGGGTTCCTCTCCCAAACCACGGGCTGCCCGTGCGAGGTCATCAGGATACCTGCCAGGTCGGTTCCGCAGCCTCAAGCCAGGTACTTGCAACACAGACCAGAAGGAGCGACGGCGCAAGCCTATGGAGTTTTGCCTTCAAGATTAGTGTCCTCATGGAACCGGTGGGTGCGAGCAAAAACAAAATAAATGCTACCCACGCAAATGGTGGAAAAAACTACCCCAAGTATTCTTCCTTCTTTGTTCTCTTGGTTTTTCCGATGGTATTACATTAATCCCTTCTTCATCGAAAAGGCCCTCTTTATATGCCTTAATGGCATTGCGTTTGATCTGTCGGGCCCTTTTAATAGACTCTGTGTCCTCAACATCCGGTTCCAGGTAGAAACACTTAAAAATTTCGAAGTCTTCATGATTTATATACAGGTTCTGTGCCCAACCAGGGGGAGACTGAAATTGAAGCGCGTCAAGGCCGTGTTCCGCAATCATCTGGTTCAAGAATTTCCAATCCTCGTTTTGCTCGTCAGCTTTAACAAACCTTCCATCCGAAGTTTTGGTATAAAGAGCCAAGCCATCTTCAATATAGAGAACCAGATATGCAATTTTGTATGAATAATGCTTTTTAGCTTCTGTGAGTAAATTACTGTGAGGTTTACCATCAAACTGTGTTGCCCAGAAGATTTCTTCACAGCAAAATTGCTCAGCCCCCCACTGAGCAAGTCGCTTGTACTTCCAAGGCTCATCCATAGCTTTGACGGTCTTGTCGCTTTCCAGGATTAACTCAAGTATGAATTTATCGTACTCACCCTCCAACGCTTTCAGCTGTTCCAGGCTGATGCCGCATTCCAGCAGTTTCTTTGACACCGATGTACGTTCTTGCGGTTTCTTCATATGCCCTTCACAGAATGACCTCACTGTACCCACTGGTCCAGTTATAAGCTAAGTCTAGGCGCTCCTTAAGCCGATTTCCATTGCACGGTTCATTTCCACCAAAATGATGCCCTTGCGTGCAAGCTGTCTCAATCCTGCAAAACATAATACATAGCCCAAGATTATGATCTGGTGATTAAGTGGCCTGCTGCCAACCTGTGTCACCTCCAGGGGCTACAGGCTGGTGGCCAAAATCGAATCGGAGCATCCGGATGCGTCTGGGGGAATTCTCGTGCTGCCCTTCCAGAACCTGGCAGCGCATGGCCAAGACGAATACCTGGCAGACGGGTTGACCGAATTGCTAATTGCCCGCCTGGCGGTTGCTATGGACCAGCGCGTCATATCCCGCACAACTGCAAGTTGGGCAAATCGGTGTTTTCATGATTGGAGCCTTGGCGCCGGCTTAGGAAACAATCAACCGGCACAGCAGGATAGTTTGGCCACGTCCATGTTGAAGGTTTGCGCGGCGAGCTTGAGGCCCTCCACGGCGGTCAGGTACGGGAATATCGTGCTTGCCAGTTCCTCGGTGGTGAAATTTGCTTTCATGGCGATAACGATTGTCTGAATGCTGTCGCCCGCCTCGGGGGCAAGTATCGTTGCACCCAGCAGTTTGTCTGTCGTGTTGTCCGCGACGAGTTTTATCAAGCCGTTGGGTTCACGCGAGGCAATGAAGCGGGGAACATGATCCAGCGTGATAACACTGGTCTTAACGTCATATCCCTTTTGGGTTGCTGAGGCCTCTGTCAAACCGACCGTGGCCATCTGTGGTTCGGTAAACACAACCGCTGGCATCGTAGTATTGCTGTAGGCATTTTTATTGCCGTTAAGCGCGTTCCCGGCAGCAAGTTTACCGCCATAGGCTGCCATGTAGACGAACATATCCTGCCCCGTGACGTCACCGACGGCGTAGACGTCCGAATGAGTGGTCTGCATATACTCGTTGACCTTAATGCCCCCCTTGGCGTTGAGATCAATACGCGGATTTTCAAGGCGGAGACTTTTGACGATCGGCCTGCGCCCTGCGGCGGCAAGCACCTGTGCTGCCTCGATCGTTTTCTGGTCTTTTTCCGTCTGACAGGTCAGTTTAACGCCGTCGCCTGTTGGTTCGATTTTCTGGTAGCCAACGCCCTGGCAAACAGTAATGCCTTCCTGCTCGAAGATAGCAGCGAGGGCGCTGCTGACTTCCGGTTCGGCGTTCGGCAGTAAGCGGCTGCGGCAGCAAATGGTCACTTTAACGCCGGCGCGAGCGAACATCTGTCCAAGCTCGCAACCGATGGCGCCACCACCAATGATGAGCAGCGATGGCGGCAGTTCCGTCAAATTCAACGCAGCGGTGCTGTCAAGAACCGCTATGCTTTGAATGCCGTTAATGGATGGCAGCGCCGGCGAGGATCCAGTGGCTAAAATAATCTTTTTCGGATGGTACAGCGCGCCATCCACATCGATTTCCGTTCCATCGCCTGTGAAACTGGCATGCCCGGTAATGTAAGAAATATTCGAGTACTCCAGCAGCACATCCTCATATTTTGCTTTGCGTAAATCATCGACGAGGTGCTGTTTTTGCTGAACAAGCGCCTTCCAGTCGAAAACCTCGGATACGGCCTTCAGTCCATCAAAGCGGGAAGCGGTGTTGCCACTATGGACCGCGTTCATCGCACGGATCATTGTTTTTGAAGGTACGCAACCAACATTTACGCAGGTGCCGCCAATGGTGCCTTCCCCGGCAATAACGACATTTGCACCCTCTTGAGCCGCAGTGATAGCGGCGGAAAAGCCAGCCGATCCGCCCCCAATGACCAGTATGTCAGGTTCGGTGTTATTTTCTTTTGAACAGCAGTCCAACATTTTTCGTTCTCCATGTTTGCATCAGCCATCCGCTTTTTGTACGACGTTGCGTTGCGACGTGGGTTTGGCGGGATAACCAGCATTGGCCGAGGCTGCGCCGATTTGATCTGGCGTTGCAGTCGATGGATCAAATACAACGATTGCTGTTTTCGCGTCAAAGTCCACTTTCACTGATTTAACGCCATTATCCCGCCCGTGCCAATGACGGCTATGGCGGTGATGATGAAGAATCTGCGTTTCATGGTCCTTCTCCTAGGGCCTGGCTGTTGTGTTCTTTATTTTCTGCCTTGGTGACAGTCCTATTTTGATTAAATGTTTCGTGCATTCTTAACGGGTTCTCCTTGAAAAACTAACCATACAGCTTCACTTTAGTCCCTGTAGTGACTACAGGGTCAAGGCCTTTTTTTTGCACGGATCACATGATGATGAAAGCGATAACACGAGGGCAGCTGGCTAAGCGGTCCGGCTGCAATATCGAAACGATCCGCTACTACGAGAAAATAGGACTTATGCCGGAACCGCCGCGTTCAGTACGCGGATACCGCCAGTACGATGAAAATCACGAGCGCAGACTGCTCTTTGTCCTGCGCGGGCGTGAGCTGGGTTTTACGATTGCGGACCTGACAAGCTTGCTTGATCTCGTTGACCGGCGGGCCGTTTCTTGCGGTGAAGTAGAAAAACTGGCGAGGAGCCACCTGCGTTCTGTGCAGGAAAAAATCAGTGACCTAAAACGAATGGAAAGCACACTGAGCGCTACAGTCCGCTCCTGTAGCGGTCAAGACGTGCCGGAGTGTCCACTCATTGATCGGTTATTCGATATTAAATGAGTGAGGGAACAAGAAGAACCTGACCGTTGCTTCCGGAAAACCGGTAACTGTCAGATCAGGTTGCGATTACTACAATTTAAGGCATCTGAACTTCCGCTTTCGGCCTATTTTTCTTATCGTAGCGAAACGATGAGTCAAAACCCGCGATTCAGCGCCAGTCTTCAAAACAGAATGGATTTAACACGGCACCTTCCCATAGTCGCTCGCGCTCACCTCGCGGCAGTTTTGCTTCCTCGCAGGTGGCTTCCCACTCAGTCCTCACTATGCGCTCTTGTGCATTAATCAGGTCAGTGGCCTCATCGTGTGACAGCATAAAGTGCTGGCACACGGATCGGGCATTATCCACTGTGGACAGGTTTCTGCGATGGCCGCCAATCTCCATTGCCTGACCAACTTCACCACCGGCACGCGGTTGTGGGCAAATATCGTAGGCAGGGGTCAGGGCCAGAGTCTCGCCATCCCAGAATGCGGCGTGGTTTCGGGCATGGTCATCGGTATTACCAACCAGGATGTTGAAACACAGACGTGCGAATAATTCGTGCAGACTGGCTTCGGGATCGACGAAACGTTGACGAACCCGGTCGGCAAAATCCAGGTAGCTGGCATAGCGCGCTTCCATGGAGCCCAGCAGCATCAGACTTAGTGCACTGAGCATGTGCCGTCTATAACAATTGCTTTCAGTCACATCCCGGTCAAAGCGCTCCACCAGCAGTACATCCCTGCCCATAGAGCTTGTAAGTGAAACCGGTGCCACTTTCAGGCCGCACTTTTCTGCCAGACGCATGGCAATATACTCTGCCTTGACGATATCGTAGGTATCGCTCGACAGGCTGAATTTAGCAATGAACTGCTTGTTACCCCGTTCTATCAGTGCTTTTGGCCTGGTACCACCCATTGAAGTGCCACCAAAAAGTGCACGCTCAAGTTCCGCTGGTAGCGGCTGGCGCTGTTCAAGCAACTTTGCGGCATTTAGCAGTTGTTCCATTTCTACATGTTGGGATTCGCGCGCCACATATTCCGAACTGGATAATTGGAAATCGAGTGCGCCGATCCGGTCACTGTGAGAAAGCAGGAAATAATCGAGTTCCGCCAGGCTCGTTGCACCATATTGGCTTGCCAATACCCGGCGTCCCCAAGAATCCGGGGCACCATCACGCAGGCAGGCCGGTATCGTGTTCAGCCCACGCGGTTCCTGCGGGCCATGCTGGAACGCATGGCTATACCCCCTGAGTAAAAGCGCCTGATGCATAGCGTGGGTAACGGCATAAGCAGATAAGTCAGTCAGACAACACAATAAGCGAATATTAGTTCGACATAATAAGCGAATTATGATACAACTTAATAAGCGAACAAACGCACAGCGTAATAAGCGAACAAGGACACGATAATCATGGCAACACCTTCAGAAAAACTGGCCGAGTCTCTTGAAGTTCTGCACGAACTTCAAGAACGCGGCGTTGTCGCCATACGATCCAGGGACCTGACACGGACCCATAGGGAACGCTTGTGCAAAAACGGATTCCTGCAAGAGGTTATCAAGGGCTGGTATGTTCCAGCTCGTCCGGATGAGACTCCTGGTGACAGTACCGCCTGGTATGCGTCATTCTGGAGCTTCTGTGCCGCCTATCTCCAGCATCTAAAGGGCACTGACTGGTGTTTATCGCCGGAACAATCACTGTCCTTGCATGCAGAAAACTGGACCGTACCCCGTCAATTGCTGGTACGGGCAACCAAAGCGCGTAACAACATTACAGCGTTACCTCACGATACAGCGCTTCTGGATATCCGTGCCGCACTACCAGAAAACAAAAATATTGATATAAAAGACGGATTGCGCTTGTTTTCGCTCCCGATTGCTCTCATTGAATGTTCGCCAAGATATTTCAGGCAAAGCCCAACCGACATACGAGCTGCGCTGTCAATGGTTCGTGGTGCCTCCGAAGTACTGGAGGGGCTTTTGGAAGGCGGGCACAGCACTATCGCCGGACGATTGGCTGGTGCATTCCGCAATATTGGCCGCAATCGTATAGCGGACAACTTATTGCGAACGATGCGCACAGCCGGTTACGTCGTCCGGGAAAACGATCCCTTCGAGACCCAAATACCGGTTACCCTGCCCGCTCGGGAACGGTCTCCCTATGTAAACCGCATCCGCATAATGTGGCAGGAGATGCGGGAGCCAATAATTGAGAGCTTTCCGGCAGCTCCCGGATTGCCAAATAATGTTGATCGGTATCTAAAGCGGTTGGAGGAAATCTATGCAGCTGATGCCTATCATTCACTATCCATTGAAGGCTACCGCGTAAGTCCCGAACTCATCGAGCGCGTTCGTAGCGGCAATTGGAACCCTGATGATGAGAATGACCGGGAACACCGTAATGCTCTGGCCGCGCGCGGCTATTGGCAGGCCTATCAGGAGGTACGGAAAAGTATCGAAAAAGTTCTAAGTGATGATAGTCCCGGCAATGTCGTGGATGACGATCACGGAATATGGTATCGGGAGATGTTTGGACCAAGCGTAACTGCGGGTATATTAAAGCCAGCTGATCTGGCAGGTTACCGCAATAGTCGGGTTCGCATTCGCCGGTCCATGCATGTTCCACCAAACCAAGAGGCGGCGCGGGATGCGATGCCCGCTTTCTTTGATTTACTACGTGAAGAGACAGAACCATCGGTTCGCGTCGTGCTCGGACATTTCATATTTGTCTACATTCATCCCTATGTGGATGGCAACGGGCGCATGGGACGCTTTTTGATGAACACGATGTTAGCAAGCGGCGGTTATCCGTGGACTGTGATTCCGGTAGATGAACGAAACGCTTACATGGCTGCGTTGGAAGAAGCCAGTGTCGGCCAGAATATAGTCCCGTTTGCTGATTTTCTGGCGAGCTTGGTGAGTGATGGCATGAAAGGGAAATCCGTTCCCAAAGTCCCGTCTTGAATCCGGCAAAACAGTTGAATGAATCACGCAAAACTCGCGAGACGCCGATTCGTGCTCACTAGAAAATCTCACAACTAATTGATTTTTATAGATTATATGGTGGGCCGTGTAGGACTCGAACCTACGACCATCGGATTAAAAGTCCGGTGCTCTACCACCTGAGCTAACGGCCCTCCGGGAAGGAGGCGGAATTGTAGGTGAAATTCCCTGCTGGCTCAAGGGTTTTGGAAATTTTTAGCCGTATCTCGTGGGGTCGGGGATGGCTGCAGTTCTGAATCCTTCCTTGCGGATGCGGCAGGAATCGCAGACACCACAGGCACGCCCCTGACTGTCTGCTTGATAGCAGGAAACGGTCAGGCTGTAATCGACGCCAAGCTCGACGCCCTGGCGGATAATTTCGGCCTTGCTCAGGTCGATCAGGGGCGTGTGAATGGTGACTTTACCGCCTGCCACGCCGGCCCGGGTCGCCAGCCGGGCCATCTGCTGGTATGCCGCGATGAACTCGGGGCGGCAGTCTGGGTAGCCGGAATAATCCACCGCGTTGACGCCGATGAAGATATCTTCAGATTCCAGCACCTCGGCCCAGGCCAGGGCGAGCGAGAGCATGATGGTGTTGCGCGCGGGGACATAGGTGACCGGGATGCCCGGGGTTTCCTCTTCCGGCACATCGATGTCGTCAGTCAGTGCCGAGCCTCCGATGGCGCGCAGATCCAGCGGCAGGATCTTGAGCTTTACCCCATTGGCATCTGCCACCCTGGCAGCAGCGTCAAGTTCCGAGCGATGGCGCTGTCCATAATCTACGGCCAGTGCGTGACAATCGAAACCCTGAGATTTCGCCATGGCCAGCACCGTGGCGGAGTCCAGCCCACCGGAGACCAGGACGATGGCTTTTGTTGATTCGTTCATCGTTCCAGGCATGTCTAT
>JAZFUZ010000141.1:0-6249 GCA_036447475.1 Lysobacterales bacterium | reverse complement strand
GAATCCGGTCTATTTGCTGTTTGTGAGCAAAACTGAAGGATACTGCGAATCAGACCGATCAAAGATCAATCATGAATAAACTACTGACCATTTTAATCACGATGTCTGGCCTGCTGTTGTCGGCAACGCTACCGGCTATTGAGTTCGACGAGGTGCGGGACTTCGAGGACGTATTTGTTATATCCGCTCAGGCGCCAGGCCGGGACCGGGTGGAAGTCAGCTGGAAGATCGCAGACGAGTACTATCTTTACAACAACAAATTTTTGCAGTTCACAACAACCAGCGATGGCGTGGTGTTGGGCGAACCCCAGGTGCCACCAGGTGAAATCAAGTTTGATGATTTAATCGGCGAGGAAGTCGAGAAATATCACACCAGCCTGACGGTCACCATACCCCTGGTTTCCGTTGCACCGGATGTCATAGCGGTGCAACTCAGAGTGCGTTCCCAGGGCTGTTGGGAAAATATACTCTGTTACCCCCCCACGGAGCAGGTTTTGCTGGTCAGTCTGCCACCGGACCTGGCCACTGCCGGTCCGTTGGCCGGGCCGGGCGAGGCGGATCCTGTTTTTAGTCTGTTCAATGAGCAGGCCTTATCGCCCGAAGATGCGTTTGTCTATGAATCGATCGGCGTCAGTGCTGACACCGCACTGGTCCGTTTCACGGCTCAGCCCGGCTATTACCTTTACCTGGATAAATTTGATTTCCGGATCATTGGCGATGATGGTTTTGTCATCCGCGAAGTCGCGTTGCCGGATGGCGTAGTGAAGGACGACCCTGAATTCGGGTCCGTGCCGGTCTATTACGGGCAGGTCGAGATTCCGGTGATATTCAATCGCCCTGCCGGCCCCGCCGTAAACATCACGCTGGAAGCCGATTTCCAGGGCTGCAGGGACGGTGAAATTTGTTATCCACCGATGTCACGTGCGGTGACATTCGAAATGCCTGCGGCTGCAGCGGCAATCGGAAAGCCGGTTGCTGAAACCAGACAGGCATCTACTGTCGATGCCGGTATGAAGGCCTCAGCAGCGATGATCCCGGTCAACCAGCAGGACCGCCTGGCCTTTTATTTAACAGACAAACCCACGCGGGCCATCTTCGCATTTTTCATAGCCGGGCTGTTGTTGGCATTCACGCCCTGCGTGTTTCCGATGGTGCCTATTTTGTCCGGCATCATTGCCGGCCAGGGAGACAGCCTGACTGCAATGAAGGCTTTGTGGATTTCGCTGGTTTACGTGCTGGCCATGGCCGTTACCTACACCATTGCGGGTGTACTGGCCGGCCTGTTTGGACAGAACCTCCAGGCCGCGTTCCAGAACCCCTGGATCATCAGTGGGTTCGTCCTGATCTTTATCGCTTTGGCGTTCTCGATGTTCGGTTTTTATGAACTGCAACTGCCTGGACGCTGGCAGACCCGCTTGGCGGAGGCGAGCAACCGGCAACGAGGCGGGCAGCTCTGGGGCGTGGCCGTGATGGGCTTCCTGTCGGCACTGATCGTCGGGCCTTGCGTGGCGCCGCCACTGATGGCTGCGCTGATCGTGATTGGCGAATCCGGCGACGCCGTGCTCGGTGGAACCGCGCTGTTTGCATTGTCCATGGGGATGGGTACGCCCTTGATTCTGTTTGGCGTATCGGCAGGCAAGCTGATCCCCCGGGCTGGCGCCTGGATGGATGTTGTTAAAGCCGTGTTTGGCGTGGGTTTGCTGGCGGTGGGCATCTGGATGCTGGAGCGGATCCTGGCGGGTGGTCTGATCATGTTGCTGTGGGGTGCGTTGGCCATTGCCTGTGGAATTTACCTGGGCGCGATGGAGCGGATCGATGCTGGAGCTTCGGGCTGGAAGCGGTTGTGGAAGTCCCTGGGCATCGTGTTGCTGGTGCTGGGTTCTGTGGAAATTATTGGCGCGGCTGCAGGTGGAGATTACTGGTTGAGGCCGCTGGAGCGTTTTGCTGCGTCGACGGCAGGAATATCCACCACTGAACAGGTAGAATTTCGGCGAGTCAAATCGTTGCAGGACCTGGAAAAGGAATTAGAGCGAGCGGGTTCAAGCGGCAAGGGCGCCATGCTGGATTTTTATGCCGACTGGTGTGTCGAGTGCATCCGCATGGAAAAAAATACGTTTAAAGATTCTGGCGTTCAGACGCAACTTGGCCGTTTGCAGCCGTTGCAGGCAGACGTGACGGCCAATGACGATATCGACCAGGAATTGATGAAGAAATTTGGCATAATCGGCCCGCCCGCCATCTTGTTTTTTAACCTGCAGGGCGAGGAAATGCGCGGCTACCGCCTGGTGGGCTATTTCACACCCGAAAAGTTTGTCTCTCATCTGCAAAAAGTAGTCGCAGCCCAGTGAGAAAACCAATCATCATCATGGTTGCTGTGGCCATCATGGCGGCATCGGGAGGCTATTTCGTGGCCATGATCCTGAGCCCGGAGTCAAGACAGCAGGACTATTCACCTATGGCCGAGGCCTTAGCCGTCAACCAGCTTGAAGACCTGTTAGGCCAGCGCCGGCCGGATTTTGAGCTTGATGACCTGAATGGCGCTGCCGTGTCTGCGGCCGACTTCGACGGTAAGGTCATGCTGGTTAATTTCTGGGCAAGCTGGTGCAAGCCCTGCATTGAGGAAATGCCCATGCTGGTTCGGCTGCAGCAACATTATGCGAGCCGCGGTGTCCAGGTCGTGGGGATCGCGCTGGATGAACCGCGCAAGGCACGCGAATTCGCTTCAGAGCTGGCCATTAACTATCCGATCCTGGTGGGCTTGATCGATACGGTCCTGACAGGCCGCCAGTATGGGAACCGTGCCGGCATGTTGCCGTACAGTGTCCTGGTCGGCGCCGACGGGATTATCAGGTGGGCCTATCTGGGGGCGCTGGACCAGGACGAACTGGTAAGGCAAATCGAGGCCCTGCTCTGAATTTGTCGCGATTTGCGGCAATACGGTAGTTAACGGTGGACAAAATACGCCAAATCGTGCAAACTTCCACACCCCGAAGGCAGAGGCATCTTCATGGCAAGCATACTCGTTCTTAATGGTCCCAACCTGAATCTTCTGGGCAGCAGGGAGCCTGACCGGTATGGACATCGCAGCTTGAATGAAATCATGGAAGAGCTGGATCGCTTCGCGGGAGCCTGTGGTCATGAGTTGCATTATGTGCAGGACAACAGTGAAGGAGCGCTGATTGAGGCTATTCAGAAAGCGGCTAACGACGAGGTTGATTACATCATCTTCAATCCTGCGGGCTATACGCATACCAGCATCGCTTTGCGGGACGCCTTTCTGGCGGTGCGTATTCCCTTCGTGGAGGTCCATCTGTCGGCAGTAGCGGCCAGAGAGTCTTTCCGGCAGGTTTCCTACTTTTCAGATATTGCCATGGGCGTAATCAGCGGATTCCAGGGTGAAAGTTACCTGCTGGCTCTGCAAGCCATTGCCAACCTGGAAGAGCCGTGAGCCACCGCGCAGGCGGGACTGTATCCACCGGGCCGGTGAATGACAGATTGCAATGCGGGCGAGACGAGCAGGCATCAACAGCTGCGTTGCACCTGTTGCAAAGGACCAGCCTTTCCCTTCGAGAAGCGCCTTACAGTTAATACCTTCTTGTCTCGCTTAATTGACACAAAAAGATAGGACACTACACCAGCATGGATATCAGAAAGATTAAAAAGCTGATCGAGTTACTGGAAGAATCCAGCCTGACCGAGCTTGAAATCGTGGAGGGTGAGGAGTCTGTTCGCCTGAGCCGTGGTGGAACGATGGTCAGTGCCGTGCCCATGCCCGGGCCCATATCGACCGAAGTACCGGCAGCAGCCTGGACCGTGTCAGCAGGTGCGGTGCCAGGAATGCAAGCCATTCCCGCTGCTGCGCCGACCCCGCTGGAAGCCAGCCAGGAAGAACAGGTGCCGGAAGGTGAGCTGGTTCGCTCACCCATGGTCGGTACATTTTACGACTCTCCCAGCCCGGAAGCAGAGCCGTTCGCATCGGTGGGGCAGCAGATCAAGGAAGGCGACACCATGTGCATCATTGAGGCCATGAAGATGTTCAATCAGATTGAGGCCGAAGTTTCCGGCACGGTGGTGGCTGTCCTGGTAGAAAGCGGCCAGCCGGTTGAATTCGACGAACCCTTGTTCGTCATTCGCTGAGCAATCACCATGCCCGTGATGGATAAAATTGTCATTGCAAATCGCGGGGAGATCGCGCTGCGGATTTTGCGTGCCTGCCAGACTATGGGCATCAAGACTGTGGCCCTGCATTCGACCGTGGACCGCAACCTGAAGCACGTTGCGATGGCGGATGAGTCGGTGTGTATTGGCCCCGCGTCGGCCGCCGAGAGTTATCTTAATATCCCGGCCATCATCGCGGCTACGGAAGTGACCGATGCGGTTGCCATTCACCCGGGATATGGTTTCCTGGCCGAGAACGCTGATTTTGCAGAAAGGGTGGAGCAGAGCGGTTTCATCTTCATTGGCCCCAGGCCGGAAACCATCCGCCTGATGGGTGACAAGGTGTCGGCCATCAAGGCGATGCGCGAAGCTGGTGTGCCTTGCGTGCCGGGCTCCGAAGGGCCGCTGCCGGAAGATGCCCAGGAATGTATGCGGATTGTGCGCGAAATCGGTTACCCGGTCATTATCAAGGCATCGGCCGGTGGTGGTGGTCGCGGCATGCGAGTCGTACATACCGAGGCCCACCTGAATAATGCGATCCAGTTGGCCCGGCAGGAAGCTGAAGTGTTCTTCGGCGATGCCACCGTTTACCTGGAAAAATTCCTGGAGAACCCCAGGCACATCGAATTCCAGATTCTGTCCGATCAACATGGCAACGCGATCCATCTTGGCGAGCGGGACTGTTCCGCACAACGCCGGCACCAGAAAGTGCTGGAAGAGGCGCCGGCGCCAGGGATTACGCCGGAGCAACGCAGCGAGATGGGCAAGCTGTGTGTTGCGGCCTGTAAACGAATTGCTTACCAGGGTGCTGGCACCTTTGAGTTCCTGTACGAAGAAGGCCGTTTCTACTTTATCGAAATGAATACACGCATTCAGGTAGAGCACCCGGTTACGGAGCGAATTACCGGCATAGACTTGATTCGTGAGCAGATACTCATCGCAGCCGGGGATACGCTGTCTTACGCTCAGGAGGATATACAGATCCGGGGCCATGCCATTGAGTGCCGGATCAATGCAGAAGACCCGGAAACATTCATACCGTCCCCCGGCCTGATTGAAGGTTTTCACGCACCCGGTGGACCGGGTATACGCGTGGAATCCCATATTTATGACGGTTATCGCGTGCCAGCCGATTACGACTCCATGATAGGCAAGATCATCGCCTACGGAGAAACTCGCGAAATAGCTATTGCCCGCTTGCGCGTGGCCTTGGATGAAATGGTTTTAAACGGCATCAAAACCAACGTGCCCTTGCACAAGTGGCTGGTGAGAGACCGTGGAATCCTCAAGGGTGGTTTCAATATCCATTATCTCGAGAAACGCCTGGAAGAACGCCGGGCTTGACCCGGGACGGACCAGGATGCAGTTGCATGAGCTCGCCTGTATCAATCTGAAGACTGTGCCGGTAAAATATCGCGCCATGGAATAACCGGGGTGGTCGGTCTGCTCGTGTTGCTAACGTTAACACAGCGCCAGGAAGCTCTGGCCCTGGTGCATGAGTTCCTGGAAGACAATGGCTAAGCTCTATTTTTATTACTCAACCATGAACGCGGGCAAGACAACGGTGTTGCTCCAGTCGGCGCATAACTACCGGGAGCGTGGCATGAAGCCCTTGTTGTTTACGCCGGCGCTGAATGACCGCCACAAAGTCGGTGTGATCAAGTCGCGAATTGGCCTGGAAGCAGAAGCGATTGCCTTTGAGAATGACGCTGACCTGTTCAGCCGGGTTAAACAGCAACTCGAGCAAGAGAACATCCATTGTGTTCTGGTTGATGAAGCCCAGTTCCTGACCCGGGAGCAGGTCTACCAGCTGAGCGAGATAGTCGACCGGCTCAGCATCCCCGTGCTTTGTTTTGGGCTGCGCACCGATTTCCAGGGTGAATTGTTTCAGGGCAGTCACTACCTGCTTGCCTGGGCAGACCGGCTCGAAGAGCTCAAGACCATCTGTCATACCGGTAAAAAAGCGACCATGGTCGTGCGTGTCGATGAGGCAGGTTATGCGCTCAGGGAGGGCTCACAGATCGAGGTCGGCGGCAATGAGCGCTACGTTTCCGTGAGCCGCAGAGAATTCAAGGAAGTCTTTTTCGGCGG
>JAZFUZ010000140.1:0-9422 GCA_036447475.1 Lysobacterales bacterium | reverse complement strand
CCTTGATTGGCATTGGTAGCGATGTCAGCTATGCCGGCTGGCTGGACAAGCTCAAAGACAAGCTCGGCAGCAAGGACACGAAGGAACAGGTCCTTGGTTCTGATGAGGTCGGCGAAGGACTTAAAGAGGCCTTAAGAGTGGGAACAGAAACTGTTGTTGGTAATCTCGGCAAGACCGATGGATTTAATCTCGATCCACTGATTCACATTGCCCTGCCCAGCCAGCTTGAAAAGGTGAAGAGCATTCTGGGCAAGATCGGAATGGACTCCATGCTGACCGATCTCGAACTACGACTGAACCGGGCCGCCGAAATCGCAACACCAAAAGCGAAGAGCCTGTTTGTGGAGGCCATAAACAACATGACCCTCGATGATGTCATGGCGATTTACAAAGGCCCGGATGACTCTGCAACACAGTATTTCAAGTCAAAAATGTCTGCCCCACTGGCACTCGAAATGAAACCGGTGGTCGATGAAAGCCTCGCAGACGCCGGTGCGGTCAAAATGTATGACAAGGTAATGAAACACTATGACAATGTACCATTTGCACCAGAAGTTGAGGCCGACCTGGGTGAATACGTTGTGCAAAAAGGTATGGATGGTATCTTCCACTATCTCGCGAAAGAAGAGGCCGCCATTCGCCAGGACCCGGTAAAACGCACAACCGATATATTAAAGCGCGTTTTCGGTAACTAATATCTAAACCGGTAATCCGGCTGACCACTCTTGTCGGCACAAGACCCGTGTGCTGGTTTTTTATTAGCGGTTAACCACAGAAAAGAACCAGCCGGACCTTGAGCGTAATAACAGACTGTTGATTAGCGCCATAAATCGAAGGAAAACCCTTATGTCCCGTGTGCCACTGATCAAGCCGGAAAACAATGATGACCCAATCATCAATGAAATGTTCGCCTGGGTCACTGAAGTAGAGGGCGACGTGCCCAACCATTTCTACATCGAGATGAATTTCCCGGAGCATTTCAAGGCAAAGATGGGTGCCACCCAGGTTCTTTGGCAGATGGGCGAAATGTCCATGCCGGAAATCCAGCATGTGGGCATCGCTGTCTCACAGGCCAATTCCTGCCAATATTGCACGGCGGCTTTTTGCACCATTCTCAATTACGGGCTTGGCGCCGACGAAGATAAGATCAAAGAGTTCCTGAACGAGGGAAGCAATGTCATTGATGACCCCCGAACCAAAACGATTGTCGACTTTGCCCTGAAGGTGAATGCGGATGCCCACGCGATCACGGATGACGATATTACCCGATTACGAGATATCGGCTTGGGTGACAAGGGGATTGTCCAACTGGTGCATCTTGTCAGTGATTTCGCCTCTTACAATCGCCTCAATACGGCCCTGCAGACGGATTATGATTACCGTGACATGTGGCGCGCTGTGGCGTTTAACTGGACCCGGAAAGAGGGCGAAGCCGTGGGTGACAATACACGTGGGCTGCGGATCGACCCAAGTGAGCACATTGGAGGCGCGTAACAGGGAACTCGTTCACCGCTTGAATACAGCTCGGTCTCATTTCAGAATCAAAGCAGGGTGGGTTTGCTCCTGGTACCCGGGGTAGCGCTTTGCCTGGCTAAGTCTTTACCGCGGAATAATTTCTGCTGTCAGCAGTTTACGGAATCTCCGCCTATAATGAAGATGAAGAAGATTTTGGAGAGCATATTATGAAAAGTGTATTAATTTCTTTAGCAGGTATTTTTTTGCTGGCTCTGGCCGGTACCAGCCAGGCCAACAAAGTCAAAAAAATGGATATCGACGCACCAGACGGATTTTCGCAGGCCCCCCGGGTCAAAGTGTATTCCTCCAAGGGTGAAAAGTGGGACAGGATCGATAAAACGGCATCAATGATGATCCAGGTTAAATTGAACGCTGAATGCAAATATGAAGGCAAAGGCAACAAGGCATACCGTGGAAGCATGACCGTTCCTGGCTATACCGCACAGGGTGATCCCGATCCGGCAGACTTTCTTATCCCTCACGCCAAGACGGCAAGAGGACAATTTCGTTACGACACGGGTGAGGGGCAGTCCATCGATCCGATTGCTGCCTGCAATGATGAGTTACAAAAACGACTCTCCCAGCAACCTGATAAAACCAAGTACCACCTGTTGAGCAATGGTTTTACTCTTAAATATCCCGCCGCAATCAAGGTCAATTACCGGCTGACCTGTAACCCTACTGGCTGGGGGTTTATCGCTTCAGACTCTGATAGTACCAGGGTCAATGCAAAAATCGAATGCCAGAAATCAGCACTGGCCGAGGATAAAATTCCCAAACCCATACCCAAACCAAAACGCGCAAAAATAATAGCGCCACTGAAGACTGCAACCTTTGTTGCTGTACCCTCAGAGCACACCGGACAATGCCCGGTAAGTGTTGAGTTCAAGGGAACCATCACCGCCAATTATCGGCTGAATGTGCGCTACCGTTATGTCAGCCACGATGGACGGGAATCGCCGGAATTTGTGCTGAACTTCGAAAAGGCGGGCACATTGCCAACTAGAAAGTGGTTTAAAACGGTTTCCAAGCCCAAAACTTCCCAGTCTATTACCATGGGTGGAAAACCATCCAAGTGGGATGTGACAGGGTGGCAGAAGATGGAAATATTGTCACCCAAAAAGGGTTCCATCACGGCAAAATATAAAGTGGATTGTCAGCAGCCAAAGCCGAAACGGGCGACCATAAAAATAGATTAGTGGTGCGCGTGGTTAGCCTTAAGCGGGGAGGAAAGATCAAAACACGGTTGTGCCACCCTGCCCAGGGTCCGTCGTAAAAGCGGAATGCGGTTTTTCCTAGGGTGTCTGCCAGTTGTAGGTGTTGGTGATCTCAGCGCAAGTGTTGCATTGCCAGATGATTTTGCCCTCAGACTCGAGCGTCTGGAGGTCGTCCGCCAGCTTGAGCCAATCGTGCTCGCAGGTCGGATTCTTCATACCCGCGATGATTTCCGGTGGCCTTATCCCGAGTCCCGACCGGTTGGCGCTTGGGGAATCCTCCGACTTTTCGAGATTAAACCCGATGCTGTCAGCCGTTGCGAGCGCAGCCTTTTGTGTTGTCACTGACCTGCTAGTCATTTGATACACTCTCTTGCCGGTATCCTGGCTTCTGTAAAACCAAGGGCCATCCTTGCCCGACAATTATAGTTGGCTGGGCAAAACGACTGGATACCGTTTGTCCGGGGAAATCCGCCACTCAGTTAACCGCTGGTCGTATTGGCGAACATAATCGCTTTATGCAGTGTCAGGGTTGGCAGCCGTCAACTGCGTGCGAGCTTAAATGGGCCGGGTGACGGACTGTAGGAAATCGACTCGAATATTGCCAAACGTGGTGAAATTCGACCGTTTTTTGCAATTGGTACTCGACGAAGCAAGGGCCAGCGCCTAAGATAATTACAGGGTCATTTAGCAAAGGGGAATTTACCAAGAAATTACCAAAAGGGGGTAATCATGATCAGATTAATGGTCGTGGACGATCACGAACTCGTCCGCGTGGGAATGCGTCATATCCTGGACGACTATCCGTCCATAAAAATTGTCGCTGAGGCGGGGGACGGGGAAACCGCCATCAGATTAAATCGCGCAGTAAAGCCCGATGTAGTGCTGCTCGATATCAGCCTTCCGGGTCTGTCCGGATTTGAAGTTACCACGCGGCTCAAGAAAATTGATCCGGGCCTGGGGATTATCATCCTGACCGTGCATGAAGCGGCACCGTATCCTGAAAAGCTGCTGGAAGCAGGCGCGTCGGGCTACTTGACCAAGGGTTGCCCGGCTATTGAACTGGTCCAGGCTATCCGCACCGTCGCAAAGGGCGGTCGGCATATCGGCTCCAGCGTGGCTCAGCAGATGGCGCTCACTATGTTGCGAGGCACCAGAGCATCTCCGTTCGACGGGCTTTCTGCCCGGGAAATGGAGGTCATGTTGATGCTGGTGGACGGCAGGAGGATGGCTGATATTGCGGACATCATGCACCTGAGCCCGAAAACTGTGGCGACCTACAAATACCGGATTTATGAAAAACTGGAAACCCGCAGTGACGTTGACATGACGCGTATGGCCATGCGCTACGGCGTGGTAGCACCTTGTTGAACCTAGCCCGGATTACCATCCGGGCATTTTATTCAGCTGGAGGTGTTGCGGGGATCTGTTGTGCTTTGGACTCAGCGGGTGTCTTGTCAGCAGGGGCCTTGGCCTGGGAAGAGCTGCTCAAAGTATAAATACCCTTGCTGTCAGGGCTTGCCACGATCTGCACAGCGCGGGCGGGTTTCTCCACTTTCTTTGTTGCGGGCGGTGATTCCTTTACTTTCGCAGATTTGTCCTGCTGGCTGCTTTCAGCAGTCTTTGGTTTCAAATTGGCTTTCGCCTGGCTAGCACTCTTGTCTGCACTGCCGGATTTGGCGTCCTGTTGCTTGCCGCTGGTTGTCTGGTAGGGTGAGCGCCTTCTCCGGCCCCTGCGTGGGGCAGATCCTTCTTTCCGTTGCTGGGTCTCGTTACCACCGGCGGTGGTTGGTGGTGTAGTCTGGCTCGATTTATTTGCTATCTGAGCACTTGGTTTGCGGGCTGACTTTTTATGCGTGGTCTTACTTGTTCGCCTTGACTGATCGCTTGACTGCGTCGTCTTTTTCCTGCTGCCGCGGCGGCCGCCGGCTGACCTCGAATCAGCGGATCGCTTCTGGTCTGACGTTCGCTGCTTTGACCGCCTCTGGCTTGCTTGTCTCGAACCAGTCTGTGCCTGATCCGATTTGGGGGTTTGCCTGCGCGTGGTTTTTTTCTTACTTGCTTTCTTTCTACTTACAGGCTCTGCTTTGTCACCTGAAAACAGCTTGCTAAAGAAACGCCCGAGCAGTCCGCGTTTGCGCTTCTTTTTCAGACTCGGTGCCGGGCGGGCATGCGTCACCCGCTGGACTACCGGGGCTTGGGCGGCAATGGCGCTTGCCTGCGTTTCAGCACTGGCCACCAGTTCAAGTTGTGGTTCCGACATGTGAGAATAGCTTGGCTCATCAGTGATTTCAGTTTTCCGCAGGCGATGGATCTCGAACTTGGGCCGCTGCATGAATTCATTGGCCAGGATAACGATGGGCACAGATTGCCGGGACTCGATATCCGCCAGATTCTTGCGTTTTTCGTTCAACAGAAAGTTTGCCACTTTCGTCGGCACCTGGACGATGACCTGGCCGCTGAATTCCTTCATGGATTCTTCTTCCACCAGGCGCAGGATGGATAAGGACAGTGATTCGATGCTGCGAATGGTACCGTGGCCGTCACAACGGGGGCAGGTCTCCTCGCTGGATTCACCCAGCGAAGGACGCAAACGCTGGCGCGACATTTCGAGCAGGCCAAAGCGTGAAATGCGCCCGGTCTGAACCCTGGCCTTATCGATTTGCAATGCATGGTGCAAGCGTTCTTCAATTTTTCTCTGGTGTTTGCGGTCCATCATGTCGATGAAATCGATCACGATAAGCCCGCCCAGATCCCTGAGCCTCAGTTGACGGGCTATTTCATCAGCGGCTTCCAGGTTGGTCTTGTAGGCTGTTTCCTCAATATCGGCGCCCTTGGTTGCACGCGCAGAATTGATGTCGATGGAAAGCAGTGCTTCGGTGTGGTCAATGACAAGAACGCCGCCCGAGGGCAGGTGCACCGTGCGCGCAAATGCCGTTTCGATCTGACTTTCGATCTGGTAGCGGGTGAACAGGGGAACGTCATCCTGGTAAAGTTTAAGTTTGCGGACGTTATGCGGCATCACCTGCTGCATGAATTCCTTCGCATCTTCAAAAACCTTGGGGTTGTCAATCAGAATCTCCCCGATATCATCACGCAGGTGATCCCGGAGTGCGCGGATGAACAGGTTGCTTTCCTGGTATATCAGGAACGAAGCAGGCCGCTCAACTGCGGCTTTTTCAATGGCGTTCCACAGTTGCAGCAGGTAGTCCAGGTCCCACTGAAGTTCCTCAGCTTCCCGGCCCACACCGGCGGTGCGGACGATGATTCCTACGTTGTTGGGAGCAATAACCTTCTGCAATTGTTCCCGCAGCTCCTGTCGGTCCTCTCCACTGATACGACGGGATACGCCACCGGCCTTCGGGTTGGTTGGCATCAGCACCAGGTATCGCCCGGCCAGTGAGATATAGGTGGTCAGAGCGGCGCCCTTATTTCCGCGTTCTTCCTTCTCAACCTGGACAACGATTTGTTGCCCCTGTTTTACCGCTTCACGGATGGATATTTTGCCTTCAATTTTTTTCGCGGAAGGGTGGTAACTGTCAGGACAAATTTCCTTGAACGGCAGGAAACCATGGCGATCAGAACCGAAATCCACGAAACAGGCTTCGAGTGAAGGCTCGACACGAGTGATACGGGCCTTGTAGACATTGGCCTTTTTTTGTTCCTGGGACGGTACTTCTATGTCCAGGTCCATCAATATCTGGCCGTCTGCTACGGCCACGCGCAACTCTTCTCGCTGAGTCGCGTTGATCAGCATTCTTTTCATTTTATGTTCCTCAGGCATACCAGCCTGAGCACGCAATGCAGGCAGGTATTTAGCCCTGCTGTTACGCGATTCGTGCTCCCGGCCCCGCTTAAAGGGCGCGCCAGGTTTGCCAATTCATGTTTTTCGACGGGGCAGTATCGCCCCGGTCCATGACAACAGCCACCATGGCTGCTGCCGTAATTTTGTCAATTTGTGTCCGGACTCTCTGCTGGCTGCCCGGGAAAATTTCCCGGATTTTCTTCGCCTGAAATATTTTCGGCTGATAATTTACCAGCTGTGCATTCGCGCGTCAGGGACACTTTCGGATACGATTTCCTGCACGACCAGGTGCGGATTCGTACCACAACGACTGGAATCATTCTACCGGCTTGTGACCGGTAGACGCTGTCGGATTGACCAGAGAGTGACGTTCTGTCTGGACGTCATCCAGCGCGTGGAATTCCGAAGCGATGTAATATAGCAGTGTTTTATCGCCCAATCAATGAGTTGCCGTTCAATGTCAATATCAAAAAAAACAAGTGTCCAGCTTGTGAAGGTTTCTGTGGATCATGATGGTCAGCGTTTGGACAACTTTCTAGTGGCCCGGCTCAAGGGTCTGCCCCGTTCAGCGCTCTATCGCTTGATCCGTACCGGCCAGGTCAGAATTAACGCCGGGCGCTGCAAGCCATCCACGCGACTGCGCGAAGGCGATCAAGTCCGGATTCCGCCTGCCCGGGTCCGGGAACCGGGAACAAGGCTGGTCTCTGACCAGGTGTGCAGCCAAATCAGGGATTCCGTTCTTTTCAAAAACAGCGACTTACTTGTACTCAACAAGCCTTCAGGAATGGCCGTGCATGCCGGCAGTGGGCTCCACTGGGGCCTGATCGACGTGGTGCGACAACTCCACCCCGGAGAGTATTGTGAACTCGCCCATCGCCTGGACCGTGAAACCAGCGGCTGCCTCGTACTGGCAAGAAATGGCAAAACCCTCAAGCACCTGGCCGGGCTGTTCAGGGATGGCCGGGTACAAAAATTCTACCTGTGCCTGTTGGACGGCGAAATGAAGCAGCCGATGCTCGACGTCAATGCCCCCTTAAAGAAAGTGCAGGCCGGCGCTGAACGGCAGATTGAAGTAAACACGGCAGGCAAGCCGGCCCTGACCCGATTCCGGCGCTTGCAATCTTATGCCGGCTGTACCTACGCAGAAGCGGAACTTCTGACCGGAAGAACACACCAAATCAGGGTACATGCGTGCCATATCGGGATGCCGTTGGCTGGTGAAGCACGGTACGCATCGAAGGAGTCCGTAAACCAGTGGAAAAAAAAGGGTCTGCACCGGGTTTTCCTGCACGCACAGAGACTGAGCTTCGAAACATCCTCGGGCGAGGAAATGGAATTCAACGCACCCTTACCGGAAAACCTGAAAGCGGTGCTGGATCGCCTGGAAGATTGAAGTGGCTGCCCGGGAATTTATCGAGAGTTGATTTCCTACAGGCTTTCACCCCGTCGTCCGCTGGTGATGGCCTGCCGGCTGTGATCTAATTCGCGCAATGTACAAGCCACTTGAAGCCTTTATCGGCCTGAGATACCTGCGCGCCAAGCGGCGGAATCATTTTATTTCGTTCATTTCCCTGACTTCCGTGCTGGGAATCGCCCTGGGTATGACGACTCTGATCACGGTGATCTCGGTGATGAACGGGTTTGAGAAAGAACTGCGCGCCCGTATTCTGGGTGCGATTGCACACGCCACGATTCAGCCCATGGATGGCGCCCTGATGGACTGGCGCTCGGTGATCAAAGAGGTGGAGAAACACCCCGAGGTGAATGGTGCTGCACCTTACATTGAAGCAGGCGTGTGGCTGCAGGGCAAGGAGTCATCGGGCGCTATCATCAGGGGAGTGGATCCGGCATTCGAGGCGCGTGTGTCGGAAGTGAGTGAGAAAATGCTGTCCGGAAAACTCACCGATCTTCATCCGGGCAAATACAACATCATCCTTGGAACCGGCCTGGCATCCAGGTTGCGAGTCGGGCCGGGTGACAAGGTCACCGTGATTGCGCCCAAGCTCAAAGCGACACCGGTCGGCGCCACCCCGTTAATGCGCCGTTTTACCGTGGCCGGCGTATTCGAATTCGGTGAGTTTGAAAATGACTCGACACTGGCGATGATCAACATTGAAGATGCAGCCCGCTTGCTGCGTATGCCCCAGGGGTCGACCGGGGGCGTGCGCCTGCACTTACAGGACATGGATCGGGCCTGGCGGGTGGCCAGAGACATATCGGAAGACCTTCCGGGCTATTACATCGTACGTGACTGGACGCAGGAGCGGGGCAACCTGTTCCGGGCGGTAAAAACGGAAAAAACCGTGATGTGGGTGATCCTGTCGCTGATCATCGCGGTAGCTGTGTTCAACATCATTTCCATGCTGGTGATGGTTGTCACGGATAAACAGGCAGATATTGCGATTCTTAAGACCATGGGTGCACGCCCGGGAATGATTCTGCGAATTTTTGTCATCCAGGGCAGCCTCATTGGTGTCATTGGCACCGCTCTGGGGGTGGTAGGTGGCATCGGGTTGGCGCAGAATATCGGTCTGGTTGTTCCGTTCCTGGAGCAGTTATTCGGCTTCAGTCTGTTCCCGGCGGATATTTACTACATCACGGAACTGCCGTCGGAGCTCAGAAGCAGCGATGTCATCGGGTTCGCCCTGATGACCCTGACTATGTCGTTTCTGTCTACTCTTTATCCGTCCTGGCGTGCATCGAAAACCCATCCGGCAGAGGCCCTGAGCTATGAGTGATCAGTTGCCCGGGCAATCACAGGCGTTTGCGCTGGAGGCCCGGAACGTCAAGAAAACGTTCCGTCAGGGGCCAAAGGAAGTGCGGGTTCTGCACGATGTGAACCTGGAACTGCGTGCGGGCAAATCGCTGGCCATTGTCGGTGCATCCGG
>JAZFUZ010000139.1:0-6280 GCA_036447475.1 Lysobacterales bacterium | reverse complement strand
ACGATCCAGGCAAAGGTATCCGCCCAGGCTTACCAGTTATTGCAGGATATTGAGTCCGGTGAGTTTCCAAAGGTGGGCATCAATTGTTACCAGATGGACGAAGAAGAACCGGAAGTCGAATTCCACCCTTACCAGGCGGACGATGCGCGCCTGCAGATCGAGCGCCTTGGGGTATTGCGCCAGGAGCGTGATGCCGCAGCGGTTGAAACAACGCTGGCGAAAGTGATTAAAGATGCCAGGACAGGCGTCAATGTTATGCCGGCCATTGTGGCGGCGGTCAAAGCCTATGCCACCGTGGGCGAAATGACTGCAGCACTGGTCCGTGTTTATGGCCGTTATAACGAGCCGGTTCGGTTTTAGTGGCCGATTTCAGGGAGCATTTACAGCAGTGACGATTGAACACTATAGCGTACCAGGCTCGATTGCCGAAGCTGCGCAGTTGCTGCGCCAAGGTGAGGTGACCATCGTTGCCGGCGGCACAGACCTGACGCCGCAAACCGACAGCGGGGCCAGGGAATTTGCAGCCACGCTGGTCAATATCCAGCGTATTGAAGAGATGCGGGGAATTTCTCTATCGGGGGCCCTGTCGTCGGGGAACTATCGCATCGGTGGATTAACCACCGTCACTGAAATTCTGGAAAGTGAATTGCTCGCCGCTGATGCTCCCGTGCTGATCGAGGCGGCGGATCATTTTGCCAGTCCGCAGATTCGCAACGCAGCGACCCTGGCCGGCAATCTGTGCAATGCATCACCGGCTGGAGACATGATTATTCCGCTGTTGCTGCTGGATGCGACCGTGGAGTTGGCGAGATGGGCCGGTGCTGCCGTTTCGTACCGCAAAGTTGACCTGGCTGATTTTTTTACCGGGCCTGGGAAAACAGTTATGAAAACCGATGAGCTGTTGACTGCGGTCGAATTTGCACAGCCGCTTGATGGTTTCAAAGCGACCTTCCTGAAGACCGGGCCGCGCCCGGCGCTGGAGGTTGCCACGGTATCGATGGGGGTGGCCGGTGTTTTCAAGGACGGTGCCTTGCATGGGGCCCGCGTGGCCATTGGCTCGGTCGCACCCACGCCATTGCGGGCAATTGATACCGAGGCAGTGCTGGAAGGCCGGCTACTCGATGAAGAGGTGATCGAGCAGGCTGTCGAGACGGTAAGCCAGGAAGTTTCACCGATTGACGATGTGCGCGCATCGGCGTGGTACCGCAAACACCTCACCGGTGTATACATCAGGAGGGCACTGAGCCATGTCGCTGGAAATTGAAATTGAATTCACCCTCAATGGCAGACGCACACGGGTCAAGGTGCCTCCCGCGATGACGACGCTGTCCATGTTGCGGGAAAAGCTCGATCTGACCGGCGCCAAACTGGCCTGCGGAGAGGGTGAGTGCGGTGCCTGTACGGTCAAGGTCGATGACCGTACCATCAATTCCTGCCTGATGTTTGCAGTGGATTGCGACGGCCGCGAACTACAGACCATTGAAGGTCTTGCCACCGGCTCCGGACTGGAAATAGTGCAGCAGGCGTTTGTGGATCACGGCGCGATCCAGTGTGGATACTGCATGCCCGGGATGATTATGCAGGCGCGGTACCTGATCGATCAGAACCCTGGCCAAGGCCATCATATGACCCGCGATGACATTGCTCGTGGACTGGAAGGCAATGTCTGCCGCTGCACTGGTTACACCAAGGTGGTGGACGCCGTTGCGGCAGTCGTGCTCGAGGAGGCCTCGTTATGAGTGCAGTAATCGCCAAGAAAACCATCATCGGGGCAAGGGTCCCCAAGCCGGATGCGCCGGACAAGGCGATCGGACGCACCCGCTATATCAATGACATGGTGCTGCCGAGGATGCTGTTTGGCAAAATCCTGCATACCGATCGGGTGCACGCGAAGATCATCAGTATCGACACCAGCGCAGCCCGGGCATTGGCCGGTGTGCACGTGGTTCTGACCGGCGATGACATCCCGGAATTAAGATTCGGGACCACCCGCGACAACGTGCCGCTCAAGGCCGGAAAGGTCAGATGCATTCGTGATGAAGTAGCGGCCGTGGCAGCGGAGAGCGAGGAGATTGCGGCGCAGGCCATCGCTTTGATCAAGGTTGAATACGAGGATCTGCCGGCTGTTTTTTCACCCGCTGAAGCCATGCGCGAAGGTGCGCCGGTGGTGCAGGAAGAGCATCCGGATAATCGCAGCCTGTATTATGAATTTTCCCACGGCGACATTGCTGCCGCCGAGGCGGCATCGGACATCGTGGTCGAACACGAGTTCGAACTGCCTTTCGTGACGCATTGCTGCATGGGCACCAGTTGCGCCATCGCTGATTTCGACCCGGCCGGCAAGCTGACCATTTATTCCCAGACCCAGTACCCGTACAATTACAAGATGGACCTGGCGCCTGCGCTGGGTATCCACCCGGGTGACATCCGCGTGATCCAGCCTCCGGTTGGCGGCGCATTCGGCTCCAAGCTCGATGTGTATCCGTTCGAGCCCATTTGCGCCCTGCTGGCCCAGGCCGCTCGCCGGCCCGTCAAGCTGACTTTCTCACGCGAGGAAGAGTTCATCAACTCACCGACACGTCAGCCGGTGGAGTTCAAAATCCGCAGCGGCGTCAAGCGAGACGGCACGCTGACTTTCCGCAGCGTGGATGCCCTGTTGAATAACGGCGCCTATACTTCCTGGGGGCCGACTACGCCGGTTATCCAGATGCGCACCTTCACCGGTCATTTCCGTGTGCCGGTGGTCGAGTATAAGGCCCAGGCGATCTACACCAACAGCGTATATTCAGGATCTTTCCGCGGGTATGGCAATGTACAGGCGACTTTTTGTACCGCGACAATCATGGACATACTGGCCGAAGAAGTGGGCATGGATCCGATCGCATTCCGCCTGAAAAATGCACAAAAGTCCGGTGAAGTGACGCCCCAGGGGTCGATACTCGAGGACTGCAGGTTGGGCGAGTGTATAGAAATTGCAGCGCAGAAGACCGATTTTCTTCGCAAACATGAAGCCAACACCGGGAATCGTGACAAACCCGGCCGTATCAAGCGCGGTATCGGAATAGCCACCTCAATCCATAACGCCGGTGGCGCCAAGATTCACAAGAGCGACGGTTGCGGCACGATACTGAAGCTGGACGATTTCGCCCGGGCCACATTGATTACCGGCGCTTCTGAAATCGGCCAGGGCATCGATGCCGTATTGTGCCAGATTGTGAGCGAGGAACTCGGCATCCCGATCGCGGACATCACCATTGTGAACGACGATTCCGCCCTGGGGCCGTGGGATGTCGGTGTGCATGCCAGCCGCACGACATTTATTGCCGGTAATTCCGCTTTGCGGGCGGCGCGGGCGGCGCGCAAGCAGGTACTTGATGCCGCTGCGAAACAGTCCAACGTGACCGCTGAAGAGCTGGACCTGCGCCAAGGGCACGTGGTGCAGGCCGACAACGGAGTAGCGGTGATCAAGCTCGACAAACTGCTGCGCCGGATGCATTTCAGCGAGGAACCGGAACTGGTCATGGTGACCGATTATTACGAACCGAACAGCGAGGCGGAAGACAAAAACCACGTCGGCAACCTGTCTGCCACCTGGGCGCACGGCGCCTATGTCGCCGAAGTCGAGGTCGATACCGAGACCGGCGAGGTAAAAGTGCTCAAATTGACCGCGGTACAGGACGTGGGCCGGGTCATCAATCGCCTGGGCATAGAAGGACAGATGGAAGGCGGAATCTCGGTGTCCCTGGGTTATGCGCTCAGCGAGCAACTGCAGATGAAGGAAGGTAAAGTGCTTAATCCCAGCTTCCGTGATTACAAGGTGCTGACCGCGCCGGAAACGCCGGAGATCGAACTGCACTTCATCGAAAGCGATTGCAAGGAAGGCCCGCTGGGTGCGAAGGGTATCGCGGAACTGCCGGCGATTATTCCGGCACCGGCCATTGCCAATGCGGTTTATAACGCCATCGGCATCCGCTTTTTCGCACCGCCGCTGACGCCCGAGAAAGTGGCCAGAGCGCTGCATGAAGCGGCGCACCAAAGAAGCAGCAAACGGTGAAGCGACGTACCGTCCTGAGCCTGGAACAGGCGCTTTCGCTGCCGTACGCGACACTCCGCTTTGCCCAGCTTGGCTGGCGTGTGATCAAGATTGAGGCGACACCGATCGGTAAGCGGCTGCCGGGTGACCCGAACCGCTATATCGGCACGCAGGTGGTTGACGATGATCGCAACAGCTATTTCATTGCACCCAATGTGGGTAAGGAAGCCATTGCGCTGGACCTGAAAGATCCGCGTGGCCGTGAACTGCTTTTGCGCATCATAAAAGAGCTGAAAGTCGATATTTTTTGCTGCAATACCCTGCCCGGGCGTTACGCAAGTCTTGGTATCGACTATGCAACGCTCAAGACAGCCAACCCGAAACTCATCTGGGCCGGTATTTCAGCGATGGGGCCGGAATATCCCAATGTGCCGGGTTATGATCCAGCCTTGCAGGCCATGTCCGGATTCATGGAGCTGACCGGTGCCGAAGACGGGCAGCCCACCCTGTCGGGTATCCCGCTGATTGACCTCAAAGCGGGCGATGAAGTCTACGCAGGCGTATGCCTGGCGCTGGCCGAGCAGGCGGAGCCGGTTGAATTTGGAGGTGGCGGGGGAGCGGAAATCCACGTATCCATGTTGCAGGCCGCTGCTTCCTGGCTGATTACGACGCTGCCTTTGGTTGATTTTGATTGTGATGATTCGGAAATCACCCGCTGCGGCAACGAGCACCGCAAGTTCATCCCGACCAATGCCTACCCGACCCGGGATGGCTTTATCTATGTTGCGATCGGCAATGATCTGCAATGGCAGCGGTTTACCGAAATCGAAAAATTCAGCCCGGTTGCCAACGAAGTCCGGCAGACCAACAAGGGACGCCAGGCAGAACGGCAGGGTTGCTACCGGGAAATCAGTGCAATATCGGTAAACTATTCAACAGCCGGGTTGGCCGCGGATTTTGCAGCGGCAACGATTCCCCATGCAGTGATCAATGACATTCGCCAGGTGCGGGTGCTGGAGGCGCTGAGCGGCAAACTCACCACGACCAGGACACCGGACGGAAAGCTCATCCACATGCAGCCGATGGCGGTTGATATCGAATCGGCACAAAAAGAACTGGACTTCCCCGCCAAGTACGGACAACACACCGCACAGATCCTGGGTGAGGCCGGTCTGAATGACCGGGAAATAGAGTCACTTGCTCAAGCGGGTGCGATATCAGTAATGTCAGGTGCAACGACAGGAGCACAACAATGAAAACCAACAAGCTGGACCACATCAGTATAGCGGTCAGAAACCTGGATGAGGCACGGAAAATATGGGAGCCGATCCTGGCTAAAACAGAGCCCGACGATGCCTGGGCGTTCCGCGACTGCGAATTCGCCTTCATACACCCAAAAAAAATGAACGGCGTACTGCTCGAATTAATTGACGACAAATGAGCACTATCCACATCCGCCGGGCCGAAGAGTCTGATCTGCCCGCCATCAAGACTTTCGATGAGCGTAGCAACAAGGACGCCAACCCTCGTTATTGGCAAGAGATGTTTACCCGATACGGTAACGACAAGACCAGGCAGCTCTTCCTGGTGTGCGAAAAGGACGCAGAAATCGTTGGATTCATCATCGGTGAGATCAGGGACTGGGAATTTGGTTCCCATCCCTGCGGTTGGATATTTGCACTGGGTGTGAGGCCGGACATCAGGCTCAGCGGCATCGCCATGCGTTTGTACACCGCCATGTGTGATTTTTTCAGGAATGCGGGCGTAAGGAAAGTGCGCACAATGCTGGCCCGGCAGGACATAGACACCCATTCCTTTTTCCGCAGCCAGGGCATGATGGCGGGGCCGTACATTCAACTGGAAAAAGATCTGTGAAACTCCAACAATCAACTCTGCTGGGCCTCTATGCCGTCCTGGAGCTTGCCAAAGCAGAGGGTGAGCAGTTATCTGCAGCCGCTATTGCGGACAAGTTCGATGTATCGATCAACCACTTGGCCAAAGTATTGCGTATTCTGGTCAAGGCCGGCCTGCTGCAGGCGGCACGCGGCGCCGGGGGTGGTTATCGTTTCTCAGGCAATGTTAAGCGCACCACCTTGCTGGACGTGATCGAATTGTTTGAACCGGTGTCGATCGAGGGCTTTGAACAACACGGTCAACCACACCAAACAGACGTGGAAGCAGGCCTCTCGGTAGCCCTGGTCGAAATCAGCGAAATGATGCAGGCAACCCTGCGCTCGATCACGCTCC
>JAZFUZ010000138.1:0-5779 GCA_036447475.1 Lysobacterales bacterium | reverse complement strand
AACGTATCACCGGCATCCCGGCGTCCCAGCTGCGCGGCGCGGCGCGGTTGTTCGCCACAGCGCCCAACGCCGCCATTTATTACGGCCTCGGCGTATCCGAGCACAGCCAGGGTTCGACCGCCGTGATGGGCATTGCCAACCTGGCCATGGCAACCGGTAACCTGGGCCGGGAAGGAGTGGGTGTGAATCCACTGCGGGGGCAGAATAATGTGCAGGGCGCCTGCGATATGGGTTCTTTCCCGCACGAACTGCCGGGTTACCGGCACGTCTCTGATCCTGCGGTACGCTGCCTGTTCGAAAGCGAGTGGCAGGTGCAACTACAAGCGGAACCCGGTCTGCGCATTCCGAATATGTTTGATGCGGCGATCAGCGGCCATTTCAAGGGGCTTTACGTGCAGGGTGAAGACCTGGCTCAGTCCGATCCGAATACACAGCACGTGGAGCGAGCGCTGAAGTCGCTGGAGTGCCTGGTCGTGCAGGATATTTTCCTCAACGAGACGGCGCGCTTCGCCCACGTATTCCTGCCGGGCTCCTCCTTCCTGGAGAAAAACGGTACGTTCACCAATGCCGAGCGGCGAATCTCACTGGTGCGCAAGGCGATCGAGCCTCTGGCGGGCATGGAGGACTGGGAAGTAACCATGGCGCTGAGCAACGCACTGGGCTACCCGATGAACTACCGCCATCCGTCAGAAATCATGGACGAGATTGCCCGCCTGACGCCCGCCTTCAACGGTGTAAGCTACGCGAAACTGGAGCGCCTGGGCAGCATCCAGTGGCCCTGTAACGAGGATGCCCCGGAAGGCACCCCGACCATGCACGTGGGTGAGTTTGTTCGCGGCAAGGGCTATTTTGCCATCACCGGTTTTGTTCCTACCGAGGAACGGACCACGCGCCGCTTCCCCTTGTTGCTGACCACCGGGCGAATCCTGTCGCAGTACAACGTGGGCGCCCAGACCCGGCGCACTGCCAATTCGGAGTTCTACAGTGAAGACGTGCTGGAGATACATCCATTCGATGCTGAGGAACGTGGCATCAGCCAGGATGATTGGTGCGGTGTCAGCAGCCGTGCAGGCAACACCGTGCTGCGGGCGGTGGTCAGCGGGCGCATGCAGCCCGGTGTGGTATACACGACCTTTCATTTTCCGGCCAGCGGCGCCAACGTCGTCACCACGGATAATTCGGACTGGGCGACCAATTGCCCGGAATACAAGGTGACCGCGGTGCAGGTAAGCCACGTCAGTGAACCCTCGCAATGGCAGAAAGAATACAGTGCATTCGCCCGCAGGCAAGAGGAACTGTTAGGAGCCTGTCGGACAAAGCGCGCACCTGAGGGCTTCTGATTCCCGCTTATGAGTACATTCAAGCTCTTACCGGTCAGCAACTGGAGATTAGACCAGTCAGGCTCTGCCATCCCCCACCCTGGCCCGGACCGCGATGACAGCGTTGCCAGCGAAGTACCGGTGGCGATGACCTACAACCGTGTCTCCCATGTTGTGATGATGGCTACTCCGGCGGACCTGGAAGAATTTGCGCTGGGGTTTTCGCTCACCGAGGGCCTGATCGGCAGTGTGGACGACCTGTTAGGTGCTCGCGTTATTCCCCGTGAGGGCGGCATCGAAGTGGCCATGACAATCACCAAAGAATGGTTTGACCGCCTTTCCACCCGGCGCCGCAACCTGGTTGGCCGCACGGGTTGCGGCCTGTGCGGGGCGGAGAACATCGAGCAGGCGTTGCGCTGGCCTCCGGTCGTGGATTATTCCTTGAAAGTCAGTCACCAGGCAGTGCAAAAAGCAGTCGCCGCGCTGAATACGAATCAGCCTTTGCAGGTCGTCACCGGGGCGACCCACGGTGCAGCCTGGTGCAGTCTTGAGGGCGATATACTCAGCTTGCGTGAGGATGTCGGTCGTCATAACGCACTGGACAAGCTGATCGGAAGCCTGTTTCGTGAAGAATTCAAACCTGCAAACGGTTTTGTGCTGGTATCCAGCCGAGCCAGCTACGAAATGGTCTACAAAACGGCGGCAGCCGGTATTGAATTGATCGTGGCTGTATCCGCGCCCACCACGCTGGCGATAGAATTTGCTGAACACTGCGGTGTAACCCTGGTCGGATTTGCCCGGCCCGGTTGCCACAATATTTACACCTACAAGGACCGTGTCGGCGATCTGGCAAGTGTTAGCAGGCCCTAGTGCTCCTTCAATGTGATAACTACGGATTCAGAGGTTCCCAGATGTTCCAGAACAAGGCGCAGACCGCAGAGAATGGCATGTCCTTTTCAAGGGCTGCAACGCAGTACTGGAGCATCTGGGAACCTCCCTTCGGGCGAGCTGGGAAGCGGTCGTCCGTGGTGTTGCGCCTCTTGGCAAGGACCAGGCCATTACCTGCGAGACTCGCCGTACGATCAACCACTTCCCAACTCGCTGAACTCGCAGTTATCACATTGAAGGAGCACTAGGCGTGGCCGTTAATGCCGACCAGTTACCCGCACTGCTTGCGCGTTCCCTGGAGCCGGTTTACCTGGTAGCTGGAGCAGAAGTCCTGTTGGTCCAGGAATGCAGGGACCAGATTATCGAGGCTGCCCGGAAACAGGGTTTTGTCGAGCGCGATGTTTACGATGTGGCAGGGAAGTTTGACTGGGACAGCATAGCGGAGGATTCAGCTGCCCCTTCCCTTTTTTCTGCACAGAAAATTGTCGATATCAGGCTGTCTGCCGCCAAGCCGGGAAAGGTTGGTGCGAAAGTATTGGGCGACATGGCAAATTCGCCCGATCCTGATCATTTGTTGCTTGTATCCTGTGGTCAGTGGAGTGCCGCTTCGAGGAAAACGAAGTGGGCCGGTACGCTGGCCAAACATGGCGTGTTGGTAGAAATCTGGCCGGTCAAGCCACACCAGTTGCCGAACTGGATCCGCAACCGCATGTTGCAGGCGGGTCTGCATCCTGACCCTGATGCGGTTGCATTGCTAGCGGATCTTGTGGAGGGGAATTTGCTGGCTGCACAACAGGAAATAGATAAATTATTGTTGCTGGACCAGGGCAGCAGGGTGACTGCACGATTGATCCACCGGTCCGTTGCCAACAGCGCCCGTTTTGATTCGTTCCGGCTGGTTGAATGCAGCCTGCTGGGGCGGCTGGATGAATGTCTGCGTGTGGCTTCTGGCCTGCATCGTATGCATACCCCCATCCAGCCTGTGATCGGCGCCCTGTATCGCGAGTTGAGTCTGACAGCTGCAGTTCGTGCTGCGATCCACTCGGGTAAGAGTGCATCTTCAGTTTTCCATAACTTTAATGTCTGGTCGGCCCGGCAGGGTCCCATGAAAGCTGCAATCCAGCGCCTGTCGGAATACCAGCTGGATGATTCTTTCAGGTCACTTGCCTTGATTGACCGCCAGAGTAAAGGACGCGCAGCCGGTGACCCGTGGCAAACACTGGACAGGCTTCTTTGGCATTTATGTGAACCCGGTGCCGTGCACCTGCAGTGAATGATGGAATGACGAGATCCACACCGGCCGTGGGCATTTTTGGCGGCACATTTGATCCGGTTCATTACGGACACCTGCGGGCCGCACTAGAGGCCATGGAGATGCTGCGCCTGCAGGATTTTCGCCTGTTGCCGGCTGGTACACCGCCCCATCGAGCCAACACCTTTGCCTCGGCTGATGATCGCCTGGCCATGCTGAAACTGGCCCTGTACCGATACCCGGAATTGCAGGTGGATGATCGCGAGGTCCGGCGCGAAGGTTCGTCTTTCATGGTGGATACACTTAGCGAGATCAGACGGGAAGAGGGAGACGCACCCATCCTGATGATGATCGGGCAGGATGCGGCTAATGTCCTGGATCAATGGCATGAATGGCATAGACTGTTTGACTTGGCACACTTGGTGATCATGCGCAGGCCGATATCGAAAGAAATTTACTCCGCCGCCCTTTTCGAGCAGGTGCAACCGCGGTTGGTGAATGATCCAGGCCAGTTGCAAAATTCGCCTGCCGGCCTGATTTTGCCCCTTGAGGTCACGCAGCTGGCCATTTCTTCTACCGCGATCAGGCGCCAGATCCGTGCCGGCTTATCGCCCCGATTTTTGTTGCCGGACCCGGTTATTGATTACATCTTTGAGCACGGGCTTTACTAGTGTAGTGTCCTATATTAAGTGGCGATTAAGAGCCCCACCAAAGATTCAAGTCAAGGCACAGCCTGCAGTTAATGGCTGCCAGGTCACCGTGCTGCAGCTTGTAACAGTAAATTGCGGGGCTGGTCAGGACAGGATAAAATTCACCTATTGAATTCAGGATGAGGATCTATTGACCAAGCAAAACATTGCGGACGCACTGTCGTTCGCCCAACTACGGGAGCTGGTAGTCACCGCTCTTGAAGATTTCAAAGCTGTTGATGTCCAGCTCATTGATGTCTCTGGCCGGAATCCGCTGACGGAGTTATTTGTAATTGCGTCCGGCACTTCCAGCCGGCATGTGAAGTCCATGGCGGACAATCTGATTTTGAGAGCCAAGGCAGCCGGTTGTCAGCCACTGGGGGTGGAAGGGCAGAGACATGCGGAATGGGTGCTGGTTGACCTGAATGATGTGATCGTTCACTTGATGCTGCCCCAGACCCGGGCTTTTTATAACCTTGAAAAACTATGGGAAGTCAGTAGTGATCGGCGCAGCAGCGCCATTTAACCCTGGGCCTGTTAGCAGGTCCTAGCCCAGGCAACGACTCGTTCAAATGAAACTCATCGTAGCGGCTGTCGGACAGCGCATGCCGGCCTGGGTGCAGACGGCCTGGTCGGAATACGCCCGCCGTTTCCGCAGGGGTTTTTCGCTGGAACTGCGCGAGGTTCCACTATTGAAGCGATCCCGTAACGTAGATATTGACTCACTACGGACCAGGGAAGGTGAAGCACTGCTTCGTAGTGTGCCATCCGGTTTCCGGATTATCGCCCTGGATGAACGTGGCCAGCAGTGGTCTACTGCAGAGCTTGCCGGGGAGATGGAGCGCTGGATGCGTGAAGAGCATGGCATCTGTTTCCTGATCGGGGGGCCTGACGGACTGTCACGGCCGTGCACTCAACAGGCACATAAGGTCTGGTCCCTTGGTAAGCTGACGCTACCGCACCCACTGGTGCGGACCATACTCGCCGAGCAGTTGTACCGGGCTTGGACCATCACTCAGAATCACCCGTACCACCGGGCCTGAAGCCATGAATTGCGTTGCTGCAAAATCTCTGCTCATCCTGGCTTCCTCATCCCCGCGACGGTGGGAATTGCTGAACCAGGTTGGTGTGGCATACCGGGTGATTGTTGCGGACATCGATGAATCCATCCGGGGAGGAGAGGGCGTCCGGGAATATGTTTGCCGCATGGCCCGGGAGAAGGCGCTCGAAGTACACCGGCGTGACGGTGTTACGGTGGCAGTTCTGGGCGCCGATACCGCCGTGGTTGTGAACGGGCGCATCCTCGGTAAACCGGTGGACCGGGAGGATGCGATTCGCATGCTTGAGGGCTTGTCCGGCAGAACCCATGAGGTGTGGTCGGCTGTGGCGCTGGTTTTGCCGGGAGGTGGTCTCCGCGAGCGCCTGAATATCACCAAGGTCACTTTTTCGGAACTTGATCGAGCGTGGATCGAATCCTATTGCGACAGCGGTGATCCGATGGACAAAGCGGGTGCTTATGGCGTGCAGGGCATCGCGGCGCAGAAAATTTCCCACATGGAGGGGAGTTACTCGGGAGTCATGGGCCTGCCGCTCCACGAAACTGCGGAAATTTTGCAACAAGCAGGCGTTTT
>JAZFUZ010000137.1:0-7048 GCA_036447475.1 Lysobacterales bacterium | reverse complement strand
ACACTCAAGCGCAAATTGAACAGGCGATCGAAGATTACCGTTGCGGTCGATTGGTGTAATGGGCAGGTTAACCAGGTGGCCAGGTCATTTGCCGGCCACCCAGCAGATGCAGATGAATGTGAAAAACCATCTGTCCACCCGCCTTGTTGCAATTCATCACCAGGCGATATCCATCTTCGGACAGGCCTTCTTCACGGGCTATTTCAGCCGCCGTCAAAATCAATTTTCCGACCAACTCGGCATGCTCCGGTGCGAGGTCATTAATGGTGGCAATTCTTTCCTTCGGGATAATCAATACATGTACGGGCGCCTGGGGATTGATATCTCGGAATGCCAATACCTCGTCCGTTTCATAAACGATTTCTGCAGGTATTTCACGATTGATAATTTTCAAAAACAGCTCATCAGTCATTACGTTACGATCTCCATGGAAAAGCAAATAAATATCTAATATATGATTTCAACCGCAAATCACAAGAATCGGGTGGTCAACCAGCATATCAGGACTAGAATGGTTTTATGCATCACAAACAAGCCTACGACACCATCGCCAGGGCCCTGAACTGGGTAGCCGACCACCACGCAGATCAACCTGATCTTGACCGTCTGGCGCTCGAAATAGGCCTCAGCCCCCATCATTTGCAACGGACTTTCCAGGATTGGGCCGGAGTCAGCCCCAAGCAATTTCTCAAGTCACTGACGAAGCAGGATGCCCTGAATCGCCTGCAACGGGGAAGCACGGTTCTGGCAACAGCCCTGGAAACCGGTCTTTCCGGCCCCGGAAGACTGCATGACCTGATGATCACCACCGAAGCACTCAGTCCCGGAGAGGTCAGGAAGCTGGGGGAAGGCGTTGAAATCCACTATGGATCAGGCAATACGCCCTTTGGCCAGGCCGTGCTTGCCTGGACTGAGCGTGGCATCAACTTTCTTGGGTTTTGCGGAGATGTTGACTATGACACGGTCATCAATACATTGAAAAACCGATGGAATTCAGCAAGTTTCAAATTTGACCAAACGGCTGCTGCACATCAACTAGAGATGATATTTTCTGATTGTGGCAGCACACCGATTCGCTTGTGGCTTAAAGGCAGCCCTTTCCAGTTAAAAGTCTGGGAAGCACTGTTGTCCATACCACAAAACGCTCATGCGAGTTATGGGCAGATTGCTTCATGCATTGGACATCCCCATGCCAGTCGTGCAGTTGGTTCAGCGATTGGCAGCAATCCGGTGGCCTGGATCATTCCCTGCCACCGCGTCATCCGCAGGCTCGGTGGTCTTGGCGGCTACCGATGGGGAACAACCACCAAGCAGGCCATGATCGGGTACGAAGCCGGTTGTAATGTGCCAGCTTCGAAATGATGCTGTTCATGACATGATAGAGCTACGTCAGGTCTACAAAAACGGTTCCAGGGATTCGGTCGCCGGATAGAAACTCCAGAATTTTCGCCGCCGCCGTTGCCGGTTCCGGTTGCAAGCCAGGGTCTTCACCATGGTAAGCACTGGCCCGAATCCGGGTCCTCATGGGCCCGGGATTAATCCCCAGTACCTGGATTCCCGCAGATGTACACTCGGCAGCGAACTGGCTGGTGAGTGCCTTGAGTGCATGTTTGCTGATGCCATAGGCACCCCAAAATGCTCCCGACATCCTGTCCATATCCTCCAGAAGAAAATACAGTCTGGCACTGGTGGATTTTCGCAGCAAAGGAAGACAGGAAACACTCAAAAACCAGCAGGCATTGATGTTGACCTGCATCTGGTATAACCACTCGGGTGGTGAAACCTGTTCCAATGGTCTCAGGCCTTCGAACCTTGCGGCGCAATGAATCAAGGCATCCATGCCGCCAAATTCCGATTTCAGGGCATTGACCAATTCCTCAAAATGCTCGGGAGTGGCCGTGGCGAGATCAATCGGATGTAAAACGGGTTCCGTCAAGTCACTTTCGATGATCAAGTCATAAGCTGATTCCAGTCCCTTCCGATCAATGTCAAGCATAACGGTATTGCAACCAGCCGCTGCGCAAAGGAATGACAGTTCCGATCCCAGGCCACCGGCTGCCCCGGTGATCAGTATCGTTTTGTTTTTCAGTTTCTGATTCAATTTTGGCTTGCCTTCAGGCGCCGCAGCAGTGTAACGTTTTTGCCGGATTGAGGAAATTAGCTTATTGCCTCCGGGCATGGCTAGGGCGTATTATCCACCACGCTCCGCAGAATGGAACCATGATGCCTACTTACGAATACACACCCAGATACGATAAGGGATGTAATTTTTGTTCAGAAGGATTTGAATTAATAAGAAAAATCAGTGAACCCAGGTTACTAATTTGCCCGCAATGCGGTGTGGCAGTCAAGAGAATCATTTCCGCTCCCAACCTGGCGAAACCCGGCCCTTCGCTGGATCCCGCCAACCTGGAAAAACACGGCTTCACGCAATACCGGAAATCCGGCAAAGGAGTTTACGAAAAAACAGCGGGTAAAGGACCAGATGTCATCTCTGATGACTAGTCAACCATCTTTATTGATATGCTCCAGCGCTCCGGCGTGCAGTTCCCGGTTCTGGCCATCAAACTCTTCTACGGTAATCACGCTTATTGCAATCGGGTTCAACGATCACCAAGCACCTTGATCAATTCACAGGGATGGTGAATCTGGAAACTGCCAGCCACCAACTGCTCATCCAGGTCATGGGAACCGTAGCCATAGTGCACAACCGCTGTTTGGGTTCCCGCCGCCTTGCCCGCGGCAAGATCCTTGCTGTCGTCTCCAACGAAAAGGGTATTTTCAGGAGGAACATCGAGCATGCCGCACGCCAGGCTGACCGGTGCCGGATCTGGCTTGCTCCTGCTCAAAGTGTCCCCGCAAACCAGGCAGGAAATCGTATCTTTCAGCTGAGCTGCCTTTAGAATCGGTAACGTCAGCGCTTCGCTTTTATTGGTGACAATTCCCCATGGAATACCGGAAATATTCAAGAAATCAATCAGTTCGGGTACACCTTCATACAGGGATGATTCACGGTAGAGATTTTCAGCGTAATGTTCAAGGAAACCGGTACGCCAGGATTCAAATGTGGCATTATCGGCAGCAGGCATGCCTGCGCTCAACAGGCCAACGGCGCCGAGCGAAATATAACTGCTCATTTCCGCCACGCCCAGGGGGGGGAGAGTTTCGCTTGCACGAACTCGGTTCAAAGCAGCAACCAGGTCGGGTGCGGAATCGAGCAAAGTTCCATCAAGGTCAAACAGTACCGCCCTGATCGCACACATCACGCTGGTTTTATCACGTGCATAAGATAATTTACCTTGACCCCCCCACCCAGTAAAACACTCCGTGTCAGCGGGTTGTAATGCAATCCGCTAATGTCTTCTACAGTGAGGCCCGCTTCACGCACCCAGCGGCCAAGCTCCGAAGGACGGATAAAGCGATCATAGCGATGGGTCCCGCGTGGCAATAACCGGGCGATGTACTCTGCTCCTACGATGGCCAATGCAAATGACAGGGGTGTGCGATTGAGTGTCGAAAAAAAACCGTGACCTCCCGGTTTTAACAAAACCCGGATTGATTCAATGATGGAGAAAGGGTCCGGTACATGCTCAAGCAGTTCCATGCAACTTACAAGATCGAATTGGGCAGGACTTTCTGCGGCCAGTGTTTCCACGGTTTTTTGGCGATAATCAATATTCAGGCCTGATTCATGCAAATGAAGTTCCGCGACGGCAAGAACCTTGGGCGCCACATCAATGCCGCTGACAATGGCACCTTCTTTGGCCATTGACTCGGACAGGATTCCGCCTCCACAACCCACGTCAACTACCCTGGCCTTATCCAGTTTGCATCGCTCGGTGATATACCTGAGACGGGCAGGATTGAGATCGTGCAAAGGACGGAAAGGCCCTTCAGGATCCCACCAGCCCGATGCTGCTTCATCAAATTTTTCCTGCTCCCTGGGATCAAAATTCATTTCAGTAGGTAGACTCACAACACCCTCACCTCCAGCCCACATGCTGCATGGGTTTCGCTGGGCTTTACTTGTTTATTTAAGAATTTCAATGCTAGGAAATGGTACTTCAGGTTTGCTAAGGAATTCAATGGTACCGTTGCCGGTTTGTCGCCTGATTTCACGGCAACTCATGCAATATGCGGGCTGGTCAAGCTGTTACCAGCTTTCCAAATCCGGACAATCGGCCTTGCCATTGACCCGCTTTCCCGATCACTTCCTCCAGGTCGATTGTTGTCAGCTGTCCGCAGTCGAGTACCCGTCGCCCGGCTACCCATACATCACTGACCTGTCTTCTTGATGCAGCATATATCACTTGGGAGACCACATGGTATAACGGTTGGGTTTCGGGACAACTGAGATCAATGGCACACAAATCTGCTGCCTTCCCTACTTCAATACTGCCGGTCAGATTGTCCATTCCCAATGCTTTTGCACCATTTATAGTCAACATCTCCAGCGCCTGGAATGCATCAACCACTTGTGCGTCTCCTGAAATACCCTTGGCCAACAGCGCCGCCGTCTGCGCTTCAGACAGCAAGTCGAGATCATTGTTGCTGGCCGCCCCATCCGTTCCGAGTGAAACATTAACACCGGCCTCGAGCAGGGCAGCAAGTGGGCAGATTCCGCTGGCAAGCTTCAGGTTTGATTGTGGACAATGGACGACGTGAACACCCGATTGTGCGAGCAGACCAATGTCCTCAGAAGAAAGTTGGGTCATGTGGACTGCCAGCAAGCGTGAATTGAGCAGGTCCAGATCTCTCAGGCGACGAAGCGGGTGCACATCATGGTTCTGGAGAGAATGCTTGATATCCCATTCCGTCTCCAGCAAATGCATATGGACCGGCACTTCCAGTTCCCGCGAATGAGTGGCAACACGCCGCAGCGTTTCATCCGAAACGGAATAAGGAGCATGAGGGGAAAAAGTGATACTCAGCAATGACACCGATCGCCATTCATCATGCAGTCTCAGGCCTTGCTCGAAATAATTGTCTATCTCCGATGCCCGGGCTGTCTGAGTCTCAATAAGCGGTACGCCGATACTGGCCCTGATACCCGCATCCAGGCAAGTTTCACCCAAAACGTCCGGGAAAAAATACATGTCATTGAAACAAGTCGTTCCGGCCCGGAACATTTCTGCGATGGCCAGCCTGGCTCCATCGGCAACGAATGAAGGGCCCATAAACTTTTGTTCTGCCGGCCAGATATGCTCCCTGAGCCAGACGTCAAGATCCATGTCATCCGCATAGCCCCGCAGAAGCGTCATGGGCGAATGGGTGTGCATATTGATAAAGCCGGGTAGCAGAACATGATCCGGAAGCTCAATTGACTCAGCTTCCGGATAAGCCTGCTCGGCCTCGGTTCGCGTCGAGATTGAGACAATCAGGTCCTGCTCGATTGCGATTGAGTGTTGTTCCAGAACGATACCTTGCGGCCTCACGGCCACCAGATACCGGGGATGGATCAGGGTGCTAAACCTTGACCCTGGAGACATATTCACCAGTCCGGGTGTCCACCTTGATGACTTCTCCGTTATTAACGAACAATGGAACGCGCACAACGGCGCCTGTTTCCAAAGTAGCGGGCTTTCCACCCCCACCCGAGGTGTCACCCCTCAGGCCCGGATCAGTTTCGACTATTTTTAACTCAGTGAAATTGGGCGGCATAACGCTGAGAGGTACCCCGTTAAACAATGTGATCCGGCAAACAACTGCTTCTTTTATCCATTTCGCACCCTCACCGACCGCTTCACGGGAGCAGGCGTGCTGCTCGAAAGTTCCCGGGTCCATGAAGTGCCAGAATTCTCCATCGTTATAAAGATACTGGACATCCATTTCAAAAATGTCCGCTGCTTCCACCGACTCGCCTGATTTGAACGTGCGCTCAATCACTCTGCCCGTCTTGAGATTCCGGACGCGTACACGGTTGAATGCCTGACCTTTGCCAGGTTTTACAAATTCATTCTCAATAATGGTGTAAGGTTCACCGCCAAGAATAATCTTCAGGCCACTCTTGAATTCATTGGTACCATAGCTTGCCATCTGTTCCTCCCTACCGGCGAAAACATGGTGCCCACCGATTGGTACCTGCGGCTCCGCCTTGCCAAGCCTGCTAGCAGGCCCAAGGGTGAATGATACCGCGAACCCAGCCAGGACGTCAGCCGCTATTGCGATTTTAATTGGCTGAATGAATCGTCACAGTAAAGATCGCTGCTTCTAAGCAAAAAAATCTTTATAGTTGCTTCACTAAAAGCCATTGATTTATCATGGAAATCGTATTCAATACTAATGATAATTAATTGATTTTTGTAGATAAACATGATAAAAACTTCCTCATGTGTACGTGGCAAGGGAGGCCTATTGTAAATGCGCAGCGTCAATATTCTGGTCACGGACAAATCTGCGGAATTTGCAGAAAGTATCAATTCCATGCTTCGTAATTCCGGTATTAATATTCATGTGATCCACGCCCGAACCAGTACTGAAGTCAAACGTGTACTGGATAATGACTCTCCTGTTCTGATTCTTTTTGCCGACCCGGAACCGGATGATGCTGCGCTGGATGAAATTTGTGAACTGGCGGAGTCATTTGATGTAACAGTTGCCCTGTTATCTGACCTGCAGGAACCGGATAAGCTGGCCAATGCGCTGCAAACAACTGCTTGCTTAGTCATCAATTCTGAACATGAAGAACTTCTGATCGCGACGGTCAGTCGCCTCGTCAAACGCAGCGAGACCTGTCAAAACCAGCTACAACAGCAACAACATCTGGAGGAACTTGAACATCGCTACAACCTGCTTCTGGACAGTTCCCATGCTGCGGTCGCATACATTCACGAGGGATTACATGTTTATGCGAACCGCGCATACCTGGAATCGTTACGGGTCAAGGACGATTCTGAAATCGCCGGTTTGTCCCTGCTTGAAATGCTCAATGCCGGTAAAACCAATCTCAAGAACCTGTTCAAAGGCCTTTCCAAAGGTGAATTTCCTGACGAAGCACTCAAGGTCGATGTCTTGCGGCCGGATGGAAGTAAATTCGCAGCGAGCCTGG
>JAZFUZ010000136.1:0-4117 GCA_036447475.1 Lysobacterales bacterium | reverse complement strand
AATGCGGATGCCCGCCGCCAGGGTGGCCAGGGTGGCGCCTCGAGGTACCTGGATGTAGTGGATGTAGTGGTGAGTACCACTCTGGCGCTCCTTCGGGTGCGTGGGACGGAAACTTTCGACCATCGTCAGCAGGGTCTTGTCCGCGCTCGCAAAGTTGGTGGCCTCGCCCTCAAACAGGTAGGTGAGCCGCTTGTAGTCGATCGCCGCAAGCCGACGCGAACCGGCAGAAGTACTGGCAATTGCCGTGTAGCCCTTAAGGCCAGCCTGATCGAGCTCGGCACCTGCGGTCAGACTGCCACTTGAGTTCTTTTCCAGCACGCTGCGGGGCTCGGCGTTTATATCGCGCTTGCGAATTGTAATGGTGAGTGATGCACTGCGGTCAGCGGCGCTGGCCACGATTGCCTTTGAACTGGCCTTGAAACTCCACCCCTCCGGGTGGGCAATGGTGAAGCCCAGTTTGTTGTGATAGTAGCGATTCTCCGCCCGCTGGCCCTGGGAACTGATCCCCCAGACCAGACCCTCCAGATGTTGCCTGAACTCGCCGGGGCGGGAGGGATCCTCGTTGGTCTGGTCCAGCTCACTGGCGGTGCGAATAACCTGCTGCAAACGGGCATCGTTGCGCGGGTGGGTTGCGTACAGGCCATGGTAGCTGGCCACCTTCTTGCCGGAAGATTTGGCCTTGATCCGCTGGAATTGCTCCTGGTCTTTGAGCACGCCAATCACTTCCAGCAGGGTATAGCTATCGTAACCGGTCTTGTGCATGATTTTCGCACCCAGACTGTCCGCTTCCAGTTCGTGGTCCCTGCCATAGCCCCGCACCAGTGCCGTGCCTGCCATGTTTGAAGCTTCCGCTACGTCGCTACTCCCTGTGAGCACATAGGCCATGACGCTCAGCACGCTTTTGGTGGTATTGGCAGTTTTTTGGCGTGACGCGTGGCGCGCGGTGATGTGGCCGATCTCGTGGGCTATGACGCCAGCCAGTTCCGCCTCACTGTCCAGATAGGCGAGCAGACCGCGGTTGATGTAAATAAAACCGCCGGGGGTGGCGAAAGCATTGATGTCGGGGCTGTCGAGCACCGTGAAAGTAAACGGGAGCCTGGGGCGGCCACTGTTTGCTACCAGGCTCTGGCCGATACGATTGACGTAATCCTGCAGGGCCTGATCGTCGTAGGCAGCACCTTCGGCCATCATTTTCTGGTGCATCTCGCGGCCAATGGAAATTTCTTTTTTCTCTGACATCAGTAAGACGTCTGCACCGCCGGCCGCCGGGCTGTAGGCACAGGTCGCGGTCAGGGCCAGGGTGCAGAGCATTCCCAATGAGTGGAAAAAAGTGGTGCTGCACTTGCTCATGGCTACCTCCTGGTGCCCGGTTGGAAAAGATCTAGTGTAGTGTCCTATATTAAGTGACGATTAAGCGAAACGAGAAGGTATTAGCTGTAAGGCGCGTCTCGCCGGGAATGGCTGGTCCTTCACAAGAGGCGCAACGCAGCAGATGATGCCTTCTCGTTTCGCCCGCAGGGAGCCCCACAAAAGACTCGATTCTGCGTTACAGCCTTGGTTAAGGGGGCGGCCATTAACTGCAGGCTGCGCCTTGACTTGAATCTTTTGTGGGGCTCTTAATCGCCACTTAATATAGGACACTACACTAGCTAAAAACCGCTTCCAGGCGCCATTGCCAGTTGCGCGGTGTGTCCCGGTAGTCGGGCTTGACGTCAAAATTGAGGAAAAGCACATCGTCCGAGGTGATGCCCCGAACCGCAGCCAGCAATTCATCGAAGGAATTGATCTCCGGATGCTGGATGATGATGTCGCTGAGTTTGACCTCAATGGTTTTCATCGTTATGTCCTGTTTTCAGTGCCCCACCCATGTGCGACGTTTATTTATTATTGCCATGCTCCCAGGAATTAGAGTCGGTCAACCGGGCTCACCACCGTGACACCGGGACGATTCAGTACATGGGTGTAGATCATGGTAGTGGATACGTCGGCATGCCCGAGCAATTCCTGAACCGTGCGAATATCGTACCCGGACTCGAGCAAATGTGTCGCAAAAGAGTGTCTGAGTGCATGGCTGTTGACTCGCTTGCTGATTTTCGCCAGCCTGGCAGCGGTGCCAATGGCTTTTTGCAAAGAGGTCTCGTGGATATGGTGTCGGCGCAGTGCACCGCTGCGCGGGTCTTTGGCAAGCCGCGAGGAAGCAAAGACGTATTGCCAAATCCATTCCTCAGAAGCTTTGGGAAACTTGCGCGCCAGGGCCGTCGGCAGGTAGGTTTCTCCGTGCCCCTGTGCCAAATCCTGTCGATGCAACTTCCGGCGCTGTTCAATGTGTGCCTTCAGCGCTTCCGAGTAGCGGTTGGGTAACGGAACCACGCGGTCCTTTTTGCCCTTGCCGTCGCGAACCATGATTTGCCGATTGCCAAAATCGGCGTCCATCACCCGCAGCCGAACACATTCCATCAAGCGCATACCGGTACCGTACATCAGCCCGGCCATCAACTCGTAAAGCCCGCTCATAGCGCCCAGCAAATCGCCCACTTCGGTACAGGTCAGCACCACCGGTAAGCGCTTGGGCCGTCTTGCCCTGGGGAACTGGAGATTCTCCAATGGGGTTCGAAAGACATGGCTGAACAAGAAAACCAGCGCATTGAGTGCCTGGTTTTGCGTGCTGGCCGAGACCTTGCGCTCAACCGCCAGATGTTGCAGAAAAAGCTGCACCTGCCCTGCACTCGCCGTGTCTGCCTGAGCGGATTTGCAGAACGCAAAAAATCGAACCACCCAATTAAGATAGGTTTTTTCAGTCCGTATCGAGTAGTGCCGCGCCCTGATCTCTATCACCAGTTGTTCCAGGGCTGGTCGCTGATCCAGGATCCCCGGCTTTCTGGCAGCCCGAGCGACAACCTCAGCAACGGACTGGTCACCCGCCAGGGTAACGTGATCTGCATCCAGGCGCTGTGACCCATAACGCCAGGCGTCCCAGTCGATTTCATCAGCCACCGGAGCGTGCGCCAAATCCTCCAACAAGAGCCGAATCGCATCGACACATTGACGAACCTGCCAATCTTCCAGACGCGGATTATCAGCCCGGTTCCGTAAAAACGCCTCGACAACTTCACGCCGCAGATTGAGCAGCGGTGTTTGCCCGGACTCCCTGATCAGATCCTCGACATGTTTCACGTAATAGCGATGTGCTTTTTCCGGAACCTCGCGCACAGACAGCAAACGGATGTATTGTTGCCAGCGAGAGCCCCGGTCGGGCTCGGCTATTCGCAAGGGGGCAGTCGGTTCCAAATTGGGATAAAGCATGCCGTGGATACTACACTCATAAATCATTTCTGCCTAGTGTGATATCATCCATAATTCTGTATAGTAAACTGTTAGGAGCCTATGATGGACCCGAACGAGGAGCAAGTTAAACGATATCTTCAAGAATGTGGGTTCACTGTAGAGCAATTTTCAAAAGCAGAAATGCGTTCCGGAAAGACACCGGATTTTCGCGTGTTTCGGGATGAAAATTTTCTTTTTTATTGTGAAGTTAAATCTAGTCAAGAAGATCAGTGGCTTGAAGAACAACTAGATAAAGCCGACCCCGGTGAGTTAGTGGGTGGCGAACGGAACGATCCAATATTCAACCGTCTGACGGCAGATATTCATGAGGCGGTAAAACAATTTGACGCAGTCAACGGGGAACAGAACTACCCAAACGTTCTGGCTCTAGTGAATCACGACGACATGAGCGGTATCAACGACCTTTTGGGGATATTAACTGGAAACTTCTACGCCAATGATGGAACAGCTCATCCTATTTATCGGCAATTCTCACACGGTCGCATAAAGGACGAAAAGGGCAGGATCCATTTGTTTATTTGGCTAGATGACCACAAACCGGATCGCCTATTGTTCAGTCAAACAGATGAAAGACATCATGCAGCAGTTTGTGCTGCATTTGGTGTTGGGCAGGATGAAATTGAACAAATCGGCTCCTAACAAGGCGCCCAAGTCGGACGGCTTCGCCGCCGCTTGGCTTGGACGTTAGGTGGTCAACTTAGGCAATACGAAATTAAAAAGGGAAACCTACATGAAAATACTCCTTGTACTTACATCACATAATCAACTTGGA
>JAZFUZ010000135.1:0-14890 GCA_036447475.1 Lysobacterales bacterium | reverse complement strand
GAGAAATACCAGAATCAGGCCTGGACGCTGGCGCGCTATCTGCTGCAGGACGCGCAGGAAGCGGAGGACGTCTGTCAGGAGGCGTTCGTCAAGCTCTGGCACCATCAGGACTCGATCGACAAGGACAGGATTCGGCCCTGGATAATGGCTGTGACGCGAAATGGGTGCCTGGACCGGTTGCGCCGGCGACGCCCCACCGAAGAGTTGATGGAGTGGCGCCATCAGGACGAATCACCGGGCCCGATGCAGGGCCTGCAGCAGCACGAAACCGGCCAGTGGCTGAAGCGGGCTATTGGCGGACTGAAGGAGCCCTATCGCTCGCTGGTGGTACTCAGAGATATTCATCAGCACAGCTACGAGGAAGTCGCAGTGGTGCTGGAACTGAGCCTGTCGCAGGTGAAAGTCTATCTGCACCGGGCGAGGAGGCAGCTGCGTGAACAGCTGGCGGAGGTAAGACCATGACAAGTAAAAACCGCAAGGACCTGCCCGCATGGGAATCGCAGGTCAATGCTTTATTGGACAACGAGCTGGACGAGGCAGCCACCGATGCGTTGAAACAGGCCGCCAGCAAGGACCGCAAACTCGCCCGGGCGATTATTGAGGCTTATCAATTGCAACGCAACATGGACTCGATTGGTATCGAGCAGGCGCCGCCCAGTCTGCGGCGTAAACTTCGCGATATCCCCCGCAACAACAGGCAAAGCCAACGGCCGCGCCGCTGGGTTATGACTACCGCGATGGCATCCATTGCACTGCTCGCCATTGGTTTCGTGCTGATGCAGCCGCAGCAGCCGTCCCAGGCCGATGTGGAACGGGCGCGACAGGACCTGGCAGTGGCATTCGCCTACATCGACAGGATTGGCAACAGCACCGGTGAGCGAATTCACAAGGTACTTGGTTCACAACTGCGTAATGGTGTGACCGATAACATTTCGAAGCATATCCCTTTTACCGAACAATCCCTCAAGGAGAAAAACACATGAAATTCAAATTTTTGCTAATTGGCCTGGTGAGCATGCTGGCACTGCCTGCGATGGCCCAGGAAGATGCCCTGAAGGATTTTCCGGGCTATGTGGATTTTGGCGAGCTCACCCACGTATTCGGTGAACCCACCGTGCAGATTGCCGTGGGCGCGTCACTCCTGGGGTTGGTCAGCGCACTCAGCGCTCGCGAGGATCCGCGGGCGGCTGAGCTGTTCAAGCGCCTGCACGGGGTGCGCGTTAGTGTCTTTGAGAATCCTTCAATGAACGAAGGTGTGGTGGATTTCGTTAAGACTATTTCCTCGAAACTCAGCCAGCAGGGCTGGGAGTCCGTGGTCACGATCAATTCGGACGATGAACTGGTGCGGATTTTCATGAAGTTCAATGGAGACAACGTGGAAGGAATCACGGTCATGGCCCTGGAGGAGGGTGAGGCTGTGTTCGTCAACGTAATCGGCGATTTGAAACCGGATGAACTGGGTAAGGTGATGGAGAACTTTGATATCGAAATGGGCAAGCATGACGATCACAGCGAGTAAGTCTCCCACCGGCAGCACGCGGTTCGACAACAGCGCGGGGAGGGATTGATTGGCCTGTGTGACCCTGTTCGTTAGCGCTTGTGGCATTGCTGCGATCAGGGATCGTCCCTGACAAACACGGTATCAGCAACCCGTATCACCTCATCTGCCGGTAAATTCGACCGCCTGGCATGCTCCATGATGGCATCCTCGTCCACCGCCTGGTAAATGCACACTGTGCCCAGTGTGCCGTCTTCTTCATCAAGAACATAGGACCTGATCCACCTCACCTGGTCGGACATCTCCTCGTCGCCAACCTGCGTTGACTTTGCGGCTGCTTGTTCAAGATCTGGGCCGGTTTTCCAGGCGCTGCGGCGCAGGATCACGTATGTTTGCATGATGAAACTCCCTATCGTTTGGTTAAGCATAGCCGATGAGGGGAATTTTGCATTAAATTCCCCGCGACTACAGCGTGGTGTCGAATTGATGTGATTGCAATATATTCCCAGCACGCTCAAACTTTCCGTATGCGGGTTAGCTTCCTCACTGGTTTTTTTCTCGTCTGCAGTTCCTGCATGGCACAGGAGCCGTACGTGGAGCTCAATCGCGAACGGTTCAGCGTTGAGCTGGCGGATACGGAGGAAAAAAGGTCTCTGGGGCTGATGTTTCGCTACAGCATGCCTGATGATCATGGCATGTTGTTCATTTTCCCGGGTGAGACGAGGCGCAGTTTCTGGATGAAAAACACCCGGATACCGCTGGACATATTTTATTTCGACAGTGATCTTGCACTGGTCAGTGTGTCGGAAAACACACTGCCCTGCCGCACCCACCAGTGCCCGGCTTATTCCAGCAACGGTCCCGCAAAATATGTGCTGGAGCTCAATGCAGGCAAGGCCGCAGAACTGGGGGTGAAGACCGGTGACGTGCTGGAGCTTCACCTTGGCAGATAGGAGCCCGTTTACGGGCGAAGCCGCAACCCTCCGCATTATCCAGATCAGCGACTGCCATGTCTCCGCTGATCCCGATGCTCTGTACCGCGGTCAGAGTTCAGATGCAAATCTCCGGAAAATTCTTCACCTGGCCAGGCGGTGGAACCCGGTCCTGGTACTGCTTACCGGCGATGTGAGCGAGGATGGCAGCCGGGAATCGTATGAACGTACCTCAGTTTTGTTGGCGCAGATCGGTGTGCCGGTACTGGCGTTGCCGGGTAATCACGATGACGTTGAATTGATGAGCCGGTATTTCCGGCTGGGGCCGTGGCATGGACCTTACGTGATGGAGGCAGAAAACTGGCAGCTGGTTTTACTCGACTCTACCGCACCGGAGCGTATTTCCGGTTGTTTTTCCGCATTCTGTTTGGAGCAGATCCACGCCAGCCTGCACGACCAAGGCAGGAGACATACACTCGTGGCCCTGCACCATCAGCCCGTTGCGGTCGGGGCGCCCTGGATCGATCGTTACATGCTTGAGTCCGCGGCACAATTTTTTGAAGTTGTCGACCAGTCAGAGCGGGTCCGGTGCATTATCTGGGGGCATGTGCATCACGATTTTCAAGTGCAAAGAAAAGGGGTGACCTTGCTGGGAGCACCGTCAACGGTGGCAAACAGCATGCCAGGAGCACAGCACTTCACGCTCGATCCGGTAGGGCCGGCATGCCGCTGGCTGGAATTATCGGCCCGCGGGGAGGTGAAAACGGGGTTGTTGTATCTGTCTTAGGGCCGGTTAATAATTTGCGCTCGTTTGCGAACTCCTACATTTCGATCATTTCGAAGTCTTCCTTGCTGGCGCCACAATCCGGGCATACCCAGAATTCAGGCACATCTTCCCAGCGGGTGCCGGGCGCAAGACCCTCCTCGGGTGCCCCCTTTTTTTCATCGTAAATCCAACCGCATATAATACACATCCAGACTTTGAAATCGTCGTCATTCACTCTAATACTCCGTCAAGCTAATATTGGTGGGTTCAGAGCTACCCGCCAATATTAGTACTAAAAAATTCCGGTCAGAAAAAGATGCGTAGTTTGCCATGTCTTCCAGCCACAATAAACTGCGAAGCCGCATATTTCGCCAGGGATTGGGGTTAAAATGCAATGTTCTGTCCCTGATCATCCAATGAGCATCAACAGCATGAACAAAAACCAGGAATTAATCTCCCGTGCACGCATCTGCATACCCGGCGGCGTTAATTCACCGGTTCGCGCTTTCCATGGTGTTGGCGGCGACCCGGTGTTTTTCGAGCGTGCCGAGGGAGCTTATCTTTATGATGTGGAGGGCAACAAGTATATCGACTACGTAGGTTCCTGGGGGCCGATGATCACCGGACACGCAAACCCCGGGATCATCGCGGCCGTACGCGAAGCCGCAACCCGGGGCCTCAGTTTCGGTGCGCCGTGCGCGGCCGAGGTCGAGATGGCGGAGCGCCTGTGCGCGATGGTACCGGCCATGGACATGGTGCGTATGGTCAATTCAGGCACCGAGGCCACGATGAGCGCGATCCGCGTGGCGCGGGCGGCCACCCAGCGCGATAAGATCATCAAGTTTGAGGGCTGCTATCATGGCCACGCCGACAGTTTCCTGGTCAAGGCGGGCAGTGGCGCCCTGACCCTGGGTGTGCCGAATTCACCGGGTGTACCGCGAGCAACGGCAGATTTGACGGTGACCCTGCCGTACAACGATCTGGCAGCAGTGCGCGAATGCCTTGAGTCGGCCGGAGATGAAATTGCCGCGATCATCGTCGAGCCGGTCGCGGGAAATATGAACTGTATTCTGCCCGTAGCCGGGTACTTGCAGGGCCTGAGGGAAGCCTGTGACAAATACGGCTGCTTGCTGATTTTCGACGAGGTGATGACTGGGTTTCGCGTCGCCCTGGAAGGCGCCCAGGGTCTTTACGGCATCGTGCCGGACCTGTCCACATTCGGCAAGGTCATTGGCGGTGGAATGCCGGTTGGTGCCTTCGGTGGCAAGCGGAAGTACATGGAGATGGTTGCGCCCACAGGCCCGGTCTACCAGGCCGGTACCTTGTCCGGCAACCCGGTCGCAATGGCTGCTGGCCTGGCCAACCTGGAGTTAATTTCTCAGCCTGGTTTCTTCGACGATCTTACCGCCCGCGCTTTGCACTTGACCGATGGCATCCAGGCGGCTGCCGATGATGCGGGTGTTCCGTTTCTTGCGACCTGTGTCGGTGGAATGTTTGGGTTGCTGTTTACCAATGACAAACAGGTCGTGAATTTTTCCGAAGTTCGCAACTGCAATACAGAGGCATTCAAGGTATTTTTTCACTCGATGCTGGAGCGCGGTGTCTACCTGGCGCCGTCGGCTTTTGAGGCCGGTTTTATTTCATCAGCACACACGGATGAACACATTGCGGCGACGATTGCAGCGGCCAGCCAGGCATTTGCCGGTTTTTAGGGCCACCGGGCCCGGGGTGTAAACACAGTGGAAACAGGCTGGACACAGGAACTGCTTGGCTGGCTCAATGCCAATCCGGGCTGGGGTATTGCGGTGGTATTCCTGGTCGCGTTTTTCGAATCCCTGGCGCTGGTTGGTCTCCTGCTCCCGGGGATCTTGATTTTGTTTGGTGTCGGCACCTTGATCGGCCTGGGCTTGCTGGACTTGATCCCGATCTGGATCGCTGCTTCAAGCGGGGCCTTACTGGGTGATTCGATGAGTTATCTGCTTGGTCACCGCTTTGGTGGCCACCTGATGGACTTTTGGCCTTTTTCCCGCTACCCGAGCTGGATGGAGCGCGGCGCGCGGTTTTTCCAGGCGCATGGTGTCAAGAGCCTGGTAGCGGGTCGGTTTATCGGTCCACTGCGGCCGATCATCCCGGCGGTTGCGGGTATGATGGGCATGAAGCCATCCCGATTTCTGGCGGTGGATATCCCGGCCTGTATTAGCTGGGCACCTACGTTTCTGTTGCCGGGCTTGCTGTTCGGTGCATCGTTGGAAGTCGCCTCAGAGTACACCGGCCGCCTGACCGTCATTTTGGTCATACTGGTCGCAGTTTTGTGGCTGACCTGGTGGCTGATGCGCTTGGTCTATGAACCTCTGGCCAGTCGCTCAGCTCGCTGGCTGCGTCATGCTATACGCTGGAGCCGCCGGCACCCGTTGTTGGGCAGGGTTGCCGGGCCGTTGCTTGACCCGTCGCGAACGGACGTATTGGCGGTCTCCATGCTCGGCATTCTGCTGGTTTTCCTGTTCTGGGGATTGCTGATGCTGTTGTTGCTGTCGCCGTTTTCAACGCAGCCCCAGGCAATGGACCAAGCGGTGCAAAACCTGGCGCTGTCCCTGCGCAATCACCTGGCGGATCCGGTGATGGTGGCCATTGCAGGGTTGTCCCGGTGGCCGGTCCCGGTTTTTTCCGCGGTGGCCCTGTTGTTGTGGCTTTGTGGTGCGAGGCGTTACAGCGCGGCTATTCACTGGTTCATTGCCATCGTAGGCGGCGTCCTGACTCAGTTGCTCCTGTCCTGGAGCCTTCGCAATACGCCACAGGTGATTGAATTGACGGATCAGGCCATAAAGGGCCCCAGCGCGGCAATGAACCTGATCACGGTTGTACTGATGTTCTTTGCCGTTATGGAGGCTGGGGAACTCAAACGCCGTTACAGGCAGTGGCCTTACATCGCCGCTGCACTGGTGCTGATTCTGCTTACCCTGTCGCGGATTTACCTGGGCATGGAGTGGTTGAGCGGAGCATTGATCGGGATCGTGTTCGGCCTTGCCTGGACGATGGTGGTGGGCATTGCCTACCGGCAGCGAGCCAAGAGGCGATTTTCCGGCGGCATCGCCAGCCTGATTTTTTATGGCGCCTTCCTGGTGCTGTTTGCCTGGCAAGTACGGGAGCACTCGAGCACAGACCTGGATCTTCTCCAGGCTGCAATTGAGGAGCGTGAAATAGGGGAAGAGCATTGGTGGAACAATGAATGGCAGAATTTGCCAAAGGAGCGGACGAGCCTCGCGTCAGTGGCATCAAGGCGGTTCAACGCACAGATCGGGGTCAATCCGGACGAAATCGCTCGGCTGCTGGAACAGGCCGGCTGGGAGCGCGTGCCCGAATCGGACTGGCGCTGGATACTGCAGGCTCTGAATCCCGAACCAGACCAGGCCTCACTCCCCCTGTTGGGCCGGGCATACCAGGGGCGTTCCGAGGAGTTGCTGATGCGCAAGGACCTGGAGGTGAAGGGCCGCATGTTGACCGTTCGCATGTGGGATTCCGGCGTGCGCTTGCTTCCAGAGCGCAAAACCCTGTACCTCGGTCAGTTGTCGGAAGAACAGCTGGTTCAGCGCCTCGGACTCTTCAGTTACTGGCGCTCAGTACCCGGCAGTGACGGTGACATGAGGCAGGTGCGGGAAGCCTTTGGCGAACTGGATCAAAAAATCGAGCAAGGGAAACTGTTGTTGCTGCGCGAGAAACCGTGATGGTGGTTGAGGGACGGGTCATTCGGGTCTAGCCCGCATATTGCATTGCTGTCAACGATTGGCGCGCCCAGGCAGTGCTGCGCAGAATCGGTGGGGGACTGAATCGAATCCCCCGTTGCTCATGAACACGACGTGGTCACCCGGTTTAACCATGTCCAGCATCTGCTGTAACAGGTCCTCGCTGCGGGTTACGATGCGACTGCGACCATCCAGTGAACGCAATTCTTCCTGGGGGTCCCACTCGATGCCGTCGCTGGCCATCAGCCAGACATGGTCTGCAGAGGCCAGTGCCGGACCGAGTTTTCCAATATGAACCCCTGCGCGCATCGTATTGCTGCGCGGCTCCAGCGCGATCAGCACTCGGGCATTACCGACATTCTGCCGCAAACCTTCCAGGGTCAGGCGAATGGCTGTGGGGTGGTGGGCAAAGTCATCATAGATACAAATATCATCCAGCTCCAAGATCAATTCCAAGCGTCGCTTCACGCCGCTGAAGGTCGACAGCCCCTCCAGCGCTTTGTGTGGCTCAATGCCGGCCGCGACACTGGCCGCCAGGGCTGCACAGGCATTCATTGCATTGTGCTGGCCGCACATAATCCAGTGAATGTTGCCGACCCTCTCGCCATCGCGGAAAAACGCCAATTTGCGGCCATCCGGTGTTTGCTGTTCCACTTGCCAGTCGGCCCCTTCGCGCATGGAAAAGTGCTGCAAATGACTCCAGCAGCCCCTGTCGATGACGGATTCCAGGTTTGCATCCTGCCCGTTGCAGACAATGATCCCGCTGCTCGCAATGGTGCGCACGAGGTGGTGGAACTGGGTTTGGATGGCCTCGATATCGGGATAGATATCCGCGTGGTCGAACTCAAGGTTGTTGAGGATCACGACCTTGGGGCGGTAATGAACGAATTTTGCTCGTTTGTCGAAAAATGCCGTGTCGTATTCATCCGCTTCGACGACGAAAATTTGTTTACCATCCCTGGCTGAATGGCCAAAATTGTTGGGCACGCCACCGATCAGGAAACCGGGTTTTTTGCCGGCCTGTTCCAGAATCCAGGCCACCATGGCGGCGGTGGTGGTTTTGCCGTGCGTACCGGCAACCGCGATAACAAATTTGCCGCGCAGGTAGTTTTCGCCGAGCCATCTGGGACCGGAGGTGTATTTCATGCCGGTATTCAACACCTTTTCTATGGCCGGGTTGCCGCGGCTCAGCGCATTGCCGATGATCACCAGATCGGGTTCGGGCTCGAGGTGTTCCGCCGAGTATCCTTCGAATAATTCAATTCCCTCCGCCTTCAGCTGACTGCTCATCGGTGGATAGCTGTGCTGGTCCGAGCCGGTAACCCGGTGGCCATCCCGATGAGCCAGCAAGGCTACGCCGCCCATAAAGGTGCCGCAGGCGCCGAGGATATGAATATGCATTGAGTGTAGTGTCCCATATTATGTGGCGATTAAGAGCCCCACAAAAGATTCAAGTCAAGGCGCAGCCTGCAGTTAATGGCCGCTCCCTTAACCAAGGCTGTAACGCAGGATTGGAGCTTTTGTGGGGCTCCCTGCGGGCGAGACGAGAAGGCATCATCTGCGGTGTTGCGCCTCTTGGAAAGGACATGCCATTCCCGGCGAGACGCGCCTTACAGCTAATACCTTCTCGTCTCGCTTAATCGTCACATAATATAGAACACTACACTAGTTTTACCCCAAAATGGTTTCTAACAGGATGAAATTAGCGGCAAAAATCAACACTGCCACGAGGGCGCCAAGATTCATTTTGATGGACAGAGCATGGCGGTAAATATGGGCGTCGACGGCAATGCTCCACAGGAAAACTCCGAACCAGACCAGGGCAAGCAAGGTTTGATTTCTCGCCGGGTCGGCCTGGGAGATAAGCAAAATCGAGCCGAAACCGAAAATCAGGCCCGTACCGGCCAGCGCAGAAAGAGTCTGGGGCAGGCGGCTTGACAGTTTCTTCAAATGAAGCAGTGTCGCAATGACAAAAAACTGGACGGTGATTGCGATCAGGCTGCGTGGTGTGGAATCCGCCTCCCCGAGCAACCGGTCAGCGAACAGACCCTGTGCGATGTAGGCTACACTGAGCCCGGCCGCCAGCGCCCAGCTTGCAGACAGAGCCTGGGGGCCCGAACGCAGGCGGAGAATATCGAATATTCGGAAAACGATCAGGACTCTGAGTGCATTAACAGCACGCTCATGATGCGCTGGAAAACTTCCTCAGGGGTTCCCTGGCCCATTACCCTGGAAAGCACACCCTTGGCGGCATAATATTCGACCACGGGTGCTGTCTGTTCGGCATAAACCCGCAAGCGGTTACGGACGACTTCTTCAGTGTCGTCACTGCGGTCTTCCTCTGCGGCGCGCCCGGCAATCCGTTGCACGACCACTTCGGTGTCTACGTCAATCTGCAAGGCCTCGTTCACAGGTTGCCCCAGCCGCTTGAGCAATCCGTCCAGCGCTTCGGCCTGCGCTATGTTGCGGGGATAGCCATCCAGGATAAAACCATTTTTCACATCATCCCGGGACAGGCGCTCTTCAATCAAGCCCAGCATGATATCGTCTGAAACCAGCTCACCCCGGTCCATGACCTCCCTGGCCTTTTGACCCAGCTCGGTTCCGGCTTCAACCGCGCTGCGCAACAGTTCGCCGGTAGAGATATGCGGCTGCTCCAGTTTTTCAACCAGTCGTACAGCTTGAGTGCCCTTTCCCGATCCCGGTGCACCCAGCAATACAATTCGCATAACACACCTCCCGTCCACTAGAATAATGGGCTAACGCTAACTGCTCACCTGTCGCAAGTCAATGCGATTTTTGGGCCATCGAAGAGCTTTTGATCCATGAAAAAAAATATACTCTATGCACAGTCCGGGGGCGTTACACCGACCATCAACGCAAGCGCTTGTGGTGTCATTGAAGCAGCGCGAGCCAATAGTGACCGGATCGGTAAAGTCTATGCCGCCAAAGACGGGATTATCGGTATTTTGCGCGAAGAATTGATTGATACTTCGAAAGAACGCAAGGCCAATATAACGGCCCTGCGCTACACGCCCGGAGGTGCATTTGGATCCTGCCGTTACAAGCTAAAAAGCATCGAGGAAAGTAGCAGGGAGTACCAGCGCCTGATTGCAGTGTTCAAGACTCACGATATCGGGTATTTCTTCTACAACGGTGGAGGCGACTCGGCGGACACTGCTTTCAAGGTATCCCAGATCAGCAGGAAACTGGGTTTCCCGGTGCAGTGTATCGGTATACCCAAGACCATCGACAATGATCTGCCGGTGACCGATAACAGCCCGGGGTTTGGCTCGGTTGCCAAGTACGTGGCAGTTTCCATCATGGAAGCCAGCCTGGATGTCAAATCCATGGCGTCAAGCTCAACCAGGGTGTTTATCCTGGAAGTCATGGGGCGTCACGCGGGCTGGATCGCCGCTGCGGGCGGATTGGCGGCCCGGGCCGAAGGAGACCCTCCACACGTGATCCTGTTTCCTGAAGTCCCGTTCAGGCAGCGTGAGTTCATCAAGAAGGTGCAACATGCCGTGGAAAATTATGGCTATTGCTCGATCGTTGTGTCCGAAGGTGTGCGCAATTCACGTGGCCAGTTTCTGGCCGCGACGGGTGCACGGGATGCCTTTGGGCACGCGCAACTGGGGGGGGTTGCTCCGGTTGTGGCTGAAATCGTGCGCTCGAAACTCGGCTACAAGTCTCACTGGGCTGTTTCCGACTATCTGCAGCGCTCAGCGCGGCACGTGGCCTCGAAGACCGATGTGGACCAGGCCTATGCGGTTGGCGTGGCCGCTGTGAAGTTCGCTCTCGAAGGCAAAAGCGGCGTCATGCCGGTGATCAAGCGGATTTCCAACAATCCGTACCGCTGGAAGATTGGTGAGGCATCACTGGGCCGGGTCGCAAACCGCGAAAAAAGGATGCCGAAAAGCTATATTTCGGCTGATGGTTTTGGTATTACACCGGCTGCAAGACGCTACCTGGAGCCATTGATCCGGGGTGAGGACTATCCACCTTACGATCGCCACGGTCTGCCGAAGTACGTCCGTCTGAACAATGTACTGGTGACGAAAAAGCTGCCAGCATTTGAAGTCTGATTTTTCTGAATTTATTTGCTACTATACGCCGGTTTTACCGGCCCCGTTGGGCCTGTTCAGAAAAATTGCTCTGTTGAAGCAAAAAATCGAAAATACCCCACAGGAGTTTTCGGGGTTTGTAAGGAGAATCGAATGACTAATGAGATGGCGCTGTGGTTGGCACTGGGTTCGTCGGTATTAGCGCTGATTTACGGGCTGGTAATGACAAGCTGGGTGCTGAGACAGCCTGCAGGCAATGCCAAGATGCAAGAGATTGCTGCTGCGATACAACTGGGTGCGAAGGCTTATATGAACCGGCAGTACACCGCCATTGGTATCGTTGGCGTGGTGCTGTTCCTGGTGGTGGGCTGGGTGCTCAACTGGCCGACGGCAATTGGGTTTGCGATCGGTGCCATGCTTTCATCATTGACGGGTTACATAGGCATGTTCGTCTCTGTCCGTGCCAATGTGCGCACCGCTGAAGCCGCACGGTCCGGCGTCAGCCCCGCGCTGAGAATTGCCTTCCGGGGCGGAGCCATTACCGGCATGCTGGTAGTCGGCCTGGGCCTGCTGGGCGTGGCCGGTTATTTCGCTGTGTTGCAGAGCATGGGTATGAGCCAGGAGCATGCCATTCATGCGCTGGTCGGCCTGGCTTTCGGTGGCTCACTGATCTCGATCTTCGCCCGCCTCGGCGGTGGCATCTTCACCAAGGGCGCTGATGTGGGTGCCGACCTGGTCGGCAAGCTAGAGGCCGGCATACCCGAAGATGACCCGCGTAATCCGGCGGTGATTGCCGATAACGTGGGTGATAACGTGGGTGATTGTGCCGGCATGGCAGCCGATCTGTTTGAAACCTACGCGGTAACCTTGGTCGCTACCATGTTGCTGGGCAGCCTGACTGCCAGCGCACTGGGGCCGAACGCGGTGATTTACCCGTTGGTGCTGGGCGGTCTGTCCATCATCGCCTCGATCCTGGGTACCTTTGCGGTAGGGACCAAGGAAGGCGGCAAGATCATGAGCGCCCTGTACAAGGGTGTCATTGTTTCCGGTGTCCTGGCAGCGATCGTTTTCTACCCGGCCACCAAGGCCATAATGGGTGCGGATTCGATGAATCTTTATTATGCGGCGCTGATCGGCCTGGCGCTGACGGCCGCCATGGTGGTGATCACCGAGTATTATACGAGCACCGAGTTCAGCCCGGTGAGGACTTTGGCAGCAGCTTCCACCACGGGTCACGCGACCAATATCATTGCCGGCCTGGGTCTCTCCATGAAGGCCACCACATTGCCCGTGCTTGCCGTTTGTCTTTCTATCTGGGGCGCTTTTGAGCTGGCAGGTCTTTACGGCATAGCCATCGCTGCCACTGCCATGTTGTCCATGACGGGTATGATCGTGGCGCTGGATGCATTTGGCCCGATTACGGATAACGCCGGTGGTATTGCTGAAATGGCAGATTTGCCGGAAGATGTGCGCAAGACCACCGATGCGCTTGACGCCGTGGGTAATACAACCAAGGCGGTCACCAAGGGTTATGCCATTGGTTCTGCAGGCCTGGCCGCCCTGGTGCTGTTCGCTGACTACGTGCACAGCCTGGAAAATGCCGGCATGTCCGATCTGAGCTTCGATCTCTCCAATCACCTGGTGATCATCGGCCTGTTTATCGGTGGCCTGGTGCCCTACTTGTTTGCCGCTCTGGCCATGGAGGCCGTTGGACGTGCCGCGGGTTCAGTGGTTGAGGAAGTCCGCCGCCAGTTCCGCGAAATCGAGGGCATCATGGAGGGCACTGCCAAGCCGGATTACTCGCGTGCAGTGGACTTGCTGACCAAGGCAGCCATCAAGGAAATGATTATTCCTTCAATGTTGCCCCTGTTGGTGCCGATTATTGTCGGCATGCTGCTGGGGCCGGAAGCCCTGGGTGGTCTGCTGGTTGGTACGATCATTACCGGCTTGTTCCTGGCTATTTCCATGACCGCCGGCGGTGGCGCCTGGGACAACGCCAAGAAGTACATTGAGGACGGCGCCTTAGGTGGCAAGGGCACTGATGCTCACGCCGCAGCCGTGACCGGTGATACGGTGGGAGATCCCTACAAAGATACGGCCGGTCCCGCGATCAACCCGCTGATCAAGATCATCAACATCGTAGCGCTGTTGAGCGTCACCCTGCTCTGACCCCTGTCCGAATGGGGTCAGGTTCGCAGAACCTGACCCCGGCTTCACGGCAGAACCTGACCCTGGCTCTGGAAAGATGTGAACATCCTGCCGGAAATCCGGTCTATCTACTTCTGGTGAGGGAAACTGAATGATTCTGCGCAACAGACCGGTCAAAGATCAATGATGAATAAACTACTGGCTCGTTTAATTGCGACCTTTGGCTTGCTGCTGTCGGCAACGATACCCGCTATTGAGTTGGACCAGCTGCGGGACTTCGAGGACGTGTTTGTTATTTCCGCTCAGGCGCCAAGCAGGGACTGGTTGGAAGTGAGCTGGAAGATCGAAGACGAATACTTTCTTTACAACAACAAATTTCTGCAGTTCACATCGCCAAGCGATGGTGTGGTACTGGGCGAACCCCAACTGCCACCAGGAGAAATCAAGTTTGATGCTCTGCTGGATGAGGAAGTCGAGAAATATCACGGCGAACTGACGGTCACCATACCCCTGGTTTCCGTTGCGCCGGGTGTCGAAGCGGTGCAACTCACAGTGCAATCCCAGGGTTGCTGGGAAAATGTGCTCTGTTATCCACCCACTGAACAGGTTTTACTGGTCAGTTTGCCACGGGACCTGGCTGCTGCCGGTCCGCCCGCCGGGCTGCTTGAAGATCCGCTGGCCAGGCCAAGTGAGGCCGATCCTGTTTTTAGTATGTTCAATGGGCAGGCCTTGCCGCCGGAGGAAGCGTTTGTTTATGAAACGATCGGCGTCAGTGCTGACACCGCACTGGTTCGTTTCACTATTCAGCCCGGCTATTACCTTTACCTGGAAAAATTCAACTTCCGGATCATTGGCGGTGATGGTTTTGTCATCCGCGAAGTTGTGTTGCGCGATGGCGTGATAAAAGACGACCCGGAATTCGGGTCCGTGCCGGTCTATTACGGGCAGGTCGAGATTCCCGTGATATTCAATCGTCCGGCGGGCCCGGCTGTAAACATCACACTGGAAGCTGATTTCCAGGGCTGCAGGGACGGTGAAATTTGTTATCCGCCGATGTCACGCGCGGTGACATTCGAAATGCCTGCGGCTGCAGAGGCAATTGGAAAGCCGGTTACTGAAGCCAGACCGGCATCTGCTGTCGCTGCGGACGTCACAGCGGCAGCGGTCCCAGTCAACGAGCAGGACCGCCTGGCCTTTTATTTGACGGACAAGCCCAGCCGGGCCATTTTCGCCTTTTTTATTGCCGGGCTGTTGCTGGCATTTACACCCTGCGTGTTTCCCATGGTACCTATTTTGTCCGGCATCATCGTTGGCCAGGGAGACAGCCTGACTACCATGAAGGCTTTCTGGCTGTCCTTGGTCTACGTGCTGGCCATGGCCGTCACCTACACCATTGCGGGTGTGCTGGCCGGCCTGTTTGGTCAGAACCTCCAGGCCGCGTTCCAGAACCCATGGATCATCAGTGGTTTCGTGCTGATTTTTATCGCTTTGGCGCTCTCGATGTTCGGTTTTTTCGAACTGCAATTGCCCGGGCGTCTGCAGACCCGTTTGATTGCGGCGAGCAACCGGCAACAAGGCGGGCAGCTCTGGGGTGTGGCCGTGATGGGCTTCTTGTCGGCACTGATTGTTGGGCCCTGTGTGGCACCACCGCTGATGGCCGCGCTAATCGTGATTGGCGAATCCGGTGACGCCTTGCTCGGTGGATCCTCTCTATTTTCATTGTCCATGGGGATGGGTGCTAC
>JAZFUZ010000134.1:0-12784 GCA_036447475.1 Lysobacterales bacterium | reverse complement strand
GTATTTTCATCCCGGCCCATGGGTGGGGAGTTGGGAATTTCAAAAAATGCCAACACGTTGCCCTGCCCTGCGTCCAGGAAAATATGCATGTAAGGATCGGGCTCCTTGGTGCTGGGAACTTCGTCTTCGGAAATCGCCAGGACCAGGTCCATATCCAGCACTTTCCGGTAAAATTCGACCGTCTCTTTTGCATCCTTGCAACGATAGGCGACGTGATGAATCTTTTTAATTTCCATGTAATGCTCCTGCTGCCGTTCAGGCTGCATCTTCGGCGCTTATGACCCCGCGGCGCAACTGATCGCGCTCCATGGATTCGAACAGCGCGGTAAAATTGCCTTCGCCAAAACCCTCGTCCTTCTTGCGCTGGATGAACTCGAAGAACAGCGGCCCGATCATGGTCTCAGAGAAAATCTGCAGTAACAAACGCGGGTCGCCATCTTCGGTAGAGCCGTCCAGCAGGATACCACGGGTTTGGAGCTCGTCCACCGGCTCACCGTGTCCCGGCAGGCGCTCTTCGAGCATTTCGTAATAGGTATCCGGCGGCGGCGTCATGAAGGGGACGCCATTGGCCTTGAGCGCGTCCCAGCAGGCAATCAGGTCGTCGCAGATCAGGGCGATGTGCTGGATGCCCTCACCGTTGTAAGCCATCAGGAACTCTTCGATTTGCCCGGTGCCTCTGGATGCCTCCTCGTTGAGCGGGATGCGGATTTTTCCATCAGGAGCGGTCATCGCCTTGGACAGCAGGCCGGTGTATTCACCCTTTATGTCGAAGTAGCGGAGTTCCCGAAAATTGAAAATATTCTGGTAAAAATCTGCCCAGTACTCCATCCGCCCGCGATAAACATTGTGCGTCAGGTGGTCAATGAGCTTTAAACCGCAGCCTTGAGGATGACGGTCAACACCTTCGAAATATTCGAAGTCGATGTCATAGATGCTCTTGCCGTCCTGGTAGCGGTCGATCAGGTAGAGCGGCGCACCACCGATGCCTTTGACCGCAGGCAAGCGCAACTCCATCGGGCCGGTGGGTATTTCGACCGGCTGTGCGCCCCGCTCCAGCGCCCGGGCATAGGCATGATGGGAGTCCGCTACCCGGAAAGCCATGCCGCATGCACAAGGCCCATGTTCTTGCGCGAAATAGGCCGCGTAGCTATCCGGTTCCTGGTTGAGGATGAAATTGATATCGCCCTGGCGGTACAGGGTCACATTCTTGGAACGGTGCTTCGCTACTGCCGTGAAGCCCATCACCTCGAATAAAGGCTCCAATACACCCGCTGTGGGTGAGGCAAATTCAACGAATTCAAATCCATTCAGGCCCATTGGGTTTTCGAAAAGGTCAGCCATGGCTCAGCTCCAGATGTTCACCGAATTTTAAAAATAGCTACTCGAATGATGATGTCACCAGCACCGTCCGCCTAGGTATTACCCAGTTCATGCGCTTTTTGCTGCAGCAGTTCAAGCAGGTAATCAATCGTTTCGCGATGGGTGCGGAAATTAAGCACTGCAAGCCGCAACGTGTACTTCCCGGCAATCATCGTTGACGAAATAAATACCCTGCCATCCTCAAGCACCGCTTCCAGCAGGCGCTGGTTAAATACATTGGCATCACCACGTTTTGGCAGGTAACGGTATATCACAATAGAGAGATCCGGGTCAGGTCCGATCTCGAAGCCTTCTATTTTTGCCAGCTCTTGATGAAAATAGCGTGCCAGCCAGATTTTTTCCGCTAAAGATGCACGGAACGGTGCTAATCCAAATATCTTGAGCGGAAACCACATCCTGGGCCCTCTGAATGGCCGGGTGAGCTCCAGCGACAGGTCAGCCGGTGAGAAAACCGCGCCAGGATCCTTATCTGCTCGCTTCGCATCCTGCATGTAATCCGCATAGTAGGTATTGGATGCGGCCAACAACCGCTTGTCCTTTATCAAAACGGCGCCCGATCCGTAGGGCAGGCATAATCCCTTGTGTGGGTCCATCACAATTGAGTCGGCCTGCTCCATACCATGCAAGCGCTCGCGACCCTCCTCGCAGAGCATGAAAAAGCCGCCATAGGCTGCATCCAGGTGGAACCACAAATCCTGTTGTTTTGCGACCCGGGCAACTTCCGCAATAGGATCAACCGCCCCCGTATCGGTGGTACCCGCCGAGGCTACGACCAGCCAGGGCTTTAATCCCTGGTCCCGGTCCTTATCGATCATCTGCTGCAACTCGCTTACATCCATTCTGTAGCGCTTGTCCATTGCTACGAAGCGTTTCCGAATATCCTTCAAACCCGCCACATGCAGCGCTTTTTCGACGCAGTGGTGAGCCTGCCCGGTGAGATAAACACAGGCACCCGGAATCTCCTCCGGGCCAATACCGTGAGCATCACGGGCTGTTACCAGAGCCGAAAGTGTGGCGATGCTGCCACCTGAAGTCAGGTCCCCGCCGGCGGTATCCGGGTATCCCACCAGTTGACACATCCATCCGACCAGTGACAGCTCCATCTCAGCAGCACCAGGGCCCGCGAAGGAAATCCCTGAATACCGATTACTGATGTCAGCCAGGTAATCACCCAGTGCCGAAGGAAACAGGCCCCCACCCGGGATATAGCCGAGTTGCCCGCCGGAAGCCGGATTAATTCCTGTCGTATCGACCTCACGGCGAAACAACTCCAGCAGCGCACTCAAATTCGTGGGCGCCTCTTCAACGGCATCAAATGAGAAGCCCCTTCTTCCTTCGTCTTTGGTATAGGTACGCGCTGCGGGCAGATCTGTCAGGAAAGCCTCGGCATAGTCCCGCACTTCATCCAGCATTTCCTCCCGTTCGTCATGATCAGGCTCAAGCTGACGCGCAACTCGTTCCAATTCTTCTAATTTCTCAAGCACAATTTCTCCCATCTTCGAAACAGGACTTAGTCCAACGCGAAGGATAATGCTTATTTAGGGTTCATGCCCAGTCCGCACAGAGGATAAGCTATTATTATCCGCCATGTGCCTGATCCTTTTCGCCTGGCAAACTCATCCACGCTACGCCCTGGTGGTAGCCGCCAATCGTGACGAGTTCCACAGCCGCCCTACCGCCGCAGCCGATTACTGGAAAGAGTCCCCGCAACTGCTGGCCGGCCGCGATCTGCAAGCGGGTGGCACCTGGCTGGGTATCACGCGTCAGGGCCGATTCGCGGCGATTACCAACTACCGGGAGCCGCAAAAAAAAGAGCCACTGCGGGAGCAATCTCGCGGCCACCTGGTACGGGATTTTCTCCTTGATAAAACAAGGCCTGCCGACTATGCAGGCAAGCTGCGGCAGCAAGGAGACAAATACCGCGGGTTCAGTGTCCTGCTTGGGGATTTGGGCACGCTGGTCTATGTTTCGAACCGCAGCGAGAAGACCGTCGTGGTGAACGCAGGCAGCCACGGCCTGAGCAACCATCTGCTCGACGCGGACTGGCCCAAGGTCCACCAGGGCCGTGTCCGCCTCGATGCCCTGCTTGAAGATGAGCAGGTGGACCCGGAGGCACTGCTCGAACTGCTGGCGGACCGGAGTGTTGTACCCGGGGACGAACCACCGGGCTTGGAGTTGCACCTGGCGCCTGAATTGATTACCAGGATGATGTTTATCGTATCTCCGGAATACGGGACGCGCTCATCTACGGTGCTGCTGATGGATCGGGACGGTGCTGTCACCTTTGTCGAGCGACAGTTCGATGCGGCCGGCGTGACCAGCGGCACGCGAAGCCATGAATTCCGGATTACGCAAGAGCTTGATTGATGATTTATCGAATGTTCAGAATTCTGATGTGTACTGTCAAGTTAAGCCCAGATTCGGCAATGGTGCATTCGGTTTGGTCCAGACTACGCCCACATGCTGAAAAAGCGCAGAGGCCGCTTGGGCGACGCTTGGTTCCTTGATGAAGTATTTGTCACGATTCGCGGTAAATTGCACTATCTGTGGCGTGCCGTTGATCAGGACGGTGATACGATCGACATTCTGGTCCAGAAACGCCGCAACAAGCGCGCGGCTCAGCGGTTCTTCCGGAAGTTACTCAAGGGTCAGTGTGCTTCACCAAGGCGCATGGTGACCGACAAGCTGCGAAGTTATTCGGCCGCTAAACGGGATCTCATGCCATTGGTCCCGCACTGCACCGATCAATACGCGAACAACCGGGCCGAATTATCCCATGAACCCACCCGGCTTCGGGAACGACAGATGCGTCGGTTCAAATCTGTCGGTCAGGCCCAGCGGTTTCTCGCGGTGCATGGCGCTGTCGGCAATCTATTTCGGCTGGGGCGACATTTGATGCGAGCGAGCCATTATCGCGAGTTTCGCTCGAGAGCGTTTTCCGAGTGGCAACAGGTTACGTGCGCGTGAAGGAAGTGAAATCGGGCTATCTTGTTTATAATTTGGCTGGCGTTTTTTAACTTGACAGTACCCTATTCTTACTTTTCCAATTTCAGCAATTGCGCCTGCAACTCTGAGATCTCCTTTCGCTGGGATTCAACGAAGAGTTTGGACAGATTCGCGTTGGAGTATGATCTTGCACGGCTCTTGCTCCAAGCGTTCATTTCCTTGTTCGCACGATAAAGTTGCCGTTCCTTTTTCTTGATTTCTGCCCGTATTGCGGCGATTTCTTCCTGATTTGACATCACTATATCCACATGCATTTCACAATAACTGATATTACGGCTGCGGCACCATAATTGCTAATCCTAGCGCGTGGAAAGAAGAACACTGCTTTCAATATCCTGCCTGACGCTGACGGCCCATATCTATGCCATCAAGGCCGGTACAGGCCCGTTTTGACGTGTTTCTGTTGATTTGCATCTAATATTGCCCAGTCCTTGCATGCAGGAAGTGCCCCATCCAAGTGTGGTTCAGCACCGTGCTGTCAAGCACACAAATTCCCGGACTGCGGTCGAGTTGCTGGTGCATGCAGAACTTGTTGCTCAGGAAATAGAGCTGGGAATGGAAGGCCCAGCACTGCATGTCCTGGTAGAAATCCGGCAGGTATGGATTTTCGTCATTGGATTCGTAGAAGGGTTCGATGCCATAGGTGCGGGTCAGAAACTCGACGAGCGATGACTTTCCGGAGCCGATATTGCCGGCGATCGCAATGGATTTTATTGGCGTCATAGCGGGCTAAAACTACGCGGTACTCTGATCCGTTCCACCAGTTCCTGCACTTCGACGGGTGGTTCGTCTGTCATTGCGCTGATGCTGAACGCGACGATAAAATTCAGCACCATCCCAACCACGCCAATGCCTTCAGGTGAAATGCCGAACAACCAGTTGCCGGCAATGTTTTCCAACAGAGGTTCAAAGAATACACCTTTGTAAACAACAATATACCCAAAGGTAAAGATCAGGCCGGTCAACATGCCGGCGATCGCACCCTGCTTGTTGATGCGTTTGCTGAAAATTCCCATCAGGATAGCCGGGAACAATGAAGCCGCCGCCAGACCGAAGGCGAATGCCACCACCTGGGCAACGAATCCGGGTGGATTCCAGCCCAGGTAACCCGCCATCAGGATCGCCACTGCGGCTGCAATGCGCCCGGCCATCAGTTCCTGCTTATCGGAGATGCCCGGGGCGATGATGCATTTCAACAGGTCATGTGAGAAGGACGAAGAGATCACCAGCAACAGGCCTGCTGCGGTGGACAGTGCTGCTGCAATACCGCCTGCGGCCACCATCGCAATCACCCAGTTGGGCAGGTTTGCAATTTCCGGGCTGGACAGCACCATAATGTCACGGTCAACCTGCAGTTCATTGCCCTGCCAGCCATAGGAGCGAGCCGTGGGACGAAAAGCCTCGTTGCGATCATCGTAGTACTGGATGCGCCCGTCATTATTGAGGTCCTCGAAGCGCAGCAGGCCGGTATCCTCCCAGGTCCTGAACCATTGCGGCCGGTCTGCGTAGGCGAGGTTGCCGTCCCGCGAGCCGATTTCTCCCGGTTGCAGGGTATTGATCAGGTTGTAGCGGGCCATGGCACCCACCGCCGGGGCTGTGGTGTACAAGATGGCGATGAACAGCAGGGCCCAGCCAGCCGACCTGCGCGCATCGGACACCCTGGGCACCGTGAAAAATCTGACGATGACGTGGGGCAGTCCCGCGGTGCCGACCATCAGCGCCAGCGTGATTGCGAATACATCAATCTTGCTCTTGTTGCCTTGGGTATACGCACGGAAGCCCAGGTCGGTGACAATCGCATCCAGCTTGTCGAGCAGGTACACGCCTTCGCCGGACACCTCGCTTCCCAGGCCGAGTTGCGGAATCGGATTGCCGGTGATTTGCAGGGAGATAAAGACGGCCGGCACCGTGTAGGCAAATATCAGTACGCAGTACTGTGCCACCTGCGTGTAGGTAATGCCTTTCATGCCCCCCAGCACCGCATAAACAAACACCACGCCCATGCCGATAACCAGGCCGATGTTGACCGGCACTTCGAGGAAGCGGGAGAACACGATGCCAACGCCGCGCATCTGGCCGGCGATATAAGTGAAAGAGATGAATATCAGGCAGATCACGGCCACCGTTCGCGCGGCATTTGAATAATACCTGTCGCCAATGAATTCCGGCACAGTAAAGCGGCCGTATTTGCGCAGGTAGGGCGCCAGCAGCAGGGCCAGCAAAACGTATCCGCCGGTCCAGCCCATCAGGTACACGGAACCGCCATAGCCGAGGAAGGCGATCAGGCCGGCCATGGATATAAACGATGCCGCGGACATCCAGTCAGCGGCGGTTGCCATACCGTTGGCAATCGGGTGTACGTGTTTGCCTGCCACGTAGAAATCGCCCGTGTTGTGGGCACGGGAAAGGAATGCGATGCCGATATAGACTGCGAAGCTCAAGCCGACAATGATGAAGGTCAGGGTCTTGAGTTCCATCAGGACCGTGTTTCCCCGTGTTCCCCCTCACTCGCTTCCTCAAACCCCGTATCTTCATCAGTGTCTTCGTGTACACCAAATTCACGGTCGAGGGCATTCATCCGGCGCGCATAGTAGAAAATCAGCACCAGAAAAACATAAATAGAGCCCTGTTGGGCAAACCAGAAACCCAGCTTGAAGCCGAACAGGGAGACCCGGTTCAGGACATCCACCAGCAGGATGCCGAAGCCAAAAGACACCGCGAACCAGATGACCAGGCAGATGCCGACCAGGCGCAGATTCTGTTTCCAATAAGCTTGGTGGCGGGATTCTTGTTCAGTCATGGTGTTTTGAGTTGTTTGCCCAGTTCGCAGATCACACACGCCAGCGCTTCAACATCTTCGAAACGGGTGCGCCAGTTGGAAAAAGCCGGCCGGAAGATGGTGTTTGATCCCAGTTTTGAAGTGCCCACCAGGAAGCGCCCGTCTGCCAGCACTGCTTTTCCAAGTTCCTGATTCAGCCGGTTCAGTTCGTCATCATTCCGGCCCCCGGGGTTATACCGGAACGCGACGATATTCAGCGGTACATCCGCCATGCGCTGCAGTTGCGGGTTGGCGTCCACCACCGAGGCGAAGTGCTGGGCGATATCGAGACAGTGTTCTACGATGCGCCGGTGGCCGTTACGCCCATATGCTTTAAGTGTGGCCCAGACTGCAAAACTGCGGCCCCGTCTTGAACTTTCGGGGCCGATGGCGCCGGGCGTGGGATAAGGGTCATCCTCAGCGGGCAGGTAATCCGCCGAATAGCGAAATGCCCGTGCCATCAGTCCATAATCACGCACAAAGGCGTAGCCGGAGTCATAGGGCACGTTGAGCCACTTGTGGCCGTCCACGGTAACCGAATCAGCCCCTTCAACGCCTTTGACCAGGTGGGCGGTACGCGGCGAAAGCGCGGCAAACAATCCGAAAGCGCCATCCACGTGGACCCAGCATTGATGCTGACGGGCTATCGTCATCATTTCCTGTAGCGGGTCAAAAGCACCGGTATTAACCTCGCCGGCGTTGATAATGACCAGTGCCGGTGCGCCGGCCAGTTCTTCGAGCGCCGAGCTGAATGCAGCCAGGTCAATGCGCCCGGTGTTGTCGGCACTGTACTCGTGGATATTAGCCCGTCCTATGCCCTGTAATGCCAGCACTTTCCGGGTTGCCGCATGGACATAGCCAGAGGTCAGAACGGGCATTTGCGGTTTTCGGGAAAGACCGGTTTCGGACACATCAAAGCCCAACTGTTCGCCCCACCACTGACGTGCTGCAGCCAGGCCCACGAAATTGGCCATGGTGGCACCGGTAACCATCACCCCGCTCATCGACGCCGGCAGACCCAGCAACTCTTTCAGCCAGTTCAGCGCCTGAATCTCCATGCGCACGCCAACCGGAGATACAACCCAGGAATAGGTGATGACATCAAAAGCTGCCGCCACCAGTTCTGCGCCGTGGGCGGCGGGTGTATTGCCGCCGATTACAAAGTGGTAGCACCGCGGACCGGCCGTGTTGGTACCCGCCGCTGCCTGCAGTGCCAACAGTTGTTCCAGTGTTTCCTTCGCGCCGATGCCGCTTTCAGGCAAAGGCTCAACTAGATCTGAAAGTGCTTCATCAGCAGCCGGCGGCAAGGCCACGCGATCGTCTGCCCCTGCAATGGCTGTGTGCAGGGCGTCCGCCAGTTGCGCGACCAGTTGCTGCGCCTCTGCGCGCAGTGTTTCGCTGACCCAGCGGTCTACTTGGGGTTTTTCAGACCTCATTGCCTGCACAGGTTGCCCGAGTTATCGACCCTCGTCAAAACCGGGTTTTGTGATTGCGCTTGCGAATCGTGACAGGATGTTCAATTTCACCGCTATAAATGGGGCCGCAAGCGGTTGCGGCGGTTTGACGGAGTGTGCTGGTAATAACTTCGCAGGACGGTGAATAGCTATGCTACCAGCTTCTCGCGCAACCGTTCATAGGGGTTTTTCCATTCAGTGCAGCGTGAGGTCTGAGGAAGTTATAGAAGGCCTCCCAGCATTATTGACCGGAAGTGGGGCAATCAAAAATGCAAAAGTGGGTCAAACAAGCATGCAAATCAACAGACTAGGATGCCTCACCTGCCTGATCATCGAAAATGACGCTCCCGCTTTTTACCGATTCCGCCTCATCGTCCATATCGGCTATGGGAGTTGCCGTACCCTCCTCGGTATAGAGTTGTGGCACCGACCGGTTGACATGCAATTGAAAAACATCCGGACGGTTATAGTGACCGGAAAAGTCGTGGCGTAGCTTCATCTGCACACCGATTTCAAGGTCCATGTCGCCATACAGTATACCTTCCTCATTACCCATTGGGCCGGCAATGACTTTCATATTTGGGGCTACGATCACCGAACCACCCGAAATGTTTGGATCACGCAGGTATTTTTCCTGCTGCTCGTTTTCCGCCAGCAAGCTGATCATGGCTTCATCGACTGTGCCACACGCAGAGACCACCCAGGCCTTTGACATCTGGGCAAAAGCCCTGGCGTCCACGGCAACACGCTCGCCGAGTGGGCTGCCCGAGGTTGGAAAGAAATTGGGCCAACTCATAGCGTGAATTTGGGTGTTTTGTGCCGTCAGTGAAAACACTGCCAGCGGGTTTGAATTCTCACCGCAGATCAGCCCGCTGATGTGGCCGATCTCGGTGTCGAACACAGTCAGGGTGTCGCCGTAACCGCCGGCGTGGACGAGACGTTCACCAACCGTTGGCGTCAGTTTTTGATGTTTACCCAGATACTGACCATCCCGGCCGAAAAACAGCTGTGTGTTATACATCGTGCCGATGGTTCCAGGCAGCTTTTCACAGATTCCGACTACGACAAAGGCATCGGCATCGCGGGCAGCTTCGCCGAGTGCGGTGACCTCAGGGCCTGGTACCTCGACTGAATTCTTGAATAATTCAGTACTTAGCTTCACACAAAGATGACCCGTCGCAGGATAAAGATGAAACCAGACCGGGTGTGCCGGTATGAATCCTTCAGGCAAAACGATGAACCTGGCACCATTTGCGCCAGCCTCACGAATAAGATCACACGCCTTCTTAGTCGATCCATCACGGTCGAGAAACACCGATGCCGCCTGAACAGCCGCGCCTTTTATCGTTGGAAATGTATCACCCATATCCGTGATTACTCGGTAAACAAAGGAGCACGAAGAATAAGAGCCCCTCACCCCAAAGTCCACGAATATGGAACAAACATCGGCTTCCACCGGACATACAAATACGGTGAGCGCCCGCGAGGAACGATAGCACGATTTTTATTTTTATACGCCAATCCAGTATTTACGGATTATGAAAATTGCTCTTATGAGTTATACGTCTGGTGTTTATCTGATCCTATTTACTGAGCTGGAGTCGCTAACCTACAATTTCAAAAGGCAGAGAACTGCCAGTCTTAAACAGCACCAGCAAAGGGAACACAGCCCCGTTTAGAAATGGGCGGGGGTATTTTTTTGGAATAGAACAGGGCCGCCAGATCGACGGCCCAAAAAGGATTGGACCGCTTCAGACTTTACGCAGGATCACGCAGCCGATACCACCCAGGCCGCAGCTTCTCGACATCAAACGGATTAACTACCGGCCCCCAGGAACTTGCCTTCACCGCGAGTTGGCTGTCGTAACGGTCCGGTAATATTGCTGGAAAGTAAATACTATAAGATAATATTTTTCCCATTAAGGGATAGTTAAATGGCATATTTTCAGGATCAGATAGGCGGTAACCACTGTTTTGGCTGTGGCCCACAAAACGAATACGGCCTGCAAATCAAAAGCAAATGGCAAACAGAGGCCAACGCGATCTGCGAATTCATACCTTCCCCCCATCATTCCGCCGGTCCCGTACAATATTTGAATGGTGGGATTATCGCCACGATAATCGACTGTCATTGCATTTGTACGGCAGTGGCCGGTGCTTACCGGCAGGAAGGTAGAGCAGTAGGTAAAGGGGAAAAAATCTGGTACGTCACAGGGGGTATGGAAATACAGTATAAAAAACCAATCTTGATAAACAAACCAGTTACCCTGATCGCAGAACTCAAGGAAGTAGCTGAAAAAAAAACCAAGCTTGAGTGCTCGGTATTTTCCGGGGGTGAATTGAGCGCTACGGCGTCCGTGCTTGCAATCCGGGTGCCACTGGCGTGGCTGAATTAAGTAACAGGCTTGGATATCCCCGCTGGGGCTCTTATTTGACAATAGAAAAAGGGCCGCCAGCGATCCCACATCAGTGCCTTGTCTGTTTCGGTGTAATAAATCCGTGGTTTGCGGGGCATGGTACAACACTCCTTCTGTTACTCACAGATAGTAGTGTGTTGCGTTGACCGGTTGAATCCGCAGCCGAAAGCGGAGGGATAGGCCTCTGAAATCTGTTGAGCGCGAGCGTCCGGTTTCTGGTGACAAGCGGACGATTGAGCCTAACCTGATGGAACACTGTCTGTAGGGTCAAGTCTGGACTAATACAAATAAGACAACGCTTGATTGTTGGCGAGTGATTGTGACCTCTAGTCACTTGTCAGTTTTAATCTCAATCTCCGTCACCCCACAAACCGCCAGTACCTGCAGCGCCCGCTGACACATTAGCTCAGGAAGTAGGACATCGTCCACCAGCAGGGCTGCGCTGTCGGCCATGCGCCGCGCACCGCTACGGGGGCATCATTACGGTAACGGAAGCTGATCGGGTTCTGGACCGTTAATCACCCCATATTAGCCACTTCTCTAGAGGCCAAAAAATCGTCATCTGCCGGTGCCAGGAGGTCACGCACATCGGCAGTCTCGTAATCACGAGACAGCCAGATCATCGGCTCGTCGCCAGACAATAGCGCTGGCATACGGTTGTGCCTGCACGCCGCCACCGTCGAATTGGCTTCCACGGTGATAATCGTAACGGTGGCATGCTCGCCGCCGCTCATCAATCCTGCGGCAAAAAGCGGGTGATTCTCATGCCAAAAGTAGTAATACCGCTTCTGTTCACCCGCCTTCCATCTAGCCCTCGCTGGCTTGCCGGGCTCATAAAACCCGGACATTGGCACCAGACACCGCTTCGCTCCTCGCCATATGCCGCCAGTGATTCGATCTGCCCGTGCATTGATGGGTTTCGGTCCACTCCAATCGGTCTTTGACCAGATCGGCACATAGCCCCACAGGGCCTGTCCGAGTTCTGGCATACCGCTAATTATTGGAATTTGAGTGCCGGGCTTGACGTTCCGCCTGGGCTCGATCTCGCGAATCAATTCACCGAGGATACCGTAGGCCTCAAGCAAGGCACCTGCATGGGGCTCAACGTTATAGCGGCCGCACACTGGCTTTCAGCTTCACCGGGGAGTGAGTATGTGTTGTCATTAGGTTGTCAGTCATTGGAGGTAGTCAGCAACAACTTCGGGATCAGTGGGATCGAATTGGAGCATGGGGGAAGTATTGCACAACTGGGTATGCAGCCGACACGGTCAGAGCCACCTTCCACCTCCAATACGAAACAGACGAGCAACTGATAATAAGTCAGCCCTTCACACTAATTGGTAGGGTCTGCCGTCGCAGTCAGCTCATTTGGAGTAGGCCAGGCACGGAAGATGCGTGCGCCGCACAGCAACCAGATCGATTGGAAATTGTGTCGCCAAGGTTCCATGATCTGGACCATCTCCTCATCAGAAAGGACTGGGTCCGCAAACGTAGGGAAGTTGACATATACCAACAGATGGACTTGCACCTGGCGATCAGTGTCCGATGAGCCAAGATATTTTCGCGCCTTTTCGCCACAAACGCGTGGCACAGCCTCAAGCGCATATTGTCGGTTCTTTGTGCATTTGCACCGAAATTTGAACCAAAAACTATATATATTTGCACTCTGATTTGCCCCGGCTATAGCAGTCAACCTGCTTGACAGCACG
>JAZFUZ010000133.1:0-26908 GCA_036447475.1 Lysobacterales bacterium | reverse complement strand
ATATTGCGCTCCTTCAAAGCCAGTTCCAGGCCGAAATTGCTCATTACCGTGCCGACGACACCGCCTCCCAGTCTGTCTTCGCGTTGGCGCGCAGTGGCAATAATGTACAAAAGCTCGTCACCGTCAACGATCTCCCCGTTCCGGTCAGCCATGATGACACGGTCACCATCTCCGTCGAGGGCAATTCCAAGATCAGCACCGCAGCTGATGACTTTTTCCTGCATGGCCGCCGGATGCGTTGACCCGCATTGATGATTAATGTTGAGTCCATCGGGTTCGTTGCCGATCAAGTGAACCCTGGCGCCCAGCTCCCTGAAGACCATAGGCGCCACCTTGTAGGTTGCACCGTTGGCGCAATCCAGGGCAATTCTCATACCGCCCAGCAGGATCCCAAAAGGCATGGTTCCCTTACAGAATTCGATGTAGCGACCTGCCGCGTCATCCACTCGTTGGGCCTTGCCCATACGTACCGAATCCACGGTAACAAAAGGCCTTGCCAGTTCCTGTTCTATGGCCTGCTCGGTTTCGGGGAGTAACTTTTCCCCGTCCGCGGAAAAAAACTTGATGCCGTTATCTTCAAAGGGGTTATGGGACGCTGAAATCACGATTCCAGCGCAGGCATACAGGGTCCGCGTCAGGTACGCAACGGCAGGTGTGGGCATTGGTCCCAGCAACAAAACGTTGGCCCCCGCCGCAGCCAGGCCGGCTTCGAGCGCGGATTCAAACATGTAACCAGAAATTCGGGTGTCTTTGCCTATGACCACCGCCTGCTTACCACCCTTGGCGAGGACGACCCCTGCGGCGCGTCCCAGTTTCATCATGAAGTCTGCGGTGATGGGATGTTCCCCAACACGACCGCGCACACCGTCTGTTCCGAAGTATTTCAAACTCATCAGCTGATTTTACCGTTCTGAATCGATTCTGTCCTGGGGCCGGTTCTAACCTGATCGAAGAGCACTGGCAATTTTCAACGCATCCACCGTTTCATCAACATCATGAACCCGTATGATGGCTGCTCCCGCCTGCGCAGCCAGCACAGCAGCCGAGAGCGAGGCAGCCAGCCTCTGATCAACCGCTTTATCGCTCAACTGACCCAACATGGATTTGCGTGAAATGCCAACCAGCACCGGGTAGCCGGTGGCAACAAAAGCGGGAATGGCTTTAAACAAATCGATGTTGTGCTGCAAAGTCTTGCCGAAACCGAAACCCGGGTCAATGATGATGTTCTGTCTGGGAATTCCCGCCAACTCGCAACAGCCTGCCCGGGCCAGCAGGAAATTACTGACTTCCCCGACCACGTCGGTGAATTCAGGGTTCTGTTGCATGTCTCCCGGCCTGCCCTGCATATGCACCAGGCACACTGGAACATCCAGTGTGGCCGCAGTTTCGAGGGCTGCTTCCTGGCGCAAGCCATATACATCGTTAATCATACCGGCCCCGGCCGAAACAGCCGCTTCCATGACCTCGGGTTTACTCGTATCAATGGACACCGGAAGGCCAGTCTCGGCAACGATGAATTCAATCAGTGGAATAACGCGATCGAGTTCCTGCTGCACGTTAACCGCCAGCGAACCCGGCCGGGTCGACTCGCCGCCGACATCGATGATATCAGCACCGGCCTGGGCCATCTCCATAGCGTGACGAAGGGCCAGGTCCCGGTTCACCCACAAGCCACCATCGGAAAAAGAATCGAGTGTGACATTGAGAATGCCCATCACCCGGGGGGTCCGGAGCTTGCCGGCGAAATTCAGTGCAGGATGCAGTGTTTAAACCTGCTCGGCCGGACCACCGATGGTCGGGCATTCGTCTGTGTCACTCGCATCGGCTGCATCTCCCGAAGCATTGACATCACTCTCATTCCAGCCCTCCGGCGGATCCGGTTCATGGCCTTCCATGATCTGATCAATTTGATCACTGTCAATGGTTTCGTACAGGATCAGCGCGTCCGCCATCAAGTGCAGGATGTCAAGATTTGATGCCACCAAGTCCAGGGCTTTTTGATGAGCGGCTTCCATAATCCGCTTGACTTCTTCATCAATCAGCCGCGCCGTCTCATCCGACATCTGCTTGTGTTGTGTCACGGATTTTCCAAGGAAAATTTCGCCCTCATCTTCCGCATATGTCAGCGGCCCCAACTTCTCTGTCAAACCCCATTTCGTCACCATGTTGCGCGCTATGTTGGTGGCCCGTTCGATGTCATTGCTTGCTCCCGTCGTCACATGTTCTGCACCAAACACAATTTCTTCTGCCACACGGCCACCGAAGAGGCTGGCCAACTGGCTGTCGAGCTGCAATTTGGAAATGCTGTACTTATCCTCTTCCGGCAGGAACATCGTGATGCCTAACGTACGGCCGCGCGGAATGATGGATACCTTGTAGACCGGGTCATGTTCCGGCACCAGTCTACCGACAAGGGCATGCCCGGCCTCGTGAAAAGCCGTGAGTTTCTTTTCTTTCTCGGACATCACCATGGAACGGCGCTCTGAACCCATCATGATTTTGTCCTTGGCCCGTTCCATGTGCTCCATGGCCACGCTCTTGGCATCGCTGCGGGCCGCAAACAGAGCAGCTTCGTTAATCAGGTTGGCCAGGTCTGCACCGGAAAACCCGGGCGTCCCACGGGCGATGACTTGCGGTTTTACATCATCATCCAACGGAACTTTGCGCAAATGCACTTTGAGGATCGCCTCGCGACCGCGAATATCCGGTAGCGGAATCACGACCTGCCGGTCGAATCTTCCGGGCCGCAGCAAAGCCGGATCCAGCACATCCGGCCGGTTCGTCGCGGCGATGACGATGACACCTTCCCCACCTTCGAATCCGTCCATTTCCACCAGCAACTGGTTCAGCGTCTGCTCGCGTTCATCATGACCTCCACCAAGCCCGGCACCACGATGCCGGCCCACCGCATCGATTTCGTCGATAAAGATAATACAAGGAGCGTGCTTTTTTGCCTGGTCGAACATGTCGCGGACCCGCGATGCACCGACACCAACAAACATCTCGACAAAATCAGAACCAGAAATTGAGAAAAATGGAACTTTGGCCTCGCCTGCAATGGCCCGGGCCAGCAGAGTTTTACCGGTACCAGGCGCCCCCAACATCAAAATGCCGCGCGGCATGTGCCCGCCCAGTTTCTGAAATTTTCCAGGATTACGCAGGAATTCAACCAGTTCACTGACTTCTTCTTTGGCTTCTTCCACCCCGGCGACATCGGCGAAAGTCACTTTTACCTGGTCCTCACCCTGCAACTTGGCACGACTTTTACCAAAACTCATCGCACCGCGTCCGACACCACCGCCCTGCATCTGACGCATGAAATAGACCCATACACCGATCAGTAAGAGAATCGGTGCAACCCCCAGGATCAAATCAACCAGAACGGACCGCTCGGCAGGTGGCTCCGCGGTTATCTCCACCTTGCTCTCTACCAGGTCATCGATCAGTTTGGGGTCCGGGGGGCCGAAGGTCTGGAAATCATTACCATCCACACCACGCCCGGAAATTTTATTACCGCTGTCATTACTCTGGATATGAACCTGTCCGACCTTGCCGTTACGGACATTGTTCAGGAATTCCGAATAGGTCAGTTCAGCCGGCACACTACCGTCCGTCGTGTAGTGGTTGAATATCGAGACCAGAACGATGGCAATGATCGCCCAGGTCAGCAAGTTCTTTGCAAGGTCGTTCAAATCAGCTTCCTCAAGCGTTTATGTCATCCGTTTCATGCCGATCCCGCGACCCGCCGTATCGTCAATTTACTCGACATGACGGTCCCGGGCCAGCAAATAAACTTCCCGGCTGCGAGGCCGTGAGGCCTTTGGCTTTCGTACCTGCACCTTCCCAAACAGGGTCCGGACTTCACGGACAAAACCGTCAAATCCTTCACCCTGGAATAATTTGACCAAAAAATCACCGCCAGGTTTCAACTCCGCCCGCACGAACTCCAAGGCCAGTTCCGCGAGATATATGACCTTCGCCTGGTCAGTGGCTGCCACTCCACTCATATTGGGGGCCATGTCTGACAACACAAGATCAACGCGCTTACCTTGCAATGCTTCTTCAAGCGCATGCAGGGACTCGTTCTCCGTGAAATCCCCCTGGATAAACTGAACCCCGTGGAGAGGCTCCATGGGGAGAATGTCCACTGCAATTAAGCTGTCATTGTCACCCAGCAGCGACCGGGTAACCTGGCACCAGCCACCGGGAGCTGAACCCAGATCTACCACGATCATACCCGGCCGGACTAACTGGTATTTGTCCTGCAGTTCCAGCAGCTTGAACGCCGATCTGGAGCGCAATCCTTTTTTCTGCGCCAGTTTTACATACGGGTCGTCGAAGTGCTCTGCGAGCCATCGCTTGCTGCTTTTACTTCTCGCCATTCCGGTATAGCTCCTACGTGGTAAAATCCGTTGGCCTGACCCGCAAGCAGCAGTTGCAACATGCAGGTTGAGCCAAGGACCAGTTTGCCACATCAGGAAGCACAAAATGCCTCTGACATCCCAACAAATTCGATATTTGCGGGGTTTGACTCACCCGCTTCAGCCCGTTGTCATGATTGCAGACAAAGGCCTCAATAAAAACGTGATTAGTGAGATCGAATCCGCTCTGCAGCATCATGAACTGGTCAAAATCAAACTTCGAGCCGATCGCGATACCCGCACAGCCTGGATTAGCAAGATTAGTGCACAATGTTCTGCAGAGAAGGTTCACGTCATCGGTCAGGTCGCCTGTTTCTTCCGGCGTAATAAGAAAAAGCCGATTATTGCACTTCCCGGAAAAACAAGGTGACACCACTTGGATCTGACGCTTCAAAGGCCCGGCAAACACCATTACATCCATTCTTTTTCAGCTGATGGAATCCGGGTAGTGGACCAAGTCTGCACTGATTCCATCATCGTTTCCGCCAGTCGTCTCATAAGGAATTGGCCGGTCACGACCGCCGGGGAAATCACCGCCGATTCTATCGGGCAGATTCTTGACCTGGAACCCGAGCTTGTGCTGATCGGAACCGGCGGGCACCAGGTTTTTCTCGAGCCGGAAATTTTAATGCATTTTTATAAGCAGCATGTCGGCGTTGAAATCATGTCCACCCGTGCAGCATGCGACACGTTCAATATACTCGTATCAGAAGGTCGCAACGTGGTAGCAGCTCTGGTGCAGGCCGCCATCAGTCCATGATTGGAAGATCCTCAAACCCCTCTTTCCTGGAAATATCACGCAACCTGGATAAGGCACAAAGCTGGATCTGGCGGACATGCTCCCGCGTCACTCCCAGCAATCGCCCCACTTCCTCCAGGGTCCTGCGACCTTGCCCGTGCAGGCCGAAACGGTGTTTAACCACATCACGTTGTTGCAGGGGCAACTGGTCCAGCCAATGACCCAGCAAACGTTCTGCGGCCACATCAGCGTATTCGGTTTCCGGGTTCCGGCTTTGCACATCTGCGATCGAATCAAGGATGGGCTGTGCTGATCCGGAGTTTGCCGGTTCTTCAGCAGAAAAAGTTGACTCATTCAGCGCAAACAGATTCTTGACATTGCCCGCTGGAATCTCCAGAGCAACCGCTACTTCTTCCACTGTCGGGCGGCGGCTTTTTTTCTGTTCCAGTTTCCTGGTCGCACGCAGATAAATGGTCAGCTGCCGAATCACATGGATCGGCAGGCGGACAGTGCGGCACTGGTTCATGATGGCGCGTTCCACTGATTGCCTGATCCACCAGCAAGCATAAGTGGAAAACCGGCAGCCACGATCCGGATCAAATTTCTCCACCGCACGGATCAGACCGAGATTTCCCTCTTCGATCAGGTCCAGCAGAGGCAGGCCACGATTGATATAAGTACGGGCAATTTTGACTACCAGGCGCAGATTGGATTCGATCATACGTTGCCTGCTGGCCACGCAGCCGTTCCTGGCAGCCCGCGTCAGGGCTTTTTCCTCGTCCGCTGTGAGCAGCCGGGCCCGACCGATCTCGCTCAGATAGATACGCGTGACATCGCTGCTATGGGTATTGCTGCGGATGGAGTTGCGTGATGAGGGACGTGTGGATACAGCCTTCACAGCCGCTGCTTCCACTGGGCGCTGAGCAGAGGCGGAAAGGTCCCTGTGTCCGGACTGGAAATCTTGCATTCCCCCCTCGTGCGTTCGGCGCTCGGATTGGCCAGTAGTTCATCGCGTTATCAATCCCGAAACCGACCGTACCCGGAATAAATTATTTTGCGCAACGCACTGGCAACCTAACATTTTATTAAGGAAATGTCTTTAACTAAGTCTCATTTACATTTTTGACAGTCCGCCTTCGTGCAAGATGCGGGCTATCGGCGAGGCAGGTAGGTCAAAGGGTCCCGGGGGTTTCCATTGACCCGAATTTCGAAGTGCAGAAGGACCTGATTCCTGTTATTCCTGCCCATTTCGGCAATGGTTGTACCTGCGGTTACCTGCTGGCCTTCGGCGACCAGGCGCTTGCGGTTGTGGGCGTACGCACTGAGCAGCTGGTCACTGTGTTTGATGATGATCAGTTCACCATAAGCGATCAACCCACTCCCGCTGTAAACCACCTCACCTGGTGCGGCAGCAATGATCGGCTGTCCTTCTTGTCCGCTGATATCTATGCCCTTCCTGGAACTGTCATTAAGCTTGTAATTGCTGGTAATTCTGCCGCTGGTGGGCCACACCCATGTGGAAGGATCACCGCCTGCCCCTGCTGGGGAAGATCGGGGCGGACTGTTTTTTGTGCTGGCCTGTGGTGTCTTCAGAGCAGCCGTGCTGGTTGACGCCTGGCCGCTGGCTTTACTGCTTGGCGCAACAGGATAAGGTGCAGCCTGGCGGCCTGACCGGGCCGGTGACGGCTGCTTCCCGGGTTTCGCCGCAGATGATGTGTATTGCCGGGGTGGTGTCAGTCGCAACTCCTGATCCGGGTAGATCAGATAGGGTGCCCGAATGCGGTTCCAGCCGGCTATATCCCTCCAATCCAGGCCGTAATTGAATGCAATGGCGTGCAGGGAATCCCCTTTGCGAACACGGTAATGGCCAGCTCCGGCCCATGGGTAACTGGTCCGTCCGGTGGACCGTTCTTCCATCGGCGCCGGGTTTGTGCGACATGCCGACAGAAAGCAGGCCAACAGCAACACCACTAACCATCCCGTCCGGTTCAATGCCTGCCCCCGTAATACCACCAGGATCCTCCCACCATAACTACGACCATCAGGACAATCCAGCCGACCGCGTCTACCCACACCCTGAGCCGCTGTGCGCCCCGGTCTCCCATCGCCCGGATCAGGCCGGCGACCAGGAAAAAACGCGCGCCCCGCCCGACCACCGATCCGAGTAGAAAAGGAATAAGCGGCATTCCGATAACACCGGCACCAATAGTGAATACCTTGTAGGGTATCGGTGTGAAACCGGCCAGCAGAATGTACACAAAGCCCCATGTATCAAAGGCATCCACCGTTGAGAGAAACAGTTCGGCATAGGCCGATGACATTAACCAGGACTCGATCCACTGGAAGGCCCACCTTCCGATCGCATAGCCAAACAAACCACCCAGGATGGAACTTGCCGTGCAAAGCGCTGCAAAATTCCATGCTTTTCCGGGCCGTGCAAGACACATGGGACCAAGCATGACGTCCGGAGGAATCGGGAAGAAACTCGACTCGGAAAAACTCAGGCCTGACATGATGGCAGGCGCCTTTGGGTGGGCTGCCCAAGCCAGCACCTGGTCATACAAGCGCTGCAGCAGATGCCCATCGAATAGCGTTCCTTGCCTCATGGAATATAGGGCCTGTTAACCCTAGGAAAGACCACTCAGCATCGGAACAAAAATCACCCCACCCAGATCCTTCTCTACAAACCCATCCTCTGTCCTGCGAATGGCGAATAACCTTTGCATTCCATATTTCTCCACGGGAGCCACCATCACGCCACCTATACGCAATTGTTCCAGCAATTCTTCAGGCATCTCCATAGCCGCGGCGGTGACTACAATGCCATCAAAAGGCACCTGGCTTGGCCAGCCCAGATGGCCATCCGCGTAGCGCGTGTAAATATTGTGCAGGCCCAGCTTGTGGAATCGCCGGCGGGCCTGTTTGAGGAGTTCCTCTATCCGCTCCACGGTAAATACTTTCGGTACCAGTGCGGCAAGAATGGCGGCCTGGTACCCAGAACCCGTTCCCACCTCCAGCACCTTGTCCACCACACCACACTCCAGCAGAGCCTCGGTCATTCGGGCCACTACCCAGGGCTGAGAAATTGTCTGACTCAGACCGATGGGCAGGGCCGTGTCTTCATAGGCTCTGCTGGAAAGTGCTTCATCGACAAATTCGTGGCGCGGTGTCGTTGCAATGGCTTGCAATACTTTTTCGTTCTGGATGCCGTTGTCTCGAAGTCGCCGAACCAAGCGATCCAGGGTACGCTGAGAGGTCATGCCAATACCCTTCGGTATGCCTTTGAGGCTTCTTTTATGGATCATGTTCCAACCTCCGGGCTGCTCTCCTCATCAACGCCAATTTCGGCTACCCAGCCCTCCATCTGGTCCAGCGCCTGGTACCTGGTCAGGTCGACATGGATCGGCGTAACGGATATGTAGCTCCGACGAACGGCATCAAAATCTGTTCCGGGACCGGCATCCTGTTCCGCGCCTGCCGGGCCAATCCAGTACATGGGTCGTCCCCTGGGGTCCAATTCCCGAATCGTCGGCTCAGCCCGATGTCTGTGACCCAGGCGTGTCACTTCAAACCCTCTGATGGCAGACCACGTCAAATCGGGGACATTGATATTCAAGATGGTGTCAGCGGGTAGGGATTCCTGGCGCAAACGTTGCACAAGCCGCACAACGGCTTCCGCCGCAGTCTCAAAATGACGTGGTTTATCGTTGAAAACCAGGGAAACGGCAATGGCTGGAAAACCCAGGAACCGCCCTTCCATGGCCGCAGCCACTGTTCCGGAATAGATCACATCATCACCCAGATTGGCACCGGCGTTGATTCCGGAAACCACCATGTCGGGGTCCTTCTCGAGCAAGCCTGTAAGCGCAATATGAACACAATCCGTCGGGGTTCCGGTGACGCAAAACTTTCTCCCTCCAAGCTCGCTGATACGAATCGGCGCATCCAGCGTGAGTGAATTACTGGCGCCACTGCGATCCTGATCCGGTGCTACTATGGTTACTTTCCCCAATTTACTCATACGCCGTGACAGGACTTGAATACCCCGCGCGGCGATCCCATCGTCATTGCTGATCAGAAAATGCATGCCAGTTCCATTGTGTTAACCCGGTCCCGGCAGACCGGTTGGTTCCCGCAAAGATAAGGCGCAGATAAAATATTCGAGGCGGTACTCCGTCAAGGTGATATTGTACGGACTTGGTGGGCTGACGGAAATGAATTCGAAAAAAAAGAAAATCAAAAGAGCGAAGCCATGACCGGCCTGCTGCTTTTCTCGATGGCAGGACTGGCTGCAATTACTTGGTGGCACTTGCTCAAGGGGAAGGAAAAAGCACGCCGGGCAGCCTCAATCAGCTGCCGTGAACATGGCTTGGCGTTAATGGATGATACCGTTGTGCTGGACTCAATCCGATTGAAGCGTAAGGGGCATTTGCACCGCTACAGTCTGAAATACCGTTTCGATTTCGCCAAGGACGGAATTCTTCGCAGGGGTGGCAGCGTGCTGATCACACCGGGATACCATCCCACCGTTATCATCCATACCAGCGATGGCCAACTGATCCAGGAAATACATATGTAGAAAGCCGTACTGGCAGCGGCATGGACGGATTTCGATGTTTTACTTGACGATCGTAAGATGGGACCTGCCAAAACGCTTCTCCGGGCCAGCGTCCGGCTCGGTGGGCGTCAGGGGTTCATCATCGTGGGCAAACATCATGCCCTGGCCATTTTCCTTGGCATAGATTGCCAGTACGGCCTCAAGCGGAACGGAAACAGCATGTTTTCTACCAGAAAAACGAGCAGTGAACGTCAGCCATTCATTACCCATTTCAAGTTCATGGACAGCTGCATTGTCGATATTGAGTATGACCTTGCCTTTTTGAACAGCCAGTTCAGGAACATCAACCCCGTTCGATCCGGCGTCAACCAGGATATGGGGTGTCATGTTGTTGTCACTAATCCATTCGTGCAGCGCCCTGAGAAGATAGGACTTGTTGGACGTCATTTCCCCGGACATTGAGTTCCGTCTTCCTGTGCCATCATCTCCCCGGGCCCATAATTCAGGAAACTCCAAGCACCAATTCTCTTTCAGCGGTGGTCAGGCTGGTCTTGAAAGAAGCCCTTGAAAAGACTCTTTGCGCATAGACCTCGACCGCGGTGCCAGGCTTGCCCAGTTTCACACCATAGTGTGAAAGCCGCCACATCAGGGGTCCTAACATACAATCCACGAGGGTCAGTTCGTCACTAAGCAAATAATCCTGCACTTTGAACAGCTCGTTGGCGGCGATCATACTTTCTTTGAGTTGCCTGGCAGCCGACTCCGCTTTTTTCCCGGTACTGGCCTCGATTTCATAGACCAGTGAATACCAGTCTTGCAGAATGCGATGATGCACCAATCTGAGCTGCGCCCGGGAAACGGGGTCTACCGGCATCAGCGGAGGATGCGGATAGCGTTCATCCAGATAGTCGTTGATAACACCCGCGTTATAAAGCACCAGGTCCCTGTCTACCAGAGTAGGGGCCTGGTTATAAGGATTCAACTCCGCGAGATCCGCCGCGGCGGATTCGTTCTTAGAAACGTTAACGATATCAACATTGATCCCTTTTTCGGCGATCACAAATCGTACCCGGTGGCTATCCAGACCGGTATCGGATGAATACAATGCCATGGTTGATCGACCTCGAACTGCTACCACCACACAAATCTCCTAAAAATGTTTAGTTTTTGACCGCTGGACCCATGAATCCTGGCTAATGGACATCTCGCCAATATTCAACTTTCAACGCGTAGGCCACCAGGGTAAACAGCACCAGGAACAACATGACCCAGATACCGATGTTCTTTCTTTTCAGTTTCGACGGCTCACCAAGGTAATCAAGAAACGTAACCAAGTCCCTCACGGTCTGTTCATACTCTTGTGGTGACTGCAAGCCAGGCGAAGCCAGCTCAAGGTGTTCAATGACCCGTCGTTCCCCATGACTCGACCACACAGGTTCCTGGATACCCTGTAGCTGCCACAAAACGTGTGGCATGGAAGCATTGGGCATGAGCAGGTTGTTCCATCCACCGCTTTCATCGCGATAGAACGATTTCATGTATGTGAACAACCAGTCGTTTCCACGTGACCTGGATATGACTGAAAGGTCAGGCGGTGTTTGGCCCAGCCAGGCCTCGGAATCTTCCGGCCGCATGGCGATATCCATCGTATCGCCAATATTCACATCAGCAAATGCAAGGTCCCGCAACACACTGTCTTCATCAAGGCCCAGGTCTTCGGCCAAACGATTGTAGCGCATGTAACTGGCACTGTGACAGGAGAAGCAATAGTTGACGAACCACTTTGCGCCTCTCTGGATAGCCGCCGTGTCGCGGAAATTCACAGCGGCGTTTTCGAGCTTCCCTCCGCCCGAGCCGAGAACCGGGCTCATGGTTGAAAGCATCGCAACCAGGCTTAGCATGATCAGGGCGGTTTTCTTGTTCATCGGTGTGTCACCCGGTCCGGTACAGGTTTGGTTTTTCCTTTTGGACTCAGGAAAAACAGCAGGATGAAAAATGAGAAATAGACAAACGTCCACACGCGCATCTCGATGGTCTGGGATGGTGTTCCTTCCGCCATTCCCAGCATACCAAGCCGGATAAAGGCAATTGTAAACAAGGCCAGCATCACTTTGTACCACGTGCCCTTGTAGCGTATGGACTTGACCGGTGAGCGATCCAGCCACGGCAGGAAGAACAGGATCGCGACGGAAGCGCCCATCAAGATCACGCCCATCAGCTTGTCAGGCACTGCCTTGAGAATGGCGTAGTACGGAGTGAAATACCACACCGGCACGATGTGCTCCGGTGTGACCAGGGGAGTCGCCGGGATGAAGTTGTCACGCTCAAGGAAGAGCCCGCCAACTGCCGGCCAGAAAAACAGGACGAAAGCGAAAAGGAGAAGAAAAACGCCGACCCCGAAAATATCCTTCACGGTGTAATAAGGGTGGAAGGGAATGCCATCTTTGGGCAGCCCGTCCTCACCCTTGTTCGCCTTGATTTCGATGCCATCCGGGTTGTTCGAACCGGTCTCTCGCAACGCGACCAGGTGCAACATCACCAGCGCCAGCAGGGCCAGGGGAATCGCGATCACGTGCAGGGCAAAAAAGCGGTTGAGGGTGGCATCGGAGATGAAATAATCGCCCCTGATCCATTCGGTCAGTGGTTCGCCGATACCCGGGATTGCCCCAAACAGGTTGATGATTACCTGCGCGCCCCAGTAGGACATCTGGCCCCATGGCAACACGTAGCCCATGAAAGCTTCCGCCATCAGGGCCAGGTAGATCAACATGCCTAAAATCCACAGCAATTCCCTGGGCTTGCGGTGCGAGCCGTACAACAGGCTGCGAAACATGTGTAAATAAACCAGGATAAAGAAGAATGAAGAACCGGTGGAGTGCATGTAGCGAATCAGCCAGCCCCAGTCGACGTCACGCATGATGTATTCAACCGATGCAAACGCCTCAAGGGCTGATGGCTTGTAATGCATGGTCAGGAAAATACCCGTAAAGATCTGTATCACCAGCACCAGCAGGGCCAGTGATCCCATGTAATACCAGAAATTGAAATTTTTCGGGGCGTAGTAGCCGGTCATGGTGGCTTTCCAGAACGCCGTGACCGGCAAGCGCTGGTCGATCCAGTTCATCAAATCATTAGCTCGCTTGGCGATTGTGCTAGCTGGCTTGGCCATTATGCGACTCCTTCCTGGCTTACACCGATGAGCAGGGTCCGGTTATCGATGAAACTGTAAGGCGGTATTTTCAGGTTTGTGGGGGCTGGAACCGCCTTGTAGACCCGGCCGGCCATGTCGAATTTCGATTTGTGGCAGGGACAGAAAAAACCGCCTTTCCAATTTTCCTGGAAGGACTGGGGGCCGACCTCAGGCACCATCTGGGGAACACATCCCAAGTGGGTGCAGTGCAGATTCACTACCAGGTACTCTTCCTTCAAGGCCCGCGTCTCATTTTGAGCAAATGCAGGCTGCTCCGAATCGAGCGACAGCGGATCACGCAAATCGGGGGTAACCTCTGACAGAAGCCTCAAGCTTTCGGGCGTTCTGCGCAAAATACCGATGGTCTGTCCACGCCACTGCAGCTTGAGAAGCTGATTCGGCTCCAGCCTATCGATGTCAACCTGCACCGGTGCACCCATGGACCGCGCCTTTGCACTCGGCTGCCAGGATTGAAGGAAAGGCACCGCGGCGAAACCCGCTCCTACAGTACCCACAACTGTGGTTGTGGCGACGAGAAACCGGCGCCGTCCCTTGTTCACGCCATCAGTTGGCATTTATTTCTCCAGCTGGAAGAGAACCCTGCAGGGTCTGTTGGTTTGGAATTTTCAATGGTTGAGGCACAAAGTCTGGCAACTCGTTTTTGGGTGACCCGATGGTATTCCGGCCTCGCCCACTAGCAAACGATTATTTTATCCGATTTACGCCAGCTTAAACAATGCATTTAACGATAGAATGGACAAAGTTGGAAATCTGTTGTCATAAAAAACGGTAGAAGGACCGAATCTTTCCCAATCCATGACGAAAAGTTTGCAGTTAATCGGATTCCTGGCACGCGCCATAATGGTGGGTCTTGCCATAGCTTTCGTGGTTATTTACCTGTGGCCATCAGTGGCAGATCGACTCAGGCAACAACCCGAGTCACCGGTGGCAGCACCGGCGACGGCACCGGCGGCACCCGTCTCGTACGCAGAGGCAGTCAACCGCGCGGCACCGGCAGTTGTGAGTATTTACACACAATCACTGCAACCGCAATCGATGGATCCCGACCCGGCGGCGCGCAAGCGCTTTCGCTACCTGTACCGCATGCGCTCGGATATGGGTTCAGGTGTTTTGCTCAGCGAAGATGGTTACATCCTAACCAATCAACATGTAGTCAACCAAGTACACAACATCCGCATAAGCCTTTGGGACGGCCGCATCGCGCCCGCAAAGATCGTCGGTTCAGACCCGGAGACTGATCTGGCCGTGCTCAAGATCAACCTGACAGGACTACCCACCGCCCCGATTGCAGAGCAATCAGAAATCCATGTCGGTGACGTGGTGCTTGCCATCGGTAACGCCCTGGGGCTTAGCCACACAGTAACCATGGGTATTATCAGCGCAACCGGTAGAAATAACCTGCGCTCGTTACTCTACGAGGATTTTATCCAGACTGATGCAGCCATTAATGCCGGCAACAGCGGAGGAGCACTGATCAACGCCAATGGAGATCTGATCGGAATCAACTCGCGCAAGCTGGGGGGAATAAGCGGTGCCCAGAATATCGGATTTGCCACGCCCATTACTCAGGCACTGGACGTGATGAATCAGATCATCGAATACGGCTCGGTTCGCCGCGGATGGCTGGGCGCCACCTTCGGCAACCTGCGCCCGACATCACGTTCGGATGGAAGCTCAGCCCGGCGCGGCATCAGTGTCCGCGAGGTAGCCAGGGACGGACCCGCCTGGAACGCAGGCATCCGGCAGGGTGACATCATCCTAAAAGTGGACGGAGAGCGGGTAGCCGACGCCAGCCAGTTCCTGCTGAAAATCTCACGACGCGAACCCGGTTCGCAGGTTGAACTCGAGATACTCCGCCGCAGGGAAACCTTCGAAACTTACGCCACGCTTATCCAGCAACCACCATTGAAGTAAAAAATCAAGGCTTTGGGAGGGTGACGCCGGTCTGGCCCTGGTACTTACCCGCACGATCGGCGTATGACAGTTCACAGGGTTCGTCAGACTCGAAAAACAGGAACTGTGCTACTCCTTCATTGGCGTAAATCCTGGCCGGCAGCGGGGTTGTATTGGAAAATTCCAAGGTCACGTGGCCTTCCCATTCCGGTTCCAGCGGGGTAACGTTGACGATGATGCCGCAGCGGGCATAAGTGGATTTGCCCAGGCAAATCGTCAAGACGTTTCTGGGGATGCGAAAGTATTCCACCGTACGCGCAAGCGCAAATGAATTGGGCGGAATAATGCAGACATCACCACTGAAATCCGCGAAACTGTTTTCGTCGAAGTGCTTGGGATCAACAATCACGGAATTAATGTTGGTGAATATCTTGAATTCAGGTGCACATCGCACATCGTAACCGTAGCTCGACGTGCCGTAGGAAATACGCTGCTTACCCTGTTTGCAACGCCGAACCTGGCCCGGCTCAAAGGGATCGATCATCCCGTGGGACTCAACCATCCGGCGAATCCAGTGATCCGGCTTGATGCTCATAATGGTGTTTTTGCCTCAGAGGCCTCTGGTCTGCTCATGATTTTATGTCTCCTGTTCATGTGTTCAGGATTTTGATCTGGGGCAGATTCAGGTCCAGGTTACGGGGCCTTTTCGAAAGCTGTGCCGCTGTATTGCGCGCCATTTCCCGGTAGCGGGCTGTCAGTTCAGAATCCGGAACCGAGACGACTGTGGGTATTCCCTCGTCCAGGTCCGCCCTGATTTGCATGGCCAAAGGCAGTTTCCCCAGCAGGGGCACATGGTATTCTTCAGACATACGCTGCCCGCCCCCGGAACCAAATATGGTTTCTTCGTGACCACAGCTGGTGCAGATGTGCGTGCTCATGTTCTCCACAATACCCAGCACGGTCATGTCGACCTTGCGAAACATCTGCACGGCCTTGCGCGCATCGAGCAAGGCGATATCCTGTGGCGTAGTTACGATGACCGTTCCGCTAACCGGTACTTTTTGCGCCAGGGTCAGCTGGATATCTCCGGTACCCGGTGGTAAATCGATCACCAGGTAATCCAGTCCTTCCCAATTAGTTTCAGTCAACAGTTGCTGCAGCGCGGACGTTACCATAGGCCCACGCCAGATCATGGGCGTGTCCTCCTCAACGAGAAAACCGATGGACATCACCTGCAGTCCGTGGGCAAGCTGGGGAACAAGCCTGTTTCCGTCAGTTTCAGGGTGACCTGAAATACCCAACATGCGTGGCATGCTGGGGCCATAGATATCCGCATCCAAGATACCCACACGCGCTCCGTCGGCGCGTAGCGCCAGGGCAAGGTTGACCGCAATGGTCGACTTGCCAACGCCACCTTTACCCGAAGCCACGGCGATGATGTTCTTGATCTGGTCCTGCAGTTTCAGTTCACCCTGCACGCTGTGTGGCACAACTCGCCAGTCCAGCTTGACTGAAGCGCTTGCGACATTGGCATCGGCTTCCAGTGCTTCACCAATCAAACGAACCAGCGATTCCTGTATGCCGTCGATTGGATAGCCGGCCCGTAAATCAACCGATACTCGATCCCCATCGATATCTACCCCGCGCAGCCATCCAAGGCTGACAATGTCGGTACCCACATGAGGATCATTGATATGGGAAAGCAGGTTTTTCAGGTATTTTTCATTCAAAGTTGACATTCGATTCAGACCGTCCGTGCTCTTGTTTACGGTAAACCCGATCATTGTATCGGTTTAGCCCGGATGCGGGAACATCTTGTGGCCTGTCAACACTTGTCAGGTCACGGCGTTGCAGGCCCCAAGATGGTTCTTATCAGGCAGCGGTCGTGACATAATTCCCAATTCAGTCAACAAAACTGTGGTGAACCCTGAAATCTGAATGACAGAACATGACAGATAAAAAGAAACAAATCCTGGTTACCAGCGCACTGCCCTATGCCAACGGTGCGATTCACCTCGGGCATATGCTGGAATATATACAGACTGACATCTGGGTGCGTTTTCAACGTTCTCAGGGCCACGAATGTTACTTCGTCTGGGCGGATGATGCCCACGGCACACCGGTCATGCTTTCGGCGCGGGCTGAAGGAACGACACCGGAAGAACTCATCGACAGGATGAACGAGGAACACAAAACCGACTTCCTTGATTTCGGCATCAGTTTCGACAACTACTCGTCCACCCACAGTGAATACAACAGGCAACAGGTCGAGCAAATTTACCAGCGACTCAAGGCAGGCGGTTACATCGAGCGCCGCAACATCAAGCAGTTGTATGATGAAGGAGAAGGAATGTTCCTGTCTGACCGCTTCGTCCTGGGCACCTGCCCCAAATGCGGCGCGGAAAACCAATATGGCGACAATTGTGAAGCCTGCGGCAGTACCTATTCGCCAACCGACCTGATCAATCCACGTTCAGCGGTCTCCGGCGGTAAGCCGGTATTGCGGGAATCGGAACATTATTTTGTTCGGCTTAGCAAATTTGAGCAACCATTGAAAGACTGGGTGTCCTCCGGAGCGCTGCAGAACGAGGTCGCGAACAAGTTGCAGGAATGGTTTAACGATGGCCTGAGGGACTGGGATATTTCACGGGATGCACCCTATTTCGGCTTCCGAATTCCCGGCACTCAAGACAAGTACTTTTATGTTTGGGTGGATGCCCCGATCGGATACCTCTCCAGTTTCCGTGAACTGTGCGAACGCGAAGGCCTGGTCTTCGATGACTGGTGGGGCGTGGATTCCAAAGCCGAGGTTTATCACTTCATTGGCAAGGATATTGTCTATTTCCACACCCTGTTCTGGCCTGCAATGCTGATGGGCGCCGGTTTCAGAACACCCACTGCGGTCTATGCACATGGTTTCCTGATGGTGAACGGTGCCAAGATGTCCAAGTCGCGGGGCACGTTTATCAAGGCCCGCACCTATCTCCACCACCTCAACCCGGACTACCTGCGTTATTACTTTGCCGCCAAGTTGGGCCCGGGAACCGCAGACATAGATTTGAATTTCGAGGATTTTGTCCAACGCGTCAATTCCGATGTCGTCGGTAAAGTAGTCAACATTGCCAGCCGCTGTGCGGGTTTCATCCAGCGCAAATTCGGTGGCAGGCTGTCCAGAAACCTGCCTGCACCGGAACTCTACGACTCGTTCATCAAGGCGAGAGAAACCATCGCAGCGGACTTTGCGGGGCGCAACTACCAGTCCGCCGTCCGCCGAATCATGTCGCTGGCGGACGCAGCCAATCGATACATCGATGATGAGAAACCCTGGCAGCAGATCAAGCGTGAAGACCGGCAGGAACAGGTTCATGGGATCTGCACACAGGGCATTAACCTGTTCCGGGTTTTGATTACTTATCTGGCACCGGTCCTGCCGTTTACCGCGCACAAGGCTGAGGCTTTCCTGGGCCAGGACGTTCACGACTGGCGCGCACTTGACCAGCCTATGCTGGATGTCCCGGTCAATACCTTTCAGCCCCTGATAACGCGCATTGACCCGCTCAAGATCCAGGCCATGGTCAACGACTCCAGGGAGTCCCTGAAACCCGCAGCTACGAAGCCCTAATATGACCGAATATCTGCTGATACTGGTCAGCACGGTGCTGGCGAATAATTTTGTTCTGGTCCGCTTCCTCGGGCTGTGCCCTTTCATGGGTGTTTCGAACAAGTTGGAAGGCGCCATCGGCATGTCCGTGGCCACAATGTTCGTGTTGACGGTTTCCTCGGTGTCCAGTTACCTGCTCAACCGTTACCTGCTGCAACCACTGGGACTGGAATACCTGTCAATCCTCAGCTTCATTCTCGTCATTGCCGTCGTGGTGCAATTGACTGAACTGATTATCCGCAAAACAAGCCCACTGCTCTACCGGATTCTGGGTATTTTTCTGCCCCTGATTACCAGCAATTGCGCGGTACTGGGCATCGCGCTCCTAAACGTACAGGAGCAACATAACCTGTTGCAGTCTGCACTGTACGGCTTCGGAGCAGCAACCGGCTTTGGGCTGGTCCTGGTGATGTTTGCCGCGATGCGTGAACGGATTGCCTTCGCTGACGTTCCTGTTCATTTCAGGGGCTCCCCCATCGGCCTGATCACGGCGGGCCTGATGGCACTGGCGTTCATGGGTTTCACGGGCCTGGCGAAACTCTGACGTGCTCGCTGCTATCCTCTCAATCACTTTCCTCGGCGGCCTGTTCGGTCTCGGGCTCGGCTGGGCGGCACGAAGATTTCAGGTCGAATCCGATCCGGTCATAGACCAGATCGATGCCATCCTGCCCCAAACGCAGTGCGGCCAGTGCAATTACCCGGGCTGCAGGCCCTATGCCGAAGCCATCGCCAACGGGGAGGCTGATATCAACCAGTGTCCACCAGGCGGGGAAACCGGTATCAAGGCACTGGCGGATTTGCTTGGTATTGAGTCCATGCCTCTTAACCCCGAAAACGGTGAGGAACAAGCAAAAGCAGTGGCAGTTATCGATGAATTGGCTTGCATCGGCTGCGTTCTGTGTGTCCACGCCTGCCCGGTAGATGCAATCCTCGGCGCATCGAAACAGATGCATACGGTTATTGAGTCCGAATGCACTGGCTGCGACCTGTGCCTTCCCGCCTGCCCGGTCGATTGCATCGATATGGTGGTCCGGTATCCGGATGCAGGCGATTGGCGGTGGTCAAAACCCCAACCCGCAGTATCCGGGGCAGCGTTGATGGGCGATGAAATACTGCCTGCAAGTCATCACTGATGCACATCGACCAGGCAGAACAGGCGCGTAACGTCGCAGAGCAGCTACACCATTTCCATGGTGGACTCCGCTTACATCACAACAAAAAAATATCCTGTGAAACCCCTGTGGCAAGCACACCTTTGCCTGAGCACTTCTTTGTTCCGCTGCTGCAGCAATACGGCAAGGAGGCGGAAGCCACGGTAGTGGTGGGGCAAAAAATCCTTAAGGGTGATGAGATCGGCTGCTTCGCCCACCTGGGCAGCGGCTGCGTACATGCTCCAAGCTCGGGGGTCGTGAAAGCCGTGGTCCGACGGCCAATCAGTCATCCTTCCGGCACCGATGGATGGTGTATCGTGATCGAGCCCGACGGGCTGGATCAGTGGAAAGAGCTCGAGTCGCTCACCGACTGGCCTGATGCAGACCCGGCCCTGTTGCGACAGAAGATCAGGAACTCGGGCATCGTCGGCCTGGGTGGCGCTGTTTTCCCCACCGCTTTCAAAACCGATGAAGCAATCAAGCGAGGCATCCATACCTTAATCCTGAATGGTTCGGAGTGTGAGCCCTACATCAGCTGCGACGAAATGCTGATGCGTGAACAGCCGGACTCGATCATACTCGGCGCCAGGATTCTACAGCAGGCAGTCGGGGCCACCAGGACAGTCATCGTCATTGAAGAGCAGATGGGCGCCGCTAATCACGCCCTGAAACAGGCTGTCAAAAGCACTGGCGATAACGACATTGAGATCGTCAGGGTCACCGCCATTTACCCCGAAGGTGGGGAAAAACAACTGATTCAGGTTCTCACCGGTCTCGAAGTGCCGGCCGGGGGCAGGCCCTCCAACCTGGGATTGCTGTGCCAGAACGTAGCCACCGCCTCTGCCGTCGCACAGGCCGTGGTAGAGGGAAAACCTCTGATCGATCGGATTATAACTATTACGGGTAACGGCATCACAAGACCCCGCAACCTGGTGGCGCGTATCGGCACCCCGATAGCGGACCTGGTCGAACGGTGTGGCGGATACACGAAAGATGCAGCCAGGCTGGTATTGGGCGGACCCATGATGGGATACGCTTTGAACTCGGACGACAACCCGGTGATCAAGGCAGCCAACTGCATCCTGGCACTCACGCAGCTTGATATCCAACCGCCCCAGGCCGAGATGCCCTGCATCCGCTGTGGCGAATGCGCGCGGGTCTGTCCGGCTGTGCTGCTTCCACAGCAATTGGACTGGCTGATCCGAAACGAACAATGGATTGATGCTGAAGACTGCGGGCTCTTCGATTGCATCGAGTGCGGTTGCTGTGACTTCGTCTGCCCCAGCCATATTCCCCTGGTCGAGTGGTTCCGTTTTGGGAAATCTGAACTGCGCTCACTCGCAGTCGAACGAAACCAGGCGAAAACGGCAAAACACAGGCACGAAGCACGGGATGCCCGCCTGTTGCGCATCAAGCAGGAGCGCCGCCAGCGAATGAAAGAAAAAAAACGTGCCTTCAAGGATGACGCGGAGAAACAGAAAAAGCTCACCGAAGCCATCAGCCGCGCCCGTGCCCGGCAGGGACGGAACGAATGATCCGCAATTTTGACACGGGTGCGGCGCCACATTTCCCAGCTCAGTCGACGGTCGCCGGCGTGATGCAGCAGGTACTCTACGCTCTGCTGCCGGGAATCATCGCCTACACCTGGTTCTTCGGTCCCGCCATCCTCATTCAAATCCTGCTGGCGGTTATTTTTGCCCTGCTTTTCGAAACCTTGATGCTGAAAGCGAGGAAGCAACCCCTGAAGCAGTTTCTCGGCGACTGGAGCGCTGTCGTTACCGCCGTACTGTTTGCCTTGTGCCTGCCGCCGCTGGCACCCTGGTGGGTCGCCCTGGTCGGCATGTTATTCGCCATCGTGGTGGCCAAGCATCTGTATGGAGGCTTGGGGCAAAACATGTTCAATCCCGCCATGGTTGGCTACGGGGTTGTGCTGATCAGTTTTCCGCAGGTCATGGCACTGTGGATGCCGCCAACATCGATAGCGTCCCATAGCTTGGCCATCGGAGACGTGTTCAGCACGGTTTTCACGGGCAAGCTACCGCTTGGCCTGACCTGGGACATGGTTTCCGAGGCCACACCGCTGGATGCCATCCGCAGCAGTGTCTCATCTGGCCACATGGTGTCCGAAGCCAGGCAATCACCTGTTTTCGGGGACTTTGGTGGTCTGGGTTGGGAATGGATCGCAAACCTGTATGCGCTTGGCGGGTTCTGGTTGCTGTGGCGCAGAATCATCAGTTGGCATGTGCCGGTGATGATGATCGGCAGCGTAGTGGCTCTGGGCCTGATCGCTTACCTGATCGACCCCGGGAGCAATCCTGTCCCGCTGCAACACGTATTTTCAGGTGCCCTGGTGCTGGGTGCATTTTTCATAGCCACTGATCCGGTCAGCGGCTGCACCAGCACCCGCGGGCGCCTGATTTTTGGCGTGGGCGTGGGAATTATCACCCTGAGTATCCGGCGCTGGGGCGGCTATCCGGATGGTGTCGCTTTCGCCGTTCTGCTGATGAACATGGCTGCACCACTGATCGACCGCTATACGCGCCCGCGAATTTTCGGACATTAAGGAAGCTGTGATCCATTCATGAAGTCGAATTTTGAGATTAAAATCTGATGCTTTCTGCCCGCAACAGCATATTCCGCAGTGCAGCCTCCCTGGCGCTGGTAGCTGTCTTGGGAACCACTTTGCTGGTTGGTGTCGACAGGCTGACGAAAGCACCCATCGCCGAACAGGAAAAGCAGGCCATTCTCGACCAACTGGGACAGCTCATCAGTCCTGACCTTTATGACAATGAGCTTCAGCAGGACCTGTTTTCCTTCCAGGATGAGTTCTATTTCCCCGGAGGTCAGACGGTCGTCACCTACCGTGCCCGGCTGGAGGGAAAAGCAGTGGCGGTGATCTTGAAGATCGCGGCAGTGAACGGCTATAACGGGAAGATCAACCTTCTGGTCGGTATCAACGAAAATGGTACGCTATGCGGTGTGCGGGTCACATCCCACCAGGAGACTCCCGGGCTGGGCGACGCGATAGAAGTCGAAAAAAACGACTGGATCCTGGGGTTTTTCGGCCGCGCCCTGGACAAGCCGCCGCCGGACGGCTGGGCAGTCAGGCGTGACGGTGGTGAATTTGACCAGTTTACCGGTGCGACCGTCACGCCCCGGGCGGTGGTCGAAGCCGTACGGCTGGCCCTCGAGTTTTTTGCCGACCACAAATCATTCCTGTTCGAGTCACCCGCGGAATCTGATCCCGGAGAAAAAACATGAGCAACGCCAGCTACCGACAGATTTTTGCAGATGGTATCTGGCATCGAAATACCGGTCTCGTCGTGTTGCTCGGGCTCTGCCCGCTGCTGGCCGTCACCAACACGGTCGTCAACGGCCTCGGACTGGGCCTGGCCACAATCCTGACCCTGGTTTTTTCCAACCTGGCAGTTTCGCTGGCCCGTGGTCTCTTGCGACCGGAAATCCGGATTCCTGCTTACGTCCTGATCATTGCTTCGCTGGTCACTGTGATCCAACTCCTGATGCATGCCTGGCTGTATGACCTCTACCGCGTGCTCGGTATTTTTATCCCGCTGATCGTGACCAATTGCGCTATTATCGGCAGAGCCGAGGCCTTTGCCTCACGCAACCCACCCCTGGCCTCCGTGACGGACGGACTCGCTACCGGTCTTGGATTCTGCCTGGCCCTGGTCGCCCTGGGCGCACTCAGGGAGGTCATCGGACGCGGAACACTGATGAGCCAGGCCGGGCTGATGTTTGGAGACCTGGGTGCATCGCTGCAGTTAACCATCATCCCCAATCATCCCGGTTTCCTGCTGGCCATGCTTCCACCGGGAGCGTTTATCAGTCTCGGCTTACTGATTGCAGGAAAGAATTGGCTGGATACCCGCCACACGATGCGGCAAGTCTCCGGCGGACAAACAGCGAAGAATTCCTAGCGCAGGATGCCACTCTAGATGAAGCCAGCAGACCGGAAAGAATTTTTCCAGCGCCTAAAGTCGAATATGCCCAAGCCGGAAACCGAGCTTGAATACAATAGCCCGTTCGAACTCCTGACCGCCGTCATTCTCTCCGCGCAGGCCACCGATGTCGGTGTGAACAAGGCGACCAGGAAACTCTTTCTCCTCGCCAATACTCCGCGCAGCATTCTGGATCTGGGTGAAGACGAGTTGAAGAGTTTCATCCGCACCATCGGCCTGTACAATTTGAAAGCGGCCAACATCATCAAAACCTGCGCAATCCTGCTGGAACAACACGGCGGGAAAGTTCCGAGCGACCGGAAATCACTGGAGGCCTTGCCGGGTGTCGGACGAAAAACAGCCAATGTTGTCCTCAATACGGCCTTTGGCCAACCAACCATCGCAGTGGACACCCACATCTTCAGAGTTGCTAACCGAACCGGAATGGCCCGGGGAAAAACGCCGCTTCAGGTAGAACTGAAACTCCTCAAAGCCGTACCGAAAGAGTACCTGCATGACGCCCACCACTGGCTGATACTCCACGGGCGGTATACCTGCAAAGCCCGCAAACCCAACTGTCCCGAGTGCATTGTGCGGAATCTTTGCAGCTTCAGAAACAAAACACGAGCAGCTTGACGGAGTACTGTTTTCCGAGATTTAGTTTTCCAGGTGTAATAATCCGGGCCGGATGCCGGTCTACTGCCCCGAAATCGCGCTGATATTTGAAAATGCCACCAATATTGATGGGCTGTAGCGCGACTCGACAAACGACTGCGTTTTTTTGCCGGGCAAATAAGCCAGTTAACAGAATCACCTGCACATTGTGCACAAAATACACCAACTGAGGGCGTCTTGGCCCGAACACATGAACTCGGAGGTTCCAACCAATGGCTAACAAAACCATGATTATTAAACCAATAGCTGCTGCCGTAGGCGTTGCATTCGTTGCATCGCTTGCCTTCTCAAGCATAGTAGTAGCTGACGACAATCCTTTTGCAAGCACTGATCTCAACAGCGGTTACCTGATGGCCGGCGGAGACAAAGGTGAAGAAGGCAAATGCGGTGAAGGCAAATGTGGCGGCGACAAGGGTGAAGAAGGCTCGTGCGGCGAAGACAAGGGCGAAGAAGGCTCTTGTGGCGAAGACAAGGGTGAAGAAGGCTCTTGCGGCGGCGACAAGGCCGAAACACAAGAAGAGGCGAAAGGTGAAGAAGGCTCTTGCGGCAGCGATCACATGAAAGCCGAGGAAGGCAAATGCGGTGGTGATAAGGACTGATAAGCGAACCGCGACAAGAGCGCGGCCAGACCGTCGATCCGTCCGGCCGCAACCAGGCAGGCATGATCCCGTGACTTCCGACAACTTTCCCGTTCAGGGATCTGGACTTGGTTTGAGGCGGGCCCTGCTGGGCCCGCTGCTCAATCATGACCTGGAAGAAGTGGATTTCATGGAGGTCGCGCCGGAGAACTGGATCAACGTCGGCGGCCGCCTGGGCCGGTCTTTCCGTGAATTTACCGACCGCCTGCCTTTTGTTTGCCACGGCCTGTCCTTGTCCATAGGCGGTCCTTCACCGCTGGATGAAACCTTCCTGCACCGTGTGCGTCAGTTTCTCGACAAGCACCAGATTCGCTACTACAGCGAGCACCTGAGCTATTGCACCGACGACGGACACCTTTACGACCTGATGCCCATCCCCTTTACCGATGAGGCGGTGCAGCACGTAGCGGAGCGTATCCGTCGCACCCAGGACATCCTCGAGCGTCGCATCGCAATGGAGAACGTGTCCTATTACGCTTCACCGGGTTCGGAATTGAGTGAAATCGAATTCATTAACGCGGTGCTGGACGAGGCGGACTGCGATCTGCTGCTCGATGTAAACAACATTTACGTCAACAGCGTCAATCACCGCTACGATTCTGTTGAATTCCTGCACAACCTGCCGGGACACCGGATCGCTTATGGTCACATTGCCGGCCACTATAATGAGGCGGAGGACCTGATCGTGGACACCCACGGCGCGGAGGTCATTCCCAGCGTGTGGGACCTGCTGGATAAAGCCTACGAGGCCTTCGGCGTATTCCCCACGCTGCTGGAACGAGACTTCAATATTCCAGCGGTCGAGGAACTGATGGCCGAAGTCCGGCATATCGCCAAAATCCAGCACAAGTGGCAAAACCATGTCGACGCATCCGAATACCGCAAACAAGCCTGAAAACCTGCGATCGCTGCAGATCGCATTCGCGGCCCACATCCGGGACCCGGAAAACCAGGCGGCTCCTGTGGATGTCGAAGACCGGCGAATGGACATTTATCGCCAGCTTTTTTTCAACAACATCAACAAATTTCTCGCCAGCAATTTTCCCGTGTTACGCCAGTTGTACGATGACCAGGCATGGCGGCAACTGGCGCGGGATTTTTATGCGGAACACCGCTGCCATACGCCGCTGTTTCCGGAATTACCAAAGGAATTCCTGCGTTATCTCCAGGACCAGCGGCAAGACCGGCCCGGCGACCCGCCGTTTCTACTGGAGCTGGCGCACTATGAATGGGTAGAGTTGGCCCTTTCAATGGATGAAAACGAACTGGAAGACACCGTAGCCAACAGCACAGGCAATCTGATGGAGGAGGTTCCGGTGCTTTCCCCGCTGGCCTGGCCATTGAGTTACCGTTATCCGGTGCACAGGATCAGGCCCGGTTTCCAGCCTGAAACCCCGCCCGAGGAGGCTACGCATATCCTGGTCTACCGGGACCGCAGCGACAAAGTGAAATTCATGCAATTAAACGATGTTTCACGTTTGTTGTTGAATCTCTTGCAAGAAAACCGCGGCCTCACCGGTCTTGAATTGCTGACCGAAGTCGCAAACAGAATCAATCATCCGGATCCATCCGTAGTTATCGCTAACGGCAAAAAGCTGCTGCAAGATTTAAGCAACAAAGATGTCCTGCTCGGTACCCGGCCAGCCTGACCATCACCCGAGGAGCCTGTCGGACTTAACATGATCTACTGCGGAAAAACCGGATGTTCAGCCTCTACGACAACCTGACAGCCCGGCTGCATGCCGGTGGAAACTACGTATGGCCGTTGCTCCTGCGCCTGATCATGTTCTGGGAATTCTGGGAATCGGGCAGCGAAAAGCTGCATGGCCAAAACTGGTTTGCCGAGATTCCCTGGGCTGACTGGCAAAAGGGTTTTCCCTGGCCGTTCGGTTCCATAAGCCAGGATCTTAACTGGATGGCTGCTACCTGGGGTGAACTCATCTTCGCAGTGATGCTCCTGCTGGGCTTGTTCACCCGGCTTTCCGCGATTTTCCTGATCGTC
>JAZFUZ010000132.1:0-6287 GCA_036447475.1 Lysobacterales bacterium | reverse complement strand
GCGTAAAACCCGGAAGAATGTGACCAGGCGAGGGCGACGTTGAACAGGTGCTCCGGAATGCCGGGAATTGTGTTGCCGCTAAAGACTTCACCATCCACACCCTGGAACTCGTCGAACGTGAAATCCGACCAGGTGTAGGTGGCCGAACCCGTCAGACCCGGCAACAACTCCATGGAAAGTGCAGCTTCCAGACCACGATGGGTCGATCGGCCGGCATTCTCAAAAAAGGACTGCCCTGAACCGGCCAGCTCGAACGGCACAATGGCATCCCTGACATCGATATGAAACAGGGCCAGTTCATAGCGGGCCCTGGCCACCAACCGGCCCTTCAAGCCCAGCTCATAGTTGGTCGCCGTTTGCGGGCCTAACTCCTGGTTGAAACCGGTGGAACCCTCTGGGTTGGCCAGTTCGGTGGTCGTAGGCGGATCGAACGAGCGGGAAATATTCCCGTACAACTTAATGCCTGGTTTGATGCTCCAGAGCAGGCCGGCCATTGGACTCAATCGGGTGAATTCTGCCTGGCCAGAGCCGCCGCTGCCGGTGCGGTCCGTCACCTTGTAGTCCACCTCGTCGTAACGTGCGCCCAGGGTCAAGGCGAAATTCCGGGTGATATCCCAAGCGTCCTCGATATAGATGGCCGATGTGCTTACATCCTCGTCCTGCTTGGTGGTCAGGTCGCCCAGCGTGCCCTGATTGTTGGCCAAGCGCTGGCGGAGATCTCGCTGCGCATCGTAATCAAAGCCCAGCACAAACTGGTTGGTCCTTCCTCCCCGGCTACCCCCCAAATCGGATGTCCAGCGGTAGTGGCCACCCAGCCCTGCGAATTTCCGGTCCAGGTCCACGCTGCCACCCTGCCCGTTGCTGTTCACAGCGAAAGGCAGGCGGTTATTGAAATCCCGCGAAACGTGGTAAGCCCTGAGCATCAACACCTGGTTTTCATTGACGTCTTTGTGCCAGGTCAGGCCCAGGGTCTGTTGATCCAGGGACTCGCCGGCCTTATAAAGCAGGTTGCGTGGAGCGGCCTGCCGGCGGTCTCCAGCGACTTCACGTGCGTTCAGGCCACCCGGATCCTGTGCCTGGGGCTGATCCACCGCGCTGATGAGCAAGGTCACCAAGGACCCATTATTGAATTGGTAACGAAACTTGCTATTCAGCAAATCGCTGCGATATTGCGAATGATCCCGGTAGCCATCAAGCCGGGTTGTGGACACATTGACCAGCCAGTTCCAGGGACCGTTCCGGCCACCGGCCTTGGCCTGGACCTGCCGATAGCCATAGGAGCCGAGGTTCACCCTGCTCGAAACGAACGGAACTTCTGGTCCGTCTTCCGTGCGGATATTGATCACCCCCCCGGATGCTGCACCGTAGACGGCCGAGAAAGGCCCGCGCATCACTTCAATCTGCTCAGCTGAGCCCAGATCAATGGCATCTACACTGCCCTGACCGTCCGGCAGAGTCAGCGGAATGTCATCGACAAAGATGCGGATGCCGCGAATGCCAAAATTGGCCCGTGCCCCGAAGCCGCGTATCGCGATGCGCAGGTCCTGGGCAAAGTTGTATCGGTTCTGGAAGAACAGGCCGGGAATCGTGGCAAGGGCTTCATCCAGCCCCAACTGCTGGCGTGCAAACTGTATCTCTTCCCTGCCCACGCGCCCGACCGCAAATGGAAGATCCGTGATGTCGGTGGGAATTCGAGTTGCAGAAACCACAACTTCCTCGAAGTCGTCCGAACCGGGCTGTGCATCCCTGCCCAATACCTGCTGAGCAGGCAAAAAGAACCAACAAAGTATGAACCCGGTCCGCAGGCATTTGTGCTGCATGATGTTAGCGCCTGATCTGGTGTTAAAGTTGTTTAGGATAGACTAAATTGGGCCGTCAATCCCCACAGGCGGTCCTTTCATGGATCACAAGAGTCCAGAGGATATACTTCAAACACGGGTAGCGATAGAAGGCTCAGATGAACATGGGGCAAGGAAAATGGCAATTCTGGATTGATCGCGGCGGAACATTCACCGACGTGGTGGCGCGCCACCCCGACGGTACCTTAAGCACACACAAGCTGCTGTCGGAAAATCCCGAGCGTTACCCGGATGCCGCACTGCAGGGTGTGCGTGATGTGCTTGGTCTTGCAGCCGATGCAGCGATTCCCGCGGAGCTGATCGAGTCCGTCAGGATGGGCACCACGGTGGCGACGAACGCCCTGCTCGAACGCAAAGGCGACCGCACTGTGCTGGTCACCACAAAGGGGTTTCGCGATGTACTGCGCATCGCTTACCAGAACCGGCCGAAAATATTCGCGCTGCGCATCGAGTTGCCGGATCTGTTGTTTGAACAGGTGGTTGAAGTTGACGAACGCTACAGCTCAGATGGCAGAGAGCTTGTTCCGCTGGACCTTGATGGCGCCCGCACGAATTTGACCTATGCCTGGGAGCAGGGTATCCGCTCAGCCGCGATTGTATTCATGCACGCCTACCGTTATCCCGCGCATGAGCAGCGTATTGCCGCCCTTGCGCGGGAGATCGGTTTTACCCAGGTGTCCACCTCCCACCAGGTCAGTCCGCTTATGAAGCTGGTCGGTCGTGGCGACACCACGGTGGTGGACGCCTACCTGTCGCCGGTCTTGCGGCGTTATATCGACAGCATCGCCAGCCAGCTGGCCGGCACGCGTTTGCTGTTTATGCAGTCCAACGGCGGCCTGGTTGACAGCCGGTTTTTCCAGGGTAAGGACAGCATCCTCTCGGGGCCGGCCGCAGGTGTGATCGGCGCGGTACGCACCAGCACTGCGGCCGGGTTTGACAAGATTATTGGTTTCGATATGGGTGGGACATCGACCGACGTATCGCATTACGAGGGTGAGTATGAACGCACCTTCGAGAGCGAGGTAGCCGGGGTTCGCATCCGCGCACCAATGATGTACATCCATACGGTCGCGGCCGGAGGTGGGTCCATCTTGCGTTTTGACGGCAGTCGCTATCGCGTCGGGCCGGAGTCTGCCGGCGCCAGGCCCGGTCCGGCCTGCTATCGCCGAGGTGGACCGCTGACGGTTACCGACTGCAACGTCATGCTCGGCAAGATCGTTCCACGCTACTTCCCGCAGGTGTTTGGCCCCAATGGCGACTTGCCAATCGATGCGGCAGTGGTGCATCAGTCATTTTCCAAGTTGGCTGCACAGATTGCGGCCGCCACCGGGGATACCCGCACACCACAGCAGGTGGCACACGGATTTCTCGAAATCGCCGTGCACAACATGGCCAACGCGATTCGCAAGATATCGGTGCAGCGTGGCTACGATGTTTCGAAGTACACGCTTAGCTGCTTCGGCGGCGCGGGCGGTCAGCATGCCTGTCTGGTTGCGGATGCACTTGGAATCTCACGCGTTCTGATCCATCCCTATGCGGGGGTCTTGTCGGCTTACGGCATGGGTCTTGCCGACCGGCGGCTCATGCGCGAGCAGTCCGTGGAGGCACTTTTGAATGATGCTCTGATGCCGGAGCTGGAGCGGGTTCTTGGCGCCATCGAACGCTCGGGACGCGCCGAGATGCAGGCTCAGGGCGTCGATGAAGAAAACATAAACCTCGTACGCAAGCTCCACATTCGTTACGACGGCACCGATACGGCACTGCCGGTGGATTACGGCAGTCGGGAAGCCATGGGTGCCAGCTTCGAATCGGTCCATTGCCGACGGTTCGGATTTGTTCATACAGACAGATCGTTAATCGTCGAGACGGCTTCAGTGGAAGTGATCGGCGCCGGAGAAATAAGTGATGAGCTGACCGGCGATACGCAATGGCAGGAAGGCGGTCACGATCGAACGGGTGAGGCGCTTGCGCACACAGACATATACACCGTCAATGCTGGCCAGAACGGTGAGGAGTCGTTCACAGCGCCGGTCTTTTCTCGTGACCGGCTACCGCTGGGTAATCTCATCGAAGGCCCGGCGATCATCATCGAGGCGAACAGCACGATTGTGATCGAACCGGGTTGGTGCGCACGTTTGACCGAGCGCAATCATCTGGTACTGACCCGTGTTTCAGCGCTTGCGCGAATGGCCGCGGTGGGCACGCAGGTAGACCCTGTGCGCCTGGAGATCTTCAACAATCTGTTTATGTCTATTGCGGAGCAGATGGGCACGACCTTGCAAAATACCAGCCACTCCGTAAACATCAAGGAACGTCTGGATTTCTCCTGTGCGATCTTTGATGCGCACGGCGAGCTGGTGGCGAATGCGCCGCACATACCGGTGCACCTGGGCTCCATGGGCGAGAGTGTGCAAAGCGTTATCAGGCATTGTGCCAACACCATGAAACCGGGTGACGCCTACGTGGTCAACGCGCCTTATAACGGCGGCACTCACCTGCCTGATATCACCGTGATTACAGCTATTTATGATGATGCCGGAGAGCACATCCTGCTTTATGTCGGCTCACGCGGGCATCACGCCGATATCGGCGGGATTACACCAGGCTCGATGCCGCCCAACAGCAGCTCAATCGAGGAGGAAGGCGTATTGTTCGACAACTTCAAGCTGTTGGATGCGGGTCAGTTTCGCGAGGCGGAGCTGCGAGACTTGCTCGCGTCCAACCAGTACCCGGCGCGTAAGCCGGACCAGAACGTCGCCGATCTCAAGGCGCAAATCGCCGCGAACGAAGCCGGGGTACAGGGCTTGCGAAAAATGATCGATCATTATGGTCTTGCAACCGTGCGCGCCTTTATGGGCCATGTGCAGGACAATGCGGAGGAGTGCGTGCGGCGTGTGATTGACGTGCTCAAAGACGGCAGCTTCAGCTACCCACTCGACCACGGTGCTGTTATTCACGTCAGCATCAGCATCGACAAGTCGAAGCGTCGGGCGCGTATCGATTTCAGCGGCAGCTCAGGCCAACAAGCAAACAACTTCAACGCACCCGCTGCGGTGTGCAAGGCAGCCGTGCTCTACGTATTCCGCACACTCGTGGATGACGATATCCCGCTCAACGCCGGATGCCTAAAACCGCTTGATATCATTATCCCGAAGGGCAGCCTGCTCAACCCCGAGTACCCTGCCGCGGTGGTTGCAGGCAATGTCGAAACATCGCAGCGAATCGTGGATACGCTGTACGGTGCACTCGGCATGCTGGCGGCATCGCAGGGGACCATGAACAATTTTACCTTTGGCAATGCGCGCTGGCAGTACTACGAAACCATCTGCGGTGGGTCTGGTGCTGGCCCGGATTTTGATGGCACCGATGCCGTGCAGACACACATGACAAACTCGCGCATCACCGACCCCGAGGTCCTGGAGTGGCGTTTCCCGGTACTGCTGGAAAGCTTTGTCATCCGCACCGGCAGTGCGGGCGCGGGACTGCACCACGGCGGCAACGGCGTGGTGCGTCGCATACGTTTTCTTGAGCCCATGACGGCAGCGATACTTTCGAGCAGCCGTGATGTGCCGCCTTTCGGCGTGGCGGGGGGTGAGCCCGGGGTGGTGGGTCGAAACCGGGTCCAGCGCGCCGATGGGCGCACCATCCCGTTGTCAGCCTGCGCCCAGATCGAGATGAATACCGGCGATGTTTTCATTATCGAAACTCCTGGTGGTGGGGCTTACGGGCGTGCCACGTGATACACCTGGTTCACTTCCGGTGTATTCAGTGTATGGTTTTACCCTTCCTCGAGATGCCGGATCTCCGGGTACTTATTCCCAGAATGAAGATTCGATTTCCATCCAGGGTGGATTCAGCAGTGCTATTTGCTCGAAAACAGGACAGTCTTCACGGTGCGCAGAAGGCAGATAGCCAATTGACATCAGGAATTCACCGGTGATTTCGCCACCGGTAAACTTGAAGGTCTTTTTGAACAGCTTTACCCAATCGACCTTTCTCATCGGGTGATTCACTCGCAGCCAGGCAGCGAAACCTCCATGGCTGCTGCGCATGGCCAGGATGGTGCGGGCATTCACGATCGCCGCATTGACTTTCAGGGCGTTTCGAACAATCCCCGGATCATCCAGCAAGCGAGCCCGGTCCTCTTCCCCGTAAGAGGCCACCTTGTCAACGACGAAGCCACTGTAGGCCGCGCGAAAGCCCTCTCGCTTCTTCAACATCAAGTCCCAACTCAAACCCGCCTGGTTAATCTCGAGCAGGAGTCGCTCGAACAACTCCGACTCATGGTCGGTTGGGTACCCGTGTACACGGTCATGGTAGGGGCCGTGGATTTCATTGCCAATGGCAAAATCGCAGTAGGTGGGCATCACCAAATTCCACATTCAAACAATTGCGCTACTACCAGAGTGTGAAATGGTGGGCCCTGCT